>AGIF02000001.1:1520548-1824658 GCA_000227505.4 gamma proteobacterium HIMB55 | reverse complement strand
AAAAGCAGCGATAAAGGCCGCTGCTTTTCAGGAATAGATGGTAGCTACGGGTGGACTTGAACCACCGACCCCAGCATTATGAATGCTGTGCTCTAACCAGCTGAGCTACGTAGCCACGAGGGCGCGTAGTGTGTCGAGAAATAGATCACAGGTCAATGTCCTGCAGCTTGAATTTGTTACTTTTTCGCGCCTTACTGTTTGCTCTCTAAGCGCTTGGCCAGAAAATCAATGTTGAAGCCTTTTCGCCGACTATTCGGTGGTTCTAACAACTCCGCAGATCATTCAAAAGCTTCTGTGCCCAGTGACTCTCTGCAAGTTTCTGGCACGGCTGAGCGTGATTGGATTGAGCCGGAAATTGTGATCGCTGAATCTGACTTGGACCTCGCAGACTTACCGGAGGCGGCAGGTGCTTTTGTGCGTCAGATTGTTCGTGATGCGCTCAACGACGAGCTTGAATTGCCAATCATGCCGGAACTCGGTCTTGCGGTGAGGCGAAAAACGCAAGATCCATCGTCGTCAGCATCTGACCTGACGCTGATTATTCAAACCGATATCGCCATCACGACGAAGCTAATTCAGGTCGCGAACTCTCCTCTTTATGCGGGCTATGAACCCATTCAGTCGCTGAATGAGGCGGTAGCACGAATCGGTATGACCGCCGTTCGGGATATCGTGACGGGGCTTACGATCAAACAAATATTTGTGACCGAGCAACCGAGACTCCGGAGGAGAATGCGCGAGTTGTGGGAGCACAGTGCTCGAGTTGCTGCCAATTGCTCGGTTCTGGCCCGTCATCAGGTGGGCGTTGACCCTGATCAGGCGTTACTGGCTGGTTTGGTCCACGATATTGGGGAGCTGGCGATCATCAAATACGCCAATGCGTTCTCTACTGATGAGCTAAGTGATGAAGCTTTAACAGAAGCTATTGAACACTTAAGCGGGAAGTTGGGTGCGTTGATGTTGCGTCAATGGAATCTAGATGAAGAGTTTGTCTTCGCTGCACTGCATGCGGACAACTTTGAGCGAGCGTCCGAGCAGGTGGTCCGTCTGGTCGATTTAGTTCAGGTCGCTCAATTGCATTTGTTGTCCGGCATCCCCGGCGAGAAAACGGCCGACCTGCGTCGAGCGCCTGCTGTGAAGCATTTGGGACTAACACTTGATGAGGCCGGGAAGGGGGTAGCTGTCCTCACTGCGGCACGTCACGATATCGAGCAGGTCAGGGCTGCGCTTGCGATTTAGCGCTCACACATTGAAGCGGAAGTGAATGACGTCACCATCCGCAACGGTGTAATCCTTTCCTTCTAGTCGCCATTTGCCAGCTTCTTTGGCGCCCGATTCACCTTTCAGACTGATGAAATCATTGTAGGCGACTACCTCGGCGCGAATGAAACCCTTTTGGAAGTCAGTGTGAATAACGCCCGCAGCTTCTGGAGCCGTGGCCCCCACTTTCACTGTCCATGCTCTTACTTCTTTGGGGCCTGCCGTAAAGTAGGTCTGCAGGTTGAGTAGAGCGTAGCCCGCGCGAATCGTGCGATCGAGGCCAGATTCTTCCATGCCCATATCAGCGAGGAATTCGAGTTTTTCATCGTCTTCCAGTTCTGAAATCTCAGACTCGAGTTTGTTACAAATAGCGACGACACCGGCGTTCTCGGCTTCGGCAAATTGCTTAACCGCATCAAGATGTGGATTGTCCTCAAAGCCGTCTTCGGCAACATTGGCGATGTACATCGTTGGCTTTGTGGTGAGAAGGTGCATCATTTTTACGAGGGCTTGCTCGTTCTCATCGAGATCGAGTGCACGAACCGGAAGCGCCTCGTTTAAATGAGGCAGTAGCTTGTCCTCGAGCAGTGCTTTGGTAGCAACAGCTGTTTTGTCGCCACTCTTTGCGGTTCGAATAACCCGCTGCAACTGCTTCTCACAGCTCTCAAGATCGGCGAGAGCAAGCTCTGTATTGATGGTTTCAATATCTGCCAGCGGATCGATTTGATTCGCTACGTGAATCACATTTGGATCTTCAAAGCAGCGCACCACATGCGCGATGGCATCCGTCTCACGAATATTTGCAAGAAACTGGTTACCAAGTCCTTCGCCTTTAGACGCGCCAGCGACCAAGCCTGCAATATCTACAAACTCCATGGTTGCGGGGATGCAGCGCTCTGGATTCACTAAGGCTTGGATCGCATCCTGTCGAGGGTCGGGGACCGATACCACGCCAGCATTGGGTTCGATGGTACAGAACGGGAAGTTTTCAGCATCAATACCTGCTTTGGTGAGCGCATTAAACAGCGTTGATTTGCCAACGTTTGGAAGGCCAACAATGCCACATTTAATACCCATAGAAACTGTCCTTAGAGGTCGTCTTTTGTTTTGTCATTACTGTGTAATTGCGTCATGGCTTTCACGTCATCGCCTGCCATGAGTAGCTCCAGTGCCCTAATGGCTTCGTTCTGAGATTGATCGATAAGTGCCTGTTCAATCTTTGATGCTTTGTTCAGCACCCAAGCCGATACTTTGTTTGCATTGCCCGGGTGCCCAATGCCAACGCGTAGGCGCCAAAACGCGCGACTCCCACCAAGCGCTGGAATGATATCGCGAAGCCCATTATGACCGCCGTGTCCGCCATCAAACTTAAAGCGGCTTGCGCCCGGTGGCATATCGAGCTCATCGTGAGCAATGAGGATATGCTCGGGGCTTATTTGAAAATACTTGGCTGCAAGTCCCACAGCTTTACCGCTGTGGTTCATGAAGGTGTCAGGGATTAACAGGCGTGTGTCTTGCCCGTTTACGATACCGCGCCCAATTCGGCCGGCCACCTTTTTGTCAGCTTTGAGTTCGATAGCGTTGAGTTTTGCTACCGCCGAAACGAAATCGGCACCCGCATTATGGCGAGTGCCGATATATTTTTCGCCAGGGTTACCCAGACCGACAATGAGTCGAATACTGGGCTTCACTGTTAGCTCTCGTCGCCGGCGTCTTCGCTAGCTGCGTCGTCAGCAGATTCTTCTTCGGCGTCGTCCGCTGCACCAGCAGCTCCTTTGCCACCGCGAGGTGCAAGAACACTCGCCACACCCATGTCACGGTCCTCGCCTAATGCGAGAGCAGTAGAGGTAACGCCGTCGGGTAACTTGAGATCTGAGAGGTGAACGATGTCGCCCACTTGAATGTCTGCCATATCGACTTCGATGAACTCAGGTAGGTCAGCAGGGAGTGCAAGGACTTCCACTTCGTTGACTGTGTGCTGGATACGACCACCACCCAGCTTGACACCGACGCAGGTTTCTTCATTAACAAAGTGCAGTGGCACGGAGACCTTGATCGCCTTGTCTGCTTCAACTCGGAAGAAGTCAGCGTGCATTGGGAAATCCTTTGCAGGGTGACGCTGAAGCGCCTTCAAGATCGCTTTTTCTTTTTTGCCATCGTAAGCAACTTCGATAATCGCTGAGTAAAACGCCTCTTTTTCGAGGTGTTTTTCGAGGTCCTTGCGGATCAGCGAAAGGCTTACAGGGGCACTATCGCCTCCATAAATGATGGCGGGTACTTTTGCTTCGAGTCGGCGAAGGCGGCGGCTCGCACCTTTCCCTTCATCGCTACGAAGCTCGGCTTCTACTACAAAAGTGTCAGACATGGTCTGTCTCCTTTGACAAAAACACCCTCAAACCTGCGACCAGTTGGAGGGTGGGTGGGTTTACACTGTTTTATGCGTCAAACAGTGCGCTAATGGATTCTTCGTTGCTCACTCGACGAATCGATTCTGCGAGCAAATCCGCGAGGGTTAGCTGGCGGATTTTTGGGATGCTTCTTGCTTCAGCGCTCAGTGGAATGGTGTCAGTTACCACTAACTCATCGAGCTGCGAGTTGCGTACGTTGTCGAGCGCCTTGCCTGAAAGTACGGCGTGCGTGCAGTAGGCGACCACTTTTTTCGCGCCACGCTCTTTAAGCGCGTTGGCTGCGGAGCAAAGCGTCCCTGCAGTATCAACCATGTCATCGACCATGATCGCGGTGCGGCCTTCGACATCACCTATCAGGTTCATCACTTCAGACTCGTTGGCGCGCGGTCGGCGCTTGTCGATAATGGCTAGGTCAGCATCATCGAGCTGTTTTGCGATTGCGCGGGCTCTGACCACGCCGCCGATATCGGGAGATACCACCACGACGTCTTTATATTTGCTGGCAACAATATCGTCGTTAAGGATGGGTGAGGCGTAAACGTTGTCCACGGGGCAGGTGAAGAAGCCCTGAATCTGCTCAGCGTGAAGGTCTACGGTGAGTACACGGTCGACGCCTACGCTAACCATCATGTCCGCAACCACCTTGGCGGAGATCGGGACACGAGACGATCTTACACGTCGATCTTGTCTCGCGTAGCCGAAGTAGGGGACAACTGCTGTAATGCGGCCTGCGGACGCTCGCCGAAGAGCGTCGATGGTGAGCAACAGCTCCATCAGATTGTCGTTCGTCGGCTCGCAGGTGCTTTGCAGTACGAAAACGTCCTTGCCTCGAACATTCTCGTTGAGCTCAACGGTGATCTCACCATCGGAGAATTTTCCAACTTTGGCGCTGCCTAGCTCGAGATAAAGGCGGCTCGCTACCTTCCTAGCTAAGTCGGGGTTTGAGTTGCCCGTAAAGACCATCATTTTCGAAGACATGCGGGGCATCCTGCGAGTAGAAAATGGCTGGGGCGGGAGGATTCGAACCTCCGAATGGCGGGATCAAAACCCGCTGCCTTGCCGCTTGGCGACGCCCCAATAATTTGTCAATGCTACTACAATGAGTAGCGATTAATTCCCTCTGCGACGAAGGCCTTAAATGGGCCCGCGGCCTCGCCAGCAACTTGCTCGGCTATTTCGCGTTCGTCGTACGCGGCGAATACACACGCGCCGCTTCCGGTCATCATCGCGGAGCCGCGTTCAGACAGCCATTCCAAGGCTGTTTTCACTGGTTCATAACGCGCCTCAACCACTGGTTGGAGGTCGTTGCGTACCGCCCCGTCGAAAAAGGCCGACACTGTAATTGGCGGAGTATTGCGTGTCAATTCTGGAGCGGTGAAGATTTCCTGTGTTGAGACATGACAATTGGGGTAAATAATTACATACCAGCGATTTGGGAGCTCAATCGGGGTCAGCTTCTCACCTATACCCTCGCCCCATGCCGATTGTCCACGCACAAATACAGGGACGTCAGCACCTAAAGCCGCACCCATATTGGCCATCTCATCAACGCTGTACCCCAGCGCTAAGAGCTTATTCAGTGCAAGCATCGTGACTGCTGCATTAGAGCTTCCGCCTCCAAGGCCGCCGCCCATAGGGATAACTTTCTCAACGGTGACCGAGACGCCCGCATCACTCGGTAGGGACAATAAGTTTGCAGCGCGGATGATTAGGTTGTCAGTAGGGTTGACCCCGCTGAGATCGGAGGTCAGGTGAACGCCTGGTATGTCGCTTAATTCGAACCTGAGGGTATCTCCCCAGTTAAGGAGTTGAAAGACGGTTTGCAGCTCGTGATATCCGTTAGCTTGACGCCCAGTCACATGAAGAAACAAATTCAATTTCGCGGGGCTGAGCACTTCGATTGCATTGCTAGACATTTTTGGTCAGTTCCCAACGGTTGATAACGACCTTTACTGCGATGCCAGTCGCTTTCAATTGAATAACGCGTGGCGCGTTGATGCCATCAACCGACTGCCAAGCCGTAACCTCTGAGCGCACAGCTTTGGAGATCAATGTTTTCCCAGTCAAGGCTTTGGCCAAATCGGATGGTGACAGCAAACTGAGCGCGCTGAGCTCTCCCTCAAGCTGATGAGTATGAATGGGCTGGAGAGTGCCGTCGGCCAGTCGTTGAAATAGCACCCCGTTACGTTCATGGAGTTCAAGCTGTCGAATACCGAGTGTATCCCCAATGCTGATGATGTCATCTGCGGCAGTATTGTGGTGCCAATTAAAACGTAGCGACTGCTTGGAGCCCTCCGTTGTTACCAATAATTTGCCCTTCGCGATCCAAGGCTCTGTGAGTGATACCTGAGACTCGGTTGAAATAGGTTGCGGAATTATGGTGCGGGTTTGATGTGCACACCCCGTCATGGCTATGGCCATCATCAGAGTAATCAAAAGCCCACGTATATCCATTACCGTCTCACTTTGGGAGAGGTATTGCGAGTCGCATCGCCGTATCGATGAGCAAGGTGTTATTGGGCGATGTTTTTAACTGTGCTGTCATCAAGTCGCGGGCCTCGATTTCGCGTCCCACTGACCATAGGAGTTCGATCAAATGAGCCGCAACTTCAGGGTCTGGGTACTGTTGGTATGCTTCTTTGAGTAGCACTTCGGCCTGACGATTTTTTCCTAATTTGAAATAAACCCATCCCAAACTGTCGATGATTGCCGGGTTGCGCGGGTCTTTCGCAATGGCCTCTTCAAGAAGCTCTGCAGCCTCAGAGAATCGTTCAGTGTTGTTCGTCAGTGCATAGCCAAGTGCATTGAGGGCACCTGCATCTCCGGGAGTGAGTTCAAGAACACTTCGGTAGTCACTCTCTGCGGCAGCAAAGCGCCCAGCTCTCTCCAGTAAATTGGCTCGTGCGTAGAGCATGCGCGTTGAATTGGGCACTGCCTCTACACCCTGAGATAGGACATCGATGGCTTGAGCAGCGTCTATTGAAGTCAGTGACTCAGCATGGAAGATAAAATTGATTTCACGTGCATCAGGGTATGCCTCGCGATGCGCTTTAAAAAAGGCATCTATTGCTTGTGGAGATCTTTCGGCCATCAGCAGCGCACTGGCTTCTCGTAAAGCGGTAGTGAGATTAGAAGACGGACCTACTTGCTTGAAGGATTGTAATGCGCCCGATCTATCACCCAGGCGGCTCAGAGCAATTCCACGGTATAGGTGTGCTTCGTTGAGGCGCTGCTTCATCGAAATGATGCGATCGAGAATGACCAGTGCTGCCGCGGGTTGGTCGAGTTCCAAATCAAGGAGCGCTGCTCCCATCGCGTAATCGGTATTTTCGGGCGCTATCTCCACTAAGGCATCAAACTGTTCCTTTGCTTCAGTCAGTCGCTGTTTCCCCATCAGAAAGCGAGCATACTGATAACGTAAAAGCGGACTGTTGGTGGCCTGAATGGCTTCAAGAAGATAGTCGAACGCTATGCTCTCATCGGTGCGTAATCGAATTTCCGTGATCAGCAGCGTCCCGCGCTCATGATAAGGCTCGAGGGCGAAAAGTTCTTGCAGGATGCGATCTGCCTTTTCGATCTTTCCCTCGCGCCATGCGAGTAATGCCCGAGCAAAAACGGTACGAGGCTCGTCCGGGTAAGTGATACTCAGGTCAGTTATTAGCCCTCGAATCAGGGTTTGCGCTTCACTGGGCTGATCTTTAAAGCCATTCAACAGAGCGGCGGGATTGATGTCAGAAGAGGAGGCGAATGCGCGCTTGGCGTATGGGAGCGCCGTTACAATGTCTCCACGCTCGATCAAAAGCGCCGCAGCAAAGGTGGCTGCTGAACCGTCCTCGGGGGACAAGTCCGATACACGCTGCGCCATTGCGAGCGTTGCCTCAGTGTCTCGCAAAAACTGTGCTAACTGCAGAGCGCGACGGGCTATGTCTGGATCAGCTATGGCGAGACTAGCTGCTTGCAGCTTTTCTAGACCAACCTTCAAGTTCCTTGCGCGGATCGCAAACTCAGCTTCGAGTAGTTGTTTGAGTTGAGCACTCGGCATGTCCGCATAGGGGCGCACGGGGCTATCAGCAGCGACATCTGAATCGACTTGCTTGGACGTTATTGATCCGTCGGTGATGAGGGTATTGTCCTCGGGCGCAGTCGCACACCCCGCCAGGGCGACAAATAAGGCGATAAATAAAGTTTTTGTCGTATGCATAACTGTAATAATGACATACCCGACGAATTCGGCACATGCCCGCATGTCTGCTAATTTGTCTGGTATCATGACCAAAAAATGTATTTTATAATTTACATATATGACGTCAAAAATAATTGTCATTGGAGTTAACCACGACTCAGCGCCGGTCGACGTGCGCGAGCGGGAGGCGTTTGCGCCTGAGGTGGTTCCCGAGGCGATTTCTGATTTGATCTCTTCTACGCAGCTCGAAGAGGGCGTTATCCTCAGTACCTGCAACCGAACCGAAATCTATGGCTGGTTTGCACAGGAAGACCAGGCCGTAGCTGCGGGTGACGATGTTGTGCAGTGGTTGGCAAAGTTCCATGGATTGTCCTCCGAGGATCTTGATACTTGCACTTATCGGAGTCACGGCCTTCCTGCGCTAACACATCTGGTGCGCGTGGCTGCGGGATTGAACTCGATGGTTTTGGGTGAGCCCCAAATTCTCGGACAGATAAAGTCGGCATTCGCAGTCTCTCAGGAGAGCGGTGGTATCGGCGATTCTTTGAGCAAGCTTTTTCCTGAAGCATTCCGACTGGCTAAGCGCGTGCGCACGGATACCGCGATCGGCGAGAACCCTGTGTCTGTTGCTTACGCTGCAGTTGATTTGGCAGGCCGAATATTTTCGGATCTTGGCAACCGCACGGCACTTTTGCTTGGTGCAGGCGAAACTATCGAGCTCGTGGCTAGGCATCTTAATGAGGCAGGGCTCGGTAAGCTCATTGTGGCAAACCGAACACTCAAGCGCGCTGAGACTCTGGCTGAGCAATTTAATGCGGAAGCTATTTTACTCGCCGACGTAACTGAGCGACTCCCAAGTGCGGATATCGTTATCAGTTCGACAGCGAGTCAACTACCGATTCTCGGTAAAGGTGCGGTTGAGGAGGCGATAAAAGCCCGCCGTTTCAGACCCGCGCTTCTCATTGACTTGGCGGTCCCACGAGACATTGAGCCTCAAGTCGCCTCGCTATCGGATGTATACCTCTACACCGTGGACGATCTGCGCGATGTCGTCGAGGAAAATGTTCGGCTGCGTAGCCATGAGGCCAATAAGGCGGACAAGATTGTTGAAGAGGGTGTTGTTGAGGTTGAAGCATCATGGCACCTGCGTGCGTCTTCCGATGTGGTGAGGAACTATCGCGAGTCTGCTATGGCGATTCAGCAAGCCGAGTTGGAGCGTGCCCTGAAGGCACTTGAAAGCGGGAAATCAGCGGAAGAAGTAGTTACTCGCCTTTCACGTGACCTAACCAATAAACTCATTCACGCACCAACCGCAGGACTAAAACAGATCGCAAAAGAAGGCGATCGTGTTAATGTCTCGCGTGCAGCAGAGTTGCTGGGTGTGTCCTCTTCGATACCTTCGGACGGTTCGTCGACACTTCAGTAGCTCGGCGCTTCTTTAAACTATTTCGACTCCCAGCGCAGACACACCATGCGCCGTTCGATAAAGGCTGTTAACTGTGAAATCGTCGCTTGTTACCAAGCTTGAATCCTTATCAGATCGTCACGAGGAAGTCTCTGCGTTACTGGCTGATGCGGAAACGGCTTCCGATCCCAATAAATTCAGAACACTGTCACAAGAATATGCGCAGCTTGATGAAGTAGTGAAAGTCTATGACGGCTATCGGCGCGCGCAGGATGATCTAGAAGAAGCGCGGCTGATGCTTACTGATTCAGATCCCGACGTCAGGGAAATGGCTGAAGAAGAGGTGACAACAGCTGAGTCGTTTATGGCAACCGCTGAGGCTGATCTTCAGATCTTGATGCTGCCCAAAGACCCCAAAGACAAAAGTAATGTCTTTCTGGAAATTCGTGCAGGAACGGGTGGTGATGAGGCGGCCATCTTCTCAGGCGATTTATTTCGCATGTACTCGCGATATGCGGAGAGTAAACGTTGGGCAATCGAGGTTATCTCCGAGCGTGCTGGTGAGCATGGTGGGTACAAGGAGATTATTACGCGTGTAGCGGGTGAGTCGGTATACGCACATCTAAAGTTTGAGTCAGGCGCACATCGTGTGCAGAGAGTTCCTGAGACTGAGTCTCAGGGGCGGATCCACACGTCAGCATGCACTGTTGCGGTCATGGCTGAACCTGATGAGGTCGAAGAAATTGAAATCCGCAAAGAAGATTTACGGGTCGACACTTACCGCTCGTCGGGCGCTGGCGGCCAGCACGTCAACACGACCGACTCTGCCGTTCGCTTAACCCATATCCCAACGGGCATCGTGGTCGAGTGTCAGGACGAGC
This sequence comes from gamma proteobacterium HIMB55, assembly GCA_000227505.4. NCBI lineage: Bacteria > Pseudomonadati > Pseudomonadota > Gammaproteobacteria > Cellvibrionales > Halieaceae > gamma proteobacterium HIMB55. Next base: position 1,814,521 of record AGIF02000001.1, on the reverse strand, counting down.
GATCGCAGCATAAGAACCGCGCTAGGGCGATGTCGCTTTTGCAGGCAAAGCTAGCGTCTGCTTCTGAGCAGCAATTGGCGGCGGAGCAGGCTGAAGAGCGCCGTAATCTGGTGGGGACTGGTGATCGGTCCGATCGTATTCGAACCTATAATTACCCACAGGGGCGCGTCACTGACCATCGGATTAATCTCACCTTGTACAAGCTTGACGAGGTCGTACAAGGCGATTTGGACGCTGTGGTCCAGCCGCTGCGTCAGGAGCATCAGGCCGATCTCCTTGCCGCGCTCGGCGACGAGTAAGCGCCACGTGAATATAAAGCAAGCGCTGGCCAAGCAAGCAGGGTTCCGGCGTGATGCTGAGGCACTGCTTTTGCACTGTCTGGGTCGTGAGGAGCGCGCTTGGTTGATCGCCCACGACACCGATGAGTTACCCGAGGCCGTAGTCACAGAGTTTGAGCAATTTTGTCAGCAGCGTCGGAGTGGAATGCCACTTGCCTACCTATTGGGTTTTCGCGAGTTTTGGTCGCTCAAATTGAAGGTCACCCCGGACGTATTGATACCCCGACCTGAGACCGAATATCTCGTAGAGTGGGCAATCGAAATATCACAATCGGGAGGCTGTTCGAGTCTTCTGGATATGGGGACTGGCAGTGGTGCCATCGCACTTGCAATGAAGTCTGCCTGCCCGCAGCTTGAAGTCACCGCGACCGACGAAAGCCCTGCCGCATTAGCGGTTGCGCGTGAAAACGCGTTGGCGCTTGGCTTAGGTATCGAGCTGACAGAGTCCGATTGGTGGAGCGACCTCTCCGGGAGATTCTGGTCACTGATTGTTTCAAACCCACCTTACATTGCTGCCAATGACCCACATCTAACAGCCGGCGATCTCAGATTTGAGCCTACAAATGCGCTTACGGATGGCGATGATGGTCTCGCCGCCATTCGAACTATTATTGATGCTTCGCCGGGACACCTGGAGGCGGGGGGCTGGTTGCTGATCGAGCATGGATACGATCAGGCGGCGAGTGTGGCAAAGTTGATGACAGAGCGTGGTTTTGGCAACGTGACATTGCGACATGATCTTGCGGGGCGGCCGCGTGTGACAGGTGGATGTTGGGCAGCATGAACGACGAATGGTTAGAGCGTTATTCGCGCCAGATTTTGCTAGCAGAAATCGACTTCGCAGGGCAGGAGGCGATTGCGTCTGCCTCTGTGGCTATTGTCGGTTGCGGTGGGCTGGGGTCGATGATTGGGCTGTATCTGGCTGGCGCCGGAGTAGGGGCGATTACCCTTATTGACGATGACCGTGTAGACATCAGTAACCTTCATCGTCAGCTTGCGTTTCGTGAGACTGATCTCGACCAGCCAAAATCCGAAGCTCTGGCGCGTCAATTATGTGCGCTCAATAAAGACGTTGCGATAACAGCAGAGCGCTATCGGTTTGGGACTGACTCAGAACGTGACAAAGCGTCTCTCAAAGGTGTCGATTTGGTGCTCGACGCAACCGATAACCTCGAGGCGCGTCACCATATTGAGGCGGCGACCCACACACTAGAATTACCTTGGGTTATGGGAGCAGCCACGAGATTTCACGGACAGGTCGCTGCGTTTAGTGCTTCTAGAAAAGAAGGGTGTTATCGGTGTATCGCGCCTGTAACTGACGCTCAGCGAACGGCCGATTGTCGGAATGAGGGCGTGCTTGGGCCGGTGATTGGAGTTATAGCTGCTTGGCAAGCACAAGACGCACTCTTGTCGCTTGCAGGGAAAGTATCGCCTGCGTGGGGCGTCTTACGTGTTTACGATGCCAAAGAACAGCGTATTGATAAGCTTGCTGTTGGCCCAGTTGATGGATGCGCTCATTCGTAATTTCTAAAGGCTGGCGTCGCTCTTTGTCTTACGGAGGATGTCGCTTTTCATAGTATGCGATCTAAGTCGCTAGGCTTCGGCGACAAAATCTTTGGGTAAGGGCTGCCTCAAAAGACCGATTAGTTTGATAGCGATCATGCCCGAGGCCACGCCAACGCCGACAATGATGCCTACCCAGAAGCCCGCTGCACCGTCCGACGCGTTGTCGGAACTCATGATGCCTAAGTAATAGCCGAGAGGGAGGGCAATCAACCAATAAGCCACCATCGAAGCGATAAACGGGAAGGTTGTTTTTTTGTAGGCACGCATCGAGAACGAGCCCACAATTTGCACGGCATCGATCATTACAAACAGAGCGGCAAAACTCAGTAGGCGCACTGCAAGTAGCGACATGTCCGTTGATTGTGTGTACACCGACACAATGAGGTTGGGTAGCGATAGCAGTACGACCATGGTCGTGGCGCTGACAGCGACTGAATAAATAATTCCCGCCTTGAGCGCGCGGTAAACACCGGGTTTATCCTGAGCACCAATTGCATGGCCCATTCTCGTCGCCATCGCACCACCAATAGCGAGCATTGGGATGTAGAACATATCCCAAACGTTGAAGGCAATTTGGTGGGCGCCAATAGCAACATCACCCAGTGACGAAACTAAAAGAGCAATCCCTGTGAAAACTGCGGTTTCGAGAAACATGGTCGCACCGACGGGGAAGCCGAGAACCAAAATCGACTTTATCGCAGTGGGGTTGGGAGCAACGGGTGTCCACGATGGGAGGTACTGTTTCAGCGATTTTTTATTGAGTACGTAGATCGTAATAATGAAGGCCGACAACCACATGGAGATAGCCGTGGCGATCCCGCAGCCTTTGGCTCCCATGGCTGGAATATCGCCAAATCCAAAAATAAGCATGTAATTCAGGGGGATATTCGCAAAGAACCCTATTACGGCCGCAACGGCGAACGGTGACGTAATGCCAATACCTTGCGTGTGATATCTGAGCGCCATAAATATCCCTATCGCAGGCAGTCCAAACGCCACCATGCGGATGTACTCTCCGGATTTTTGTGCAGTTAGCGCATCGATGCCGAGATACGGGAGGCCGACAGGGCTGATGTAGCACAATGGTGCAACGAGTAAGCTGAGTAACACAGCCACCCAAAGTGACTGGGGAAGTTGATCTCGAATACGTTGAATACGTCCTGCACCAAAGTCCTGAGCAATGATGGAAGACGAGGCAAACATCATTCCAAGAACAATAAGATATAGCGGTAGCCAGATATGAAACCCAATGGCGATGGCGGCTAAGTCTTTATCGCCGAAACGGGCGGCCATGATGGTGTCGACGACACCTGTACCCATCTGAGCGGCTTGGGCTAGTAGCAGTGGCCAGCCAATGCGCCAGAGTTGCTTCATCTCGGACGTGAGTGATGTGGATGTTCGAACCATGAAGCCTCTCTTTCGCTGTGCCTCAGGTTATCACGGAGGTGCTACACCGGTCCTGCTTTATTGATGAGGACAGGGGGCGATATTCGTTGCAATGGTCCGACAGCTGTGATCGAAGAAAATTATCAGTCTAGAGCCCGTAGTCATAAGCCCAGAATCGGACCAAGTCAGTTGGTTGTGCGCGAGAAGCGCGTCTGCCACCAGTCTGGTAATGGATATGGGCGAAATAAGCGGGGTGTTGAAGGGCCATTGTGCTATGCTCCGGCCTCTTTGATCAGGACCCCATTGCAATTGTCTGAAAACACCGCCCAAACGCCGGAAAACACGGCACTCGCAAGCGAAGATATCTTATTCGAATCGCTTGATCTCGATGACTCGCTGATGCGCGGCATCAAAGGCCTCGGCTTCGAGAAATGCTCGCCAATTCAGGCAAAGATTCTGCCTTACACACTCGATGGGCACGATGCTATTGGTAAGGCACAAACTGGAACCGGAAAAACTGCGGCTTTCCTGATTACCTTATTCAACGATTTACTCAACAACCCAGTTGAGGGTGAACGTTACCTGGCTGAGCCGCGTGCTGTGGTGCTCGCGCCCACTCGCGAGTTGGTCATGCAGATTGCAGATGATGCCCGTGAATTAGGTAAGCACACGGGTCTGAGTACGGTTACTCTGATTGGTGGCGCCGACTACGCGAAGCAACTGTCCAAGGTAAACGACCGCGTCACTGATATTGTCGTCGCAACGCCTGGGCGTTTGATCGATTTCATACAGCGTGGCGATATGTTCTTAGATCGGGTCGAATCACTCGTTTTGGACGAAGCCGATCGTATGCTTGATATGGGCTTTATTCCTCAAGTTAAGCGCATCGTGAGATCAACACCGAGAAAAGAGGATCGTCAGACCTTACTGTTCTCCGCCACCTTTAGTCAGGACATCATGAATCTTGCACGGCAGTGGACGTTTGACCCTATAACCGTCGAAATCGAACCTGAGAGAGTCGCTACAGAGAATGTTGATCAGCGTGTCTATCTTTTGGAGAGCCGCGATCGACTCAATGTTTTGAAACGGATTCTTGCTGAACCCGACGCTACTTCGGTGATTGTCTTCGCAAATCGCCGAGATCAGGTTCGCCGCGTTTACGAGAGGCTACAAAAACAGGGTCTTGAATGTGGCATTTTGTCGGGAGAGGTCGCACAAGTTAAGCGGACCAAAACCCTCGAGCGCTTCAAATCGGGTCGTATACGCGTGCTGATTGCAACCGACGTTGCGGGTCGTGGTATCCACGTCGATGGTGTCAGTCATGTTGTTAACTACGATCTTCCAGAGGATCCCGAGGATTACGTTCACCGGATAGGACGAACTGGCCGAGCGGGCGAGAAAGGTATTTCGATCAGTTTTGCCAGCGAGGACGATGCCTTTCTTCTGCCAGAAATCGAAGCACTGCTAGGCGAGCCCTTGAAGTGTTCTCAGGTCCCTGAGGAATTGCTCGCAGATTAACGCACCAGTCTGTAACTCACCCAGCCTGGCAGGCTTTCCCTACACGAAGCTTGCTATCAACCCCGTTCTTGAGGGTCTTCAGGTTTAGGGTCTTTAAGGTCGTTAATTCCCGCAGCGTTCCCTTCTTGGAACGCTCTGGAGCTCTCTGTCTGCGCTGCTACTTTGCTCGGCTACCGGTGTCGGCTATCGCAGGTGTCTCAATTCCTCACACCAAAGCAGAGTCGCACCTGCAACGGCTGCCGGAATAAGAATCAGATTGAGGATGGGTAGTCCAGAAACAAAGGCCACGACGGCGCCGAAGGTAATCGATGTTGATCGTCGCGCACTACAGGCGTCGCGCACCTCGCTGAAGGGTAAACGATGGTTATCCATTGGGTAATCAACAAACTGCAAAGACATCATCCAGGCGCCAAGCAAAATCCATAAAAGCGGTGCGACGATGTTTACTGCGGGAATGAAACTGATAACGAGTACTAACAGCGCCATCGGTATGTAGTGCATGATTTTCTGAATCTCGCGGATAAATCCCCTCGGGATCGCGAGCACTGTTTGTAGGGCGGATGAATCGTTAACGATACGTTCCCCTGTCACGTGTTCTTCGACCCGCTCCGCCAATAGGCCGTGAAAGGGTGACGTTAAAAACAGCACTATGAAAATAGACACATAGCCTGAGAGCAGTGTTCCAAATAGCCAAATAAGCGGTGTGACTATCCAGCCTAAGAACTCCCAGTCGCCCACAATATTGCTGCTGTATTCGATATAGAGTCCCGACATCGCTTGGTAAATAGCGCTGGCCATCAATGCAAAAACCGCGACATTTGCCAGCAGTGGGATGATCACGAAGCGACGAAGCCCCGGTTGTGTGAGTAACCCCATACCTCGGAAGAAGTAGCCAAACCCTGAAAGTGAATTCGCCATTAATACTAGTCTCGACCAAATTTGTTGCGCGCTAAAACGCATCTCTTACGTACGCTGTGACTATACTATGAAGCGGTGGCTGTGGGACGAGCCTGATTCTTTTACGATTCATTGTTTCACTTACTTCCTAACGAAATAGACGCCAGACTTCAGTCAACGACGAGAGAGCAAATCTGTGCAGGATGACGATTTATTTGCCAGTGAGATGAGCGGCGTTAAGCCACTCAATCGCGACCCACGGGAGCGATTGGTAAAAACGGATCGGACTGACAGTGCGGTCAGAAGACAGGCTGCTGTTGCTTCACCCTCGCGATCGGACAACAAGCTTACGGACGACGGTATACCCCCACTCGACGCATGGTATGTCCTCGAGTTTAAGCGCCCCGGCATACAGAATGGGGTCTATCGCAAGCTGCGCCTCGGGCATTATGACATTGAGGCTCGTCTAGACCTTCACCGCATGACAGTCGCGGAAGCAAGAGTTGAGATCTGGTCATTTTTTAAAGAAGCGCGCCGCCTGGGTCTCCGGACCTTGCTCATTACCCATGGGAAAGGCCTGGGTAACAAGGAGAAATCGGGCTCCGGTGTTTTAAAAGGCTACGTTGACCATTGGCTTAGGGACATTGAGGACGTGCAGGCCTTCCATTCTGCTCAGCCCCAGCACGGTGGCACGGGCGCTGTTTACGTCATGTTGAGGAAGAGCGAGGAAAAGAAACGCGAAAACCGCGAGCGGTTTCTCAAAGGGCGTGTGCAGGACGTTTAACTGAGGCATCGCTCGTAATTAGGTGCGACCGCCCGAGGAGTAGGCCTCGCTAGCTGAGTTTTTCCTTCAGTAGTTGGTTAAGCATTTGAGGGTTAGCTTGCCCTTTCGAGGCTTTCATTGCCTGTCCCACAAAGAAACCGATGAGTTTCTTCTGTTTCCCCTCATCCGCTGCTCGATATTGCTCAACCTGAGCTGGATTATTCGCAATGAGATCGTTAACGATCTCCTCCAACGCACCTGTGTCGCTGACCTGCTTCAGACCCTTTTGCTCGATGATCTTATCGACGTCGGACTCTCCATCCCACAGTGCATCGAACACGGTTTTTGCCATTTTGCTGGATAGCGTACCGTCATCGATTCGAGTAACCAGGTCTGCGAGCTCCTCAGCAGCCAGCGAACTGTTATCAAGTGTTATGCCCGATTTGTTTAGGTTCGCGCTGACGTCGCCCAGTATCCAGTTCGCCGCTGATTTGGGGTTGTTGCAGCGCGCCGATACGGCTTCGAAAAACTCAGCGGTCGCTCGGTCCTGGGTCAAGAGCGATGCGTCGTATTGGCTCAGCCCGAGCTGATCTGTGAACCGCGCTCGCTTTACCGCCGGCAATTCGGGCAGTTCCGCTCGAATCCGTTCGATGGTGGCGTCATCCACAACCACAGGCAACAGGTCTGGGTCGGGGAAGTATCGGTAGTCATTTGCGACTTCTTTTGACCGCATTGAGCGCGTTTCATCCGCATCGGGATCGAATAGCCGTGTTTCCTGGGTAACGGCTCTGCCACTCTCAAGAATGTCTTGCTGACGCTCAGCCTCGACGTAGATGGCTCGCTCGATAAAGCGGAAGGAATTAATGTTCTTCAGCTCCGTGCGTGTCCCGTATTCCTCTTCACCCTCCAGTCGCAATGAGAGATTGACGTCGCAGCGCATTGAGCCCTCGGCCATATTGCCGTCTGAAATCCCAAGGTAAGTGACGAGCGCATGCAAGGCTTTGAGGTAGGCTACGACCTGCTCGGCTGTTCTGAAATCGGGCTCCGTGACGACTTCCAATAACGGGGTGCCCGCTCTGTTCAAATCGATGCCCGTTTGATCGGGAATCGCATCGTGTACCGATTTACCAGCATCCTCTTCGAGGTGTGCACGGAGAATTCGGACTGGGAATATCGATCCATCTGGCATGGGTACGTCAAACACGCCTTCTTTGACGATAGGCTCGAAGAATTGTGAGATCTGATAGCCCTTTGGTAGGTCGGGATAAAAATAATTTTTTCGGTCAAAGCGGGATACCTTACCGATCTCAGCGCCAACACCGAGCCCAAAAATAATCGCTTTAGTGACCGCCTCGTGATTAAGCACGGGCAGTGTTCCCGGAAGTGCCATATCGAGCGGGTTCGTGTGCTGATTCGGATCGGCACCAAAGGTGGTTGAGGAGGACGAAAAAATCTTCGATTGCGTCGCGAGTTGAAGGTGAACCTCCAGCCCCATCACTTTTTCCCAGCGCATCAGTGACGATCCTCCATGGTTGGCGTCAAGCTGTGCCATGTTGTTTGCTGTTGAAACTGGTGCGCGAGTTTCAAAATATCGACCTCGCCAAATCGGCGGCCGATCAATTGCATTCCAACGGGAAGACCGTCTACGAGTCCAGCGGGCACACTCATCGCAGGGAGGCCGGCAAGGTTTGCCCCGATAGTGAAGACGTCTTCCATGTACATGTCTGTGATTGACTTGGACGTATCATTTAAAACAAAGGCGGTGTTCGGAGCAGATGGCCCTGCGATTACATCGACCTGCGACAACACATCTTCGTATTCCTGCGCGATGAGTCGGCGGACCTGTTGTGCTTTCATGAAATACTGATCGTAAGATGCGGCAGACAGCGTGAACGCGCCTACAAGAATTCGACGTTTTACCTCGTCCCCAAATCCCTCACTGCGGGAGCGGAGGTACAAGTCTTGAAGATCGGTTGGGTTGTCACAGCGGTAACCGTAGCGCACTCCGTCGTAGCGCGAGAGGTTTGCTGACGCTTCGGCAGGCGCGATAATGTAATACGTTGAAACACCCAGCGAGGTTGAGGGTAGTGATACCTCAACCAATTTGGCACCCATTCCCTCGAGTTCCGCTAGGCTCGCTTCAATGGCCGCCGCAACATCAGAATTCAAATCGCTCGAGAAGAATTCTTTGGGAACACCAACTCGCATGCCTTCAATCGTGTCGGTTAAGTGCGAGGAGTAACGAGGTACAGGTTGATCTGCACACGTTGAATCGAGTGGGTCGGCACCCGCCATTGCTTCGAGTACTAGGGCGCAGTCCTCGGCAGTTCTTGCCATTGGCCCTGCCTGATCCATGGAAGAGGCAAAGGCGATCATGCCGTATCGCGATACTCGCCCGTAGGTGGGCTTGAGACCGGTTATGCCGCAAAGTGCCGCGGGCTGTCTGATCGAGCCGCCTGTATCTGTGCCTGTTGCCAGAGATACAAGGCCTGCCGCAACCGCTGATGCCGACCCGCCTGACGAGCCGCCCGGTACGCGGGATGTGTCCCATGGGTTTTTACAAGCGCCAAAATGACTGGTCTCGTTCGAGGAGCCCATAGCGAACTCGTCCATGTTGCATTTGCCAAGCGTGACCATGCCGGCCTGATCGAGCCGTCTGACAACGGTTGCGTCATAGGGGGCAACGAAGTCAGCAAGCATTTTCGAAGCACAAGTGGTAGGGAGACCCTGGGTGCAGAAGATGTCCTTGTGCAAAAGAGGGATCCCGAGTAACGGGTTTTCCTCTCCCTTTTGTCTGGCCTCGTCAGCCTTCTTCGCCGCGTTGATCGCGCGCTCTTCGCTCGAAGATATGACTGCGTTCAGTTCAGGGTTTAGATCAGAAATACGTGTAAGAGCATCACGTGTGAGCTCAACGCTGGAGACATCGCCCGTGGCGAGTTTGCTGCGCAGGCCGGCAACCGTTTCGAAGGATGTCGTCATTAATCGATCACCCGCGGAACGAGAAAGTAATTTTGTTCAGACGCGGGAGCGTTATGCATAAGGCCCTCGCGCTCGACCAAGGTCGCAACGCTGTCGGCACGAAGAGGCTGCGATTCCATGCAGGGATTTACCATGGGCTCCACGCCATCGGTGTTCACGGTGGTGAGTGCATCAAAGAGTGCCAGGGTCTGGTTAAATTCCTCGGTGACTTTACCTACGTCGCTATCAGCAATGGTGAGACGCGCTAACTCAGCCACGTCTCTGACTGTTGTTGTCTGAGTCACGGTGCTACCTACTAGATCTGGGTTGAACGGAGAAACTACCACAATCCAGCTTGCTCAAAAACTGTCCGATTGTTACATTTCGATCAGATATCGCATTACGCTGGCTGGGGCCGGTTTTCGGGAGTCGTAGCACCCGAGTAATTGATGAGAGAGCTCATTGATTACAATGTAAATGAAGCACCAATCCATGGGCAAAAAACAATGCTAAAGCGCTTACGAGGGATGTTCTCAACCGATCTATCGATCGACCTCGGAACGGCTAACACCCTGATTTATGTGAAAGACAGAGGGATCATTTTAGATGAGCCTTCAGTGGTCGCGATTCGCGTACACAACGGTCAAAAATCGATTGAGGCGGTTGGTACAGAAGCTAAGCGCATGTTGGGTAGGACACCCGGCAACATCACGGCGATACGACCGCTCAAAGATGGTGTGATAGCTGATTTCCAAGTGACGGAAAAAATGCTGCAGCACTTCATATTAAAAGTGCACGATCAGCACTCTTCATGGCTGCGACCTAGTCCTCGCGTGCTCATCTGTGTTCCCTGCCTGTCGACGCAAGTCGAGCGTGAGGCAATCCGCCGCTCTGCCGAGGGTGCCGGCGCCCGGGATGTCAGGCTTATCGAAGAGCCAATGGCGGCAGCAATCGGTGCAGGCCTTAAAGTCGAAGAAGCGATTGGTTGCATGGTTGTGGATATCGGTGGTGGTACGACTGAGATCGCACTGATCTCACTTTCCGGTGTCGTTTACCGAGATTCAATCAGAGTGGGTGGCGATCGCTTCGATGAGGCGATTGTTGCTCACGTGCGTCGTCGTTTCGGTTGCCTTATTGGTGACGCGACGGCCGAGCGTATTAAGCAAGAGGTGGGTTGTGTCTGGGTGAATAGCGAGCAGCGCGAGATAGATGTTCGCGGTCGCCATCTCGCTGAGGGCGTGCCGCGCACCTTTACGCTTAACAGTACTGATGTCATGACTGCCCTTGAGGAGCCGGTGGATGCGATTATTCGCGCAGTGAGAATGGCGCTAGAGCAATCACCACCTGAGCTGGCGGCGGATATCGCAGAGACCGGTATTGTACTCACTGGCGGAGGCGCTCTTCTGCGGGATCTTGATGCGCGCATTGCCGAGGAGACGGGCTTGCCTGTTCTTATCGCTGAGGATCCACTTACCTGCGTTGTTCGTGGCGGTGGTATGGCGCTTGAGCTGATGGACAATTACTCACTGGACCTTATGTCGACCGAGTAAAACTCCAAGGTAGACGCCACCTGAGGAGCTTGTCATCGCAACGCTTTTTTCACGTCCAAAATATCTCACGCTAAGACTACTGACCTTGGTCTTACTGGGTTGGGTGCTGGTGGCGTTGGTCCGCGAAACACCACTATTAAAGACGTTGAACGGCTGGGGCGCTGACATCAGCGCGATGTCTTTATCAATTATTGAAATACCCAAAGGGCTTGTTCAGTCTGCGATCGATTACTCAGAGTCACGTGGGCAAATGCGAGTGCGGATTCAAGAGCTTGAAGACCGGAACCTCATTCTTAGTGCCAGAGCTCAGCGCATGGAGGCCTTAGCGGCCGAAAATATGCGTTACCGAGCAATGCTCAATTCACCTGTGGCCGACGAAGCGACGATGACTGTGGCGCGCATTATTGCTGTCTCGCCCGACCCTAATAGGCATCTTTTGACGATTGATCGCGGCGAGCGCGATGGGATCAGCGAGGGAGCTCCCATTTTGAATGCAGATGGCGTGATGGGGCAGCTGATACAAATTGGGGCTACCGCGAGCCGAGCTCTGCTCGTTACCGATAACCAGCATGGTCTACCTGTATTGAACAATCGAACAGGGCAGCGGGGAATTGCTGAAGGTGTGGGGCAGTTCAATCGTCTGCTGGTTAGAAATCTGGCAAGCACATCAGAGGTCAATAAAGGTGACTTGTGGGTAACCTCAGGCTTAGGGGGACGCTTCCCTGCTGGATATCCAGTGGGAGTGACGGTGGGCACAATAACCTCTGCAGATGCAGCCTATCTGACGGTAACCCTTGAACCACTCGCCAAGCTCGATGTTGAAAGTCACGTACTCATTTTGACCCATAACGAGTCTGAATAGGCATCTTGGCATGATGGATCAGCGCAATGTTTATGGTTCGATGCTGTGTTCTTTCGTGCTTGCTGTGTTGTTATTGCAGGTCATATATTCGCCAACAATTGGCGCATGGCTACCGAGAATCGTCGAGCTCTGTGCTTGTTATTGGATCATCGCGTCACCTGCGACCTTCGGAATTGTTTTTGCTTTCTTGGTCGGCGTTCTCGTTAGCTGGCTCGAGGGTAGTTTCCTTGGGAGCGCGTCGATTGGGCTGTCGTTAGTTGCCTATGTTTTGCTGGGAAACATTCATACCATCCGTCAGCTCGACGCTATATCTCAATCGCTTCTGATCTTCCTTCTGATTGGGATCTATTTGGCATGCCATCGATTGACACTGTCACTGGTGGGCGTGTCGTCAGATGGTTTGTCTTACTTATTATCGGCCGCGGCATCTGCGCTGATTTGGCGACCGTTTTCCGAGGGCTTGGATCGGGCAAGGTTTGAGTTGGGGCGTTTCCTATGAGAGTTGCACGCGTATGAGGGTCATCTTGGCCAGTGCAAGCCCGCGTCGACGAGAGCTTCTTTCACTTTTATTGGATGAGTTCGATTGCTGCTCGGCTGACATCGATGAGACACCGATCTCTGATGAGCTGCCTGAGGACTATGTGTTGCGAATGGCTGTGGAAAAAGCCTCTGCAGTTAAGAACGAAAGAGGAGTTATCATCGGATCGGACACGGTGGTGGTTTTATCCGGCAATATTTTGCAAAAACCGGTCTCTGTCGAGGATGCGCGGGGAATGTTGAGCGCTTTGAGTGGTCAAACTCATCAAGTGATGACAGCAGTTGCGATCATGATAGATGCTGAGTTGATGACGATCATTTCCACAACCGAGGTAACGTTTTCAACGTTAGAGATGCCACTTATTGAGGCCTATCTGGCAACGGATGAACCTTGGGACAAAGCGGGTTCCTACGGCATTCAAGGGATAGCTGGATCTTTTGTGCGCCGTATTGATGGGAGCTATAGCTCGGTAGTTGGCTTGCCACTATGCGAGACAAGAGAGTTGCTCGAAGGCGCCGGTATTCCCACACGGATGGCTAGCCCGCATGCTTGAGCGAGCCTATCGGTTTATCGTTGGATTTCTGTGGCGCACGCTGCTGGTTTTGCTCGTAGGGCTCGCGGTAGCAGTCAGCACGACAACTGTACTTTTATCCATGTTGCCCTCGGTAAATGAAGCATTGACCGAGACTATCGAGGCACGAACCGGGTTTAGTGCGCGCATCGGATCGCTGGAAGGGGAGATGTCCGGTTTTCAGCCGAGGCTTAAAGTGGTTGATCTCGCTCTTTACCAGCCGTCCATGCAAAGCACTGCTGAAGAGACATCCCAGCCCGACTCAAAAAGTGCACAAAAAGAAGCTCTGATTTTCCAAGCCGATCAGTTACAGATAGCGGTCAACCCTTGGCGAAGTTTGCTTCAACGCCAGCTCATTTTGTCAGAGATGAAGGCGCGCAATGTTGAGATCCCTGCACGGTTAGAGAATGCAGCAGGGAGTATTGTGATTCCCATCGATCCCGGCATTTTTGCCAGTGAGATCGAGCGGCTTACGTTGCAAAACACCCGGGTAATGCTGCTAAGAGATCAAGGTGCGGATGAGGATCAACTCCTGCTGGAGGTAGATCTAGATTTAAGGCGTGACGGCAGTTTACGTGAGCTTCAACTCAGTGCACGAGGCGGTGGTGATCTCACAATTAATGCGGCTGGATCAGGTGTTGGCGACCCCTTTGATCTTCGCGGTTTCAAAGGAAATATCGAAGGGCAGATTACTGCAACTGACATTGCAGCAATGGCTGGGTTTTTTGATCTCCCGATTTCTGGGCGCGGGGATATTCTTTTTTGGACTGATGCGGCCGACGGGGTGTTTGCATCGACTTTCAAAGCTGACGGTGAGGTATCCATCGAGACCGATGGAAACTTATCGAACCAGATTTCTTTGTCTGTCCTGGGTGTTGCCGAATCGCAAGGCGGTGGGGCTTGGCTCAATATGAGTCATATCGAACTCGCGCTAGATCGTACGCGCTTGGCATTGGAAGACATACACCTCGGTCTGTTCGAGGATTCGTGGTCGCTTGTCATGAATGATGTCGATGTTTCGGATGCTATCGCCACCATCATAGGTACCAATTTACTTCCAACCGATCTTGTGGAGATTGTTCAGCCGATGGATCCCTCGGGGCGCATTAATGCCCTTAGTCTTTCTGGTGATTACAGGCAATTGGGTATTCGAAGTGCTGCTCTGGATATTCATAACTTTGGTATCGTTGAAAACACGCCATTGCCTGGTATCGCCAATCTTTCAGCGACGATTGGCTATGCCAACGGGGTTGGCACTGTACAAATCCAAAGCGAAGATTTTTCTTTATCGATTCCTACTCAGTTCAAAGAGCCACTCGCGCTCGGCAGCGTTTCTGCGATTGGCGATTTCGTCGTCATTGGGGATCGAATTATTTTTAAGGATGGTCGAGTTTTCAGTGATGCAGGAGATTTTATTGCCAAGGGTTTGATCTCTGCGAGTTTACCGCTGAGTGCTGACAGTGAAGCTGGCCCAGAGATGAGTGTCGTGCTCGGCGCAGAGAGTGCACCCTCAGACCGTGTGCTGAAGTTCACGCCCTATAAGATTGACGCAGAGGCCTATCGGTGGATGCAGGCCTCCATTGGCGACGGTGCTGCCAGAGACGTCGGTTTTGTCATGCGCGGTGGCTTGCGCCGCCAGGATTATCCGTTCAGAGCCATCCAGCTATCGGCTCTTGCAGATTTGAAGACCGTGCAGCTGATGCCAGGTTTGCCACCTGCTCGTGATTTAAAAGGGCATGTCGCCGTAGATAACGCGTTGGTGACGTTTGACCTTGACTCCGCAAACGTGGGCAAATTGGAAGTGCCCTCAGCGCTGGTTCAGGTCGGAAGAGTTGGGTCTGTTCAGCTCCTCGAGACGAATGCTGACGTGGTTGCGTCTGTTCCAAACGCTATCGAGGAAATTGCCGCCATTCCCTATGTGCCTGATAACGTGGGAACCGCCCTTCGGCGGCTAAACACAAACGGTGAAATGACCGCAAAGTTTGAGTTGGCTCTGCCTATCAAGGGAGCGCCACGAATACCAGAAATCACAACACGCGGCGTTGTCAGTGATGCGCAGTTTGCGTACCGAGGGCTGCCTTTCACGGTAACCGAGCTATCGGGAGATATTGTCTATCAATACCCTCAGGGGATCTCAGGTGGAACTCTGGCCGGTAATTTTTTTGGTGATGATATTACGCTCAACCTAGATCCGGTGGCTGTCGATCTCGGTTTGTCGGTAGTGGGGTTTTCGCTGTCCACGCGAGCCAACTTATCGGCCTCAACCCTTGCCGGATTGGCTAACTTAAAACTGCCAGATGCGTTGATGTCCGGTGACTCTGACTTTTCCGTCGCGTTTCAAGCTGGAGAGGGTGTTCGTCTCAGCGTGATGTCTGACTTAGTCGGTCTTGAGAGTTTCATACCAGCACCTTTCACAAAAGCCAGAGACGTGCCCCAGCCTCTTCGTTTTGATCTTGATATGTCGAATACGCCTCAGGCGGTTGTCCGTTACGGTAATGTGCTCACAGGTTACGGGCTTCTGAAGCCCCAGGGCTGGTCGATGATTGCAGAAGTCGGTATTGACTCAGAGGATGGATTGGCAGCAGCTTCTGCGTTACCCGCGAATACAATCCAAGTTAGCGGCAGCCTTGCCGAACTCGATTTGGCGGCCTGGGCTGGCACGATTGAGCGTTTGAACCTATCAAGTACCGGTGGTGACCTCACGACTCAATGGAGCCAAGTTGCGATTGATCGACTAGCGTTGGGTCCGGGTCAGCTAGTCGATTTTGTCACGAGTGGACAATTCAATGGCGAAAAGCTCGACATGGCTATAAAGAGTGGCTTTGTTGCAGGCACAGCTATGTATAGCCGCGATGCTCATTCGATGTCACTCCAGCTAGATACTCTGGATCTAGATCAGCTGCCGGATTTTAACATCGACGCTCTATCGGCTGATGCGGACAGTGAGGCAGTAAAAGATGTAACTGAAGCGGGAAAAGAGCAAGTGAATGGAGCAGATTTGCCTCATATCTCTGTTGAAATAGCGGCGCTTCTGTTCGAGGGGGAGAGCTTGGGCTCGATTGGCTTTGAGCTTGATACTTCCCCTGATGCTGTCAGCTTGACCGGAGTGAGAGGTGTTATTGATGGTGTGACCTTTGGTGAGGGGAACGCGTTCGCTTGGACACGGGGTGAAACGCCATCCACAAAGGCTTCAATCAATCTGCAGCTGGGGAGTTCAGACTCGACGCTCTCCACGGTAAACACAGACTCAGTGGTGAACTTTGCTTCGGGCAGTCTCCTCAGCGAACTCTCATGGGTAGGTTCGCCGATGGATATCAGCCTGGCTGGTGTTAGAGGTCAGGCCAAGCTCGCACTGAATAATGGCTCTTTCCTGCCCGTATCTGCAAATGCAACGGGACCGCTTCGCTTTATCAGTATTTTTAACCTGGCGGGTTTGGTGCAGCGTGCAAATGTTAATCAGCTGTTCGATCCGGGACTGACCTTTGACAAGGCAACGGGTGATCTGTCACTGGAAGGTGATCGCGTTGTAATTAACAAATTCGCTATTAGAAACGGTGGGGGTAGTCTGGATCTTGGTGGTAATTTTGATATCGCCAGTGAAATTATTGATGCTGAACTCACCGTTACACTGCCTCTGGTAGAAAATATCCCTTGGGTGGCAGCCTTGGCCGGTGGCTTGCCCATCGCTGCTGGCGCTTATCTCGCGAGCCGGGTGTTCGAGGATCAAGTGACGCGGCTATCCAGCGGTGTTTACTCGGTCACAGGTCCAGTAAACACACCCGAGGTTAAGTTTATTAGGGTGTTTGATGCGCGAAGATCTGCCGAGAAGATGGGCGAAGCTGCTACCGATCAGTCATCAGCTACTGCGTCGGAAAGCGATCGCAGATAGCGGAACAACTTCCGCGCGGACGCGGGTGGCAATCCCTTTTTCTGTTCATCAATAGCACTTCGACTCAGCTGCCTCAGCATTTGCCGATCAGCGTGGGGCCAAATGGTAAGCACCTCCGTTAGTGCATCGTCACCACGTGCGACAAGTGCGTCACGCGCCGCCTCTACCATATGCTCACGCGCTTTCTCTTTGCGACTCCCCTCATGCAGTGCGTCGAGGGCCTCGGCGATGCGATCGGCATCGGCTGAGCGCATCAGCTTGCCAATGTATTGCATTTGGCGACGCTTACCACTGTGATGGTTGATACGCTGTGCAAGTGTCACTGCCTCGAGCAAGGCTTCATTGTCGAGATTCAGTTTTGCGAGTTGCGTCGAGGTGAGCGCTACCAGCTGTTCCCCGAGATCCTGCAACGCGTGCATCTGCCTTTTGCGTGCACTTTTGCTCTCAGGTAAGAGGTCGTCATCGTTATCCCATAATTCATCGTCGTTCATTGTGCCCCGCCTATCATCAGCCATAAAAGTATGCGGCTAGGCCCAGGAACGCCCAGAAGCCGACAACATCGGTGACAGTTGTGAGAATGACGCCTCCTGCGAGTGCAGGATCGATATCGAGTCGCTCTAATATCAACGGTAATGAAGCGCCGGCAATGCCTGCGGTAAGCAAATTTACGATGATGGCGAAGGCGATGATGATGCCTAGGGTGCTATCGCCAAACCAGTAGGTCGTCACCATCGCCATGACGAGGGCCCAAATAATGCCATTGAGAGCCGATACGAGCACCTCTCGGCGAACCAGCCAGAGCTCTGTTCGATCATTAATTTGACCCATCGCCATAGCGCGAATAAGTACGGTCAGACTTTGAGTGCCCGCGATCCCGCCCATCGATGCGACGATAGGCATAAGCACAGCGAGCGCCACGACTTTCTCGATCGTCGCTTGAAACAATCCAATCACTGATGCCGCCAAGATGGCAGTCAGTAAATTAACAGCCAACCATACCGCGCGTTGTGGCGCTGTTTTCAGCACTGGCGTAAACGCATCTCCGTCACCCAAACCCGCCATAACTGCTAGGCTGTGATCTGCCTGTTCCCTAATGACATCAACCACATCGTCGATCGTAATCCGACCGATCAGCTTGCCTTGTGGATCTACCACAGGTGCTGAAATCCAGTCGTTTCGCTCAAAGCGCCGCGCTACCTCATCGGCCGAGGTCATGGCATCAAGTGGCTCGCGCTCGGTTTTCATCATTTCTCTAACCGAGGCCGACGGGTCGGAGACGAGTAGGGTTCGAACGGGAAGGAGCCCGACGTATTTATCTTCGCGGCTTACCACGATCAGGCTATCCGTATTCTCCGGCAAGCGCGTATGTCGCCGAAGATAGCGAAGCACCACATCCATCGTAAGATCCGGCCGGATGGTGAGCGTATCCGTGCTCATCAAGCCACCCGCAACATCATCGGGATAGCTAAGCGCGGTCTCGAAACGCTCTCGATCATCTGTTGTTAGCGAGTCCAGGATACGATCGGTATCTGCTTGGGGCAGTTCGTGCAGAATGTCGGCGACATCGTCGTCATCGAGCTGAACAATAATCTCGGCAACGGCCTCTGGCTGGAGATCTGCCAAGAACGTATTTCTGATGTCGTCGGGAAGTTCGTTGAGAACGTCGGCTTCCTGCTCATGATCAAGCAAGGACCAAAGCTCCTCGCGAGCCGCTGGTGGTGACGCGCTAATCAGGTAGGCGATATCACCCGGAGACATGTCCGATAGGTATGAAGCTGCATCAGGTAGCGCACCCGAGCGCAATGCATCAGCGACGCGAGTCACTGCGGGGCTTGCCTGTGCGCTGATATCGACCATCAAAGATCCTCCCGAATGCGCGCAAGGGTAACACCGCTTTCGCTGTTGCGGCGACGCGACCGTTGCGAACAAATACCAGATCTACAAAAACTAGATCTGAAGGAGCTTAATCTTTGGGCATGTCTCTATGACTCACTGACACACCCTCAAAATGCTTTGCCAGTGCCTCTCCGACACGCTCGGTCATATAGACGGATCGATGTTTACCGCCCGTGCAACCAATGGCGATGGTCAGGTAGGCACGCTGGCTTTTTTGATAGAGTGGGACCCAGTTCAGCAACATATCAATGATGTTATTGGCAACGGACTCCGTCTCTGGATGTGCCTCGATAAATTGCTTCACCTCGGGTGCTTGGCCGGTATGAGAGCGTAATTCAGGCTCCCAATGGGGGTTCGCCAACATTCGCATGTCGAGAACAATATCCGCGTTTAACGGAGCCCCCTTTTTAAAGCCAAACGATTCAACGGAAATGGTCATGCCTGACCGCGCGGTTCCGAATCGTTCTTGCATGGCCTCACGTTGCTGGTAAGGCGACATTTCAGAGGTGTCGATGATCAAATCCGCTGCCGAGATCAACGGCTCCAAAATAATCCGCTCGACAGCGAGCGCATTAGTCAGGGGCAGTCCATCCTCGCTTAAGGGGTGCTTTCGGCGGGTTTCGTTGAAGCGCTTACTCAGCGCTTGCTCGGTGGCGTCAAAGAAGATCAGTTCGAACGTGACCCGCTCGCGAAGTGATTTCAGAAAATCGCGAAGATCCGAAACACCCTCGTCCTCTGTGCGGATATCGATACAAATAGCCAGACCCGTATAGATCGACGAGGGTGATTGGGCGAAGTGCGCAATTAGCGACTCGACAAGAGTTACGGGAAGATTATCAACGCAATAGAAGCCCATGTCCTCGAGCTGATTTAGCGCTGAACTTTTACCTGAACCAGAACTGCCGCTTACGATAATAATGCGCATGATGACATCGCTATTTTGCCCGCTCTAAAACAAGCACCTCATCTCCTACATTAGGTAACGGACTTCCCGACGGAGACGTCACCTTTAGTTCACTTGCCGACTTCTTAAAGTGGCGTTTTTAGGGTGGCGCCTCTAATCCACGATTATGCGGGCATTTACTGCCCCGTGGGTCGCAGATTCTTAGGAGGCCGACCTAGGGTCTGTTTCTAATGTTAGTGAGTTCTGTGCTTGCGCTTGTGGTCAGTTACCTGACGATCCAGTTTATCGATAACCGAGTCGATCGCAGGATACATGTCTGAGAGTGTTTCTGACGCAAAAAAGTCAGCGCCGGCCAAGTGAAGATTTGCTTCAGCCTTGTGCTCGGTACGCTCTACAACCAGCACGAACTCGATGTGGTCGATGGTGTCACAATGCCGCTGCACTCTTCGAAGCTTTTTCGAAATATGCTCTCTTAAGCCATCGGTTACTTCGACGTGGTGTCCACTGATAGTCACTCTCATGGTGTTTCTCCTGTGATGTTATTTCCAATTAGATATACCGCTTCCTTTCGTTTGATGGGCCTATGTTCATTTGTTCTCGATATTTCGCGACGGTGCGTCTTGCGACAACGACACCTTCGTCCGCAAGGAGCGCGCAAAGCTTTGCATCACTCAAGGGCTTTTGGGGGTTCTCGCCACCGATAATTCGTTTTATGAGCGCTTTGATTGCGGTCGATGAGCACTCGCCGCCCTCAGTCGTTGCGACATGACTTGAGAAAAAGTATTTCAGCTCGTAGATGCCGCGCGGTGTATGCATATATTTCCGGGTTGTTGCGCGCGAGACTGTGGATTCGTGCAGATCAACTTCACCTGCGATGTCCGCCAAGATCAAAGGGCGCATCGCCTCATCGCCATGATCGAGGAAGGCGCGCTGGTGCTGGACAATAGAGGAAGCAACTTTCAATAGCGTCTCATTTCGGCTTAGTAAACTTTTTATAAACCACTTAGCTTCTTGCACGTTGTTTCGTGCGTAATCTCGATCGGCACTTGTGCCCGCATTTAGCAGATCTGCATAGTGTTGGTTGATGCGAAGTTTTGGCGCGATGTCGGGATTAAGTTCTACGCGCCATTTGCCTTCCACGCGCTTAACGAAGACATCGGGGACGATATACTCCGTGGCCGCGGTTTCGACCGATGCACCCGGGGTAGGATTTAGTGAGCGAATCAAACTAAGTGCGCCGATGATATCTTCGGGGGTTGTTCGCATTCTCCGCGCAAGATGTTTCGGTTCAGCGACAGGTATTTGCTCGATATGCCTTCGAACCATAATCCCCGCAGTGTCTCGATGGGGCGTGTCCTCTGTCATTTGTCTTAACTGAATCAAAAGACATTCTTGTAGATCTGCTGCAAACACGCCCGTTGGCTCGAAGTGCTGCAGCCGATGAAGGACTGCCATGACCTCTTCAAACTCTAGGTCATCGATCTTGAGTCCTTCGAATATTTGCTCGGAAGTTTGAGTAAGCCTACCGTCTTCGTCGACGGCATCGATGAACGCGAGCGCAATGGTGCGATCCGTCTCGGAGAAGCGCGTCAGATTAAGTTGCCACAAGAGATGAGACTGCAAGGTCTCAGGAAGTGAGTCTCGGTCCGCGAAGTTGACATCCTCACCGCCCGTACCTTGGGTTGTTGCAGCGGGTGCGGAAGAGGGCATAACGTCTTCCCACGCCGCATCGACTTGCAGTTCCGTTCCCGGAAGATCAATCGAGGTCGTATCAGAGAAGTCGACCTGCTCTTTGATCTCCGCATCGAGTGGCGCCTCGATTGAAACTTCCTCTTCGTCAAGGAGCGGGTTGCTCTCGAGTGTTTCCGTGATCGCTTGCTGAAGATCGAGAGTGCTGAGTTGGAGGAGCTTAATAGCTTGCTGCAGCTGAGGTGTCAGCGTGAGTTGTTGGCCGAGCTTTAACTGCAGCGCTTGCTTCATTGATCTCTTTGAGCAGCTAATGGAGAGACAGTTTAGCGCTTTCATTTCAGCAAAGGCAAACCGCTTGGCGCGCCTTTTGCTTCCATCAACATCGCCTTACCTGTCGGCGGTCGACTTACAGCCTAAAGTCTTGCCCTAGGTAGACTTTGCGGACCTTAGCATCATCTAAAATGCTCTGCGCATCTCCCTCTGCGATGACACTTCCCTCACTCACAATATAGGCTCGCTCGCAGATATCGAGCGTCTCACGCACATTGTGATCGGTGATTAAAACGCCCAAGCCACGGTCACGGAGATGGGTGATGATGGCCTTGATATCTGAGATGGAGATTGGATCGACGCCCGCAAAGGGCTCGTCAAGCAAAATCACTTTTGGATCCGTCGCGAGTGCGCGTGCTATTTCCACACGTCGTCTCTCGCCGCCTGAAAGGCTTTGACCGAGCGAGCTACGCAAATGCGTGATGTGGAACTCTCGAAGAAGTTCGTCGCAAAGTGCTTGTTGTTCATCCGCATCGAGGTCATCCCGTGTTTCGATGATGGCCATCAGATTGTCCTCGACCGATAACCGTCGAAAAATTGAGGCTTCCTGAGGCAGATAGCCTAAACCTTGTCGTGCCCGCATGTGGATCGGGAGCGACGTGACGTCACTGCCACACAGTGTAATCCGACCTTCATCGCTCGCCACCAAGCCGACCATTAAATAGAAGCACGTTGTCTTTCCTGCACCGTTGGGACCGAGAAGCCCAATGATTTCTCCGGCGTTGACCGACATTGACATGCCGTTTACGACACGGCGTCCGCGATAGGACTTGGCCAGGCCTTTTGCAGCCAGCACTTCAGTCACGGTCTGTATTCTCTCTGAGCGAATTTGGCGGGATCGTTACTTTCACGCGTTGAGGTTTATTGCCGCTGGGAGATCCGGCGGCCATGACGCGCTGTGAGCTGACAATATATTCGATCGTGCTGCCCTCGATGACGGCACCATCTTGAAGAATTCGTGCATCACCGATGAGACGAATGCGATCTCGCGTCTCCTGATATTCAATGGCATTAGCCTGGGCATTGATCGGTGTAGAGCTGTTCGTCGGGGTCTGCTTAAGCGTGGCAGGCGTTCCCTTTGCGGTAATGACCGAAGCACCCTGATCATCGAAAGAAAATACCAAGCTGTCAGAGTTGATTTCTAACGATCCCTGGCGCAGCTCGACCGAACCGCGATAGGTTGTTAGCCCCGATGGCTCCTCGCGTGTAACTTGGTCAGCCGATATCTCAATGGGTTGATCAGCGTCGTTTGCCTTGGAGATCATGACGATGCTCGAGAGTAGTAGCAGCGCCACTAGATTCCCGCGCAATCGGCTATGTTGTTGGAGCTTCAATTTCACTTGCCGCTGGTTCCTTTATCAAAACTGGACGTCACATTGCCTTGCAGGGCTGCCGTACCGCCGCGGAAGTCGATCTGCAGTTGTGATCCGGTCGTGACGCCGCGCTCGCTGGTAAGTGTAGCTTGAGATGTGGACTTGGCTAAACTGCTGACCGCGTCAATCGTGAGTTGTTTGGTAGTCAAAGTGACGTCGTCACCACGAGTCACGGTAACGCCACCGGATAAAACCAACGTGTCATTTCGCGTTTCGGATAAGCCTCGTGGGGCCTCGAGTTGCCATCGCACGCCTTGCGCATCCTCGCGCTCCACGTGGAGACCACCCAGTAATAACTCCGACTCACCTTCGAGTTGCACAGCATGGTCGGCTCGGCTGACCTCAAGTTTTCGGCCGTCATCGTCGTAGCGAGTGAGCTCAAGCTGATTGAGTTCAGTGGCCACCAGCTTTCGAGCCTCTAAACTCGTTGGCGCCTCACTCTCCAGGCGCGCAAAAATAGCGAGTACTGCGATGACGCCAATAACGGCGCCCGTGATGCTCCATTTCATTTGTTTGCAACATCCAAAATATGGTCACAAAACTCACGAACACAGCCCTCGCCACCGTTTAGCGATGAAATCCAGCCTGCCTGTGCCTTGACCGCCACTGCTGCATCAGCGGGACAGGCGCCAATTCCAACGCTGGCGATAGCCTCGATGTCGGGTAAGTCATCACCCATGTACGCCACATTTTTTAATTCAATAGTTAACGAGTCGAGCAGCTCTTTCAGCGCGGACAGCTTGTCTTCTCTGCCTTGGATCAGGTGATGGATACCCAGTTCGGCAGCCCTGCGCTCTACCATGGGCGATGCGCGACCCGTAATGATGGCGGTTTGAATGCCAGCCTTCTGAATGCCTTTAATTCCGACACCGTCCTTGATGTTAAAAGACTTTAGCTCTGCACCATCGCTGGTATAGGTGACCTTGCCATCGCTCATTACACCGTCGACGTCTAAAACGAGGAGTGTGATTTGGGTGTTTTGGCTCATACGATACCCGCCCTGAGTAGTGCAAGGAGGTGAATGACGCCGGTCACAGCGCCAGCTTCGTTGGTAACGACAAGCGCAGAAATACCGTCCGACTCCATGCGCGTCACAGCCTCAGCCGCGAGTGCATCACCATTAATTGTTTTGGCACCGGGTGACATAACACTGCCCACTTTAGTAGCGCTTAAATCGTGCCCTTGCTCTAGCGCCCTTCGCAAGTCGCCGTCGGTAAAGATGCCGAGAAGGGTATTTTCATCATCGGTAACAGTGGACATCCCTAGTCCTTTAGCGGAGATCACCATAAGCGCATCGGCTAAGGAGGTCGATGGCGCAACGCAGGGAACGTCCGACCCACTCACCTGAAGATCAGATACCCGCGTTAACAAGCGTCGTCCAAGCGCTCCACCAGGATGAGTGAAGGCGAAGTCTTCTGCAGAAAACCCTTTTTGCTCCAACAGCGCTACGGCCAACGCATCGCCCATGACGAGATTTGCAGTAGTGCTCGCAGTGGGCGCGAGATCATGAGGGCAGGCCTCTTCCTCAACGCCAATATTCAAGTGGATGTCGGCGGCGGATGCCAGAATAGAGCTTGGATTGCCGGTCATCGCAATAATCGGTATCCCCAAGCGTTTGAGCATGGGAAGCAGCGCAGTGATTTCGCTGGTGGTGCCACTGTTGGACATGAGCAGCGCGGCATCGCTACGCGTAATCATCCCCATATCTCCGTGACAGGCTTCGGCCGGATGGACGAACTGCGCCGGAGTGCCTGTGCTCGCCAAGGTTGCCGCTATCTTGTTCCCAATATGGCCACTCTTGCCCATTCCGCTGACGATTACTCGCCCGCTCACACTAGCAAGAATGTCGACCGCCTTTGCGAATTTGTCATCGATTCGAGATTTAAGTTCGGCAATTGCTCGCATCTCGATGTCGATGGTTCTCAGTGCTGATTCGGCTGATGAACGAGGAGATTGATCAGTCATGTTTACCCTGCGAGGTCTGGTACCACTACCAGAATGGTCAAATAGCTTATATACGTTCCAAGTAATACGACACCAGCGACGCGACCGAGTTCACCAGTACCCGTACCAATCCCTGCCGCTTTGCGCTGCGCTTGCCAAGCAAAAAGCATCAGTAGCACTGCGAGTAACAAAGTGAAGAGCCAATCTCGATTGAAGACCTCTGAATCTAATGCCAGAGGTCCCAGCAGCCCCGGAACGGGGAGTACGATCAACAGGTTGAAAACGTTGCTGCCGACGATAGCTCCCAAGGCAATGTCGGCGTGCCCTTTTACGGCACTCATAACTGATGCGGCTAATTCTGGGAGACTCGTCCCGATGGCGACGATAGTTAAGCCAACCATTAGCTCGGATACACCGAGCGAGGTCGCAATATTAACTGCGCCAATCACCAGCACTCTTGATGAAATGACAAGCAGAGTTAGCCCACCTAGAAACTTGAGCCACGCAACGCTGGCTGATGTCGAGGCAGGCTCCCGTAATTCCGAATCCTGGCCGCTATCGCGTTTGGATAACAGGAATAGAAAAACAGTAAGCGCGCTGAGCAATACGAGTCCGTCCAACACAGACAGATCCCCATCGATCATGAGTGCGCCCGCTAATAGTGTGGCGCCGAGCATCTGCGGGAGTTCTCTGCGCGTCGTGGCAGCTTCGACCGACATTGCTTTGATGATTAGGGTGACCCCTAATACGAGTCCGGTATTCGCGATATTCGATCCCAGCGCGTTGCCGACTGCCAACTCGCCCGACCCCGATAAAGACGCTATGACAGATATGACAATCTCCGGTGCAGACGTACCGAGCGAGACAATCGTCAAGCCGATTAGTAAGGGGGATAGACCAGCGAGGCTCGCAATTGCTGCAGCACCGTCAACGAACTTATCGGAACTCCAAACAAGTCCGATCAATCCGGCCACAATAAAAAACACGTCTAACATTTGGGTAATGGTACACCTTGATCGTTTAAACTCGCCGCTGGATCCAAGCGATCGGTTATCATACGCGATCTGACCGGCGTTAGAACGCTACTTAACGCTGTAACAGTGTCGATCACCCCGAGTATCTCGGGAGCAAAGACATTTTAGTGAAGGGAAAATATGAAAGTCTCGGCGTTATTCGCAAAAGGATTGGTGGCTTTGGTGCTCACCATGTTGGCCTTGCCAAGCGGCGCACAAGTCAACGATAAGGCACCCAAACCCATCATTGAGTTCACTACAACTCAGATCATGAGCATTATCGAAGAGGCGCCAGAGTACTTCGATGAGGACCCGGATCGCTTCTATGGTGAAATTGGCTCGGTGCTTGATGCCACCATTGACTGGCGAGGTTTTGCTAAAGGGGTCATGGGAGAGTACGCATCAAACGCGCGATACAAGAGCTTGGATGCGGATGGAAAAAAAGCGTTACGCGCACAACTTGAAAGCTTCACCGATATTATTAAGTCAGGCCTCATCAGAACCTACGCCAAAGGCCTTCTGGCCTTTAGTGGGTCTAAATTCGAAATTATCGACGGTGATGATATCGATCCCAACGCGAGGTCTGCGTCGATTACGCAGCTGGTGTACGGCTCGGGTGATCAGACGTATACGATCAGATACCAGATGGGTAAGCGCAGAGACGGCTCCTGGCGACTGCGAAATCTCATTGTCGAAGATATTAACCTGGGTCAGATCTACCAAAACCAGTTTGCCTCGGCGGCGAAGGCCGCGAACGGCAATGTTGGTCAGGTGGTGGCCGAGTGGGATGTGGCGGCAAACCTACCAGAGGACCTCGATGATGAATGAGACAATGATTATCAACGCGCTAGAGGGTGCATTTCCCGGTGCTAAGATTGACGTTCAGCTCGACGGATCGCACTGTCAAGTGACGGTAGTCAGCGAGTTGTTCGAGGGACTTCGACCCGTGGCCCGCCAGCAGAAGGTGTACGCACCCCTGAATGAGTTTATCCGCTCAGGTGCGCTTCACGCCGTCAACATTATTGCGAACACGCCCTGATTCGGATCCTCTGACGTGGATTATTTTGTCATTCGTGGTGGTAAACCGCTGCAGGGTCGCATTGCTATTTCCGGCGCAAAAAATGCGGCGCTGCCCATTCTCGCGGCGAGCTTATTGACCTCCGAAGAGTTGAGGCTGAACAACGTTCCTCATCTGAACGATATCACCACCATGGTCGAGCTCTTGGGGGCTCTAGGTGCAGAAATCGCCGTCGATGAATCAGGGACGCTTTGTATGTCGGCTGCTGAGTTGAGTAGTCGCCGTGCGCCCTACGAGTTGGTGAAGACCATGCGTGCTTCCATCTTGGTTATGGGGCCGCTACTTGCGAGATTTGGGCGGGCGGAAGTCTCCTTTCCTGGCGGGTGCGCCATTGGGAGTCGTCCCGTCGACCTTCATTTGAAAGGTTTTGAGGCAATGGGTGCGCAAATCGATGTGCGCGACGGTTATATCGTGGCGACCACGGAGGGTGGTTTGCGAGGCTGCGATTTCACCTTTGAGATGGTTACTGTTGGCGGTACTGAGAACTTGCTGATGGCAGCCGTATTGGCCGAAGGCGAGACCGTACTTCGCAATGTCGCTAAAGAACCTGAGATAACCGATCTCGTGAGATTTTTACGCGCCATGGGAGCCGATATCTCTGGTGACGATACGGATACCTTAGTGATCAAAGGTGTGTCGTCATTGAACTCTTGTGAGTATACGGTGATGCCTGATCGTATCGAGGCAGGGACATACCTGGTTGCAGCTGCGGCCACAGGAGGTTGCATCACGGTCGAGGGCGCTGATGCCGGACATCTGGGACTCGTGCTAGACAAGTTGCGTGAAGCTGGGGTTGATGTACAAGTTGACGCAAACGCAATTACCGCTGACATGACAGGAAAACGGCCTTTATCGGTTGACGTCATTACGGCGCCTTATCCCGGTTTCCCCACCGATATGCAGGCGCAGTTTACAGCGCTCAATCTTGTCGCTGACGGTGTGGCGCGGATTACCGAGACCATTTTTGAGAATCGCTTGATTCATGCTCAAGAGATGTCGCGAATGGGCGCCAATATTACGATTGACGGGCATTCGGTTATCATCCGCGGCCAAGAGAAGATCAGCGGTGCGCCGGTGATGGCGTCAGACCTTCGCGCCTCAGCCAGCCTGGTCATTGCCGGCCTGGCGGCAAAGGGAGAAACGCGGGTAGACCGTATTTATCACATCGATCGCGGTTACGAGCGTATTGAGGAAAAACTTCAATCTGTGGGCGCTGATATTGTCCGGAAAATGAGGTGATCAATGTCAAAAGGCACTGAAACACTCACAATTGCACTCACTAAGGGTCGGATTCTCAAAGAGACGCTGCCGCTGTTTGCGGCTGCAGGCGTCGAGCCGCTTGAGAACATCGAAAAGAGCCGCAAACTGATATTCCCAACCACTCGCGAGGGGATCTCTTTTGTGTTGCTTCGCGGGTCGGATGTGCCCACGTATGTTCGCCACGGCGCTGCTGATGTCGGTGTTGTCGGAAAAGATATTCTCATGGAGTTTGGTGACGAGGGTCTTTACGAGGTGTTGGATCTAGAGATCGCGAAATGCCGCTTGATGACTGCCGGTATCGAGAACGCCCAGCAAAGCTCGGCGGCAAAGATCCGCGTGGCGACCAAGTTCGTCAATATTGCACGCGATCATTACGCCAAGCGTGGCGTCCAGCCCAATATCATCAAACTCTACGGTGCTATGGAGCTTGCACCGATTATGGACCTTGCTGACGAGATTGTGGATATCGTTGATACGGGTAATACACTTAGAGCTAACGGTATGGTCCCTCGTGAGCATATTGCTGACATTTCGTCGCGCCTTATTGTTAATAAAGCCTCTATGCGCACTCGTAATCCAATTATCGCCGGTTTGGTGTCATCAATTTCAGCTGCGGTGTCCTCGGGTACCGGCGAGGCTGGGAGTGGTGCTTCATGACAATCGACATTCGACGGTTAAGTAGTTGCAATGATGACTTTGAGGCGCAGATCGTCGCTCTGCAGGCCCCCATGGAAGCCATTGACCCAGGGCTTGTCGACACGGTCAGTGAGATCATAACGAGGGTAAGAAGCGAAGGTGATAACGCCTTACTTACGCTTACGCAAAAGTTCGATAACCACCCGGCTTCTTCGATATCGGAGCTCGTTTTTGACAGAGATCGCCTCGCAGAGATCGAGCAGGAGATCAGTGGCACCGAGCATGCTGCGCTCAAAACAGCGGCGGCTCGAATTCAGCGCTACCACCAACAGCAACTGAGTGATGATTGGTCAATCGAAGACGAATATGGCAGTCGTTTGGGACAACGGATTCGTCCTATGTCCCGCGCCGGCCTCTACGTGCCGGGCGGTAAAGCGAGTTACCCGTCCTCTGTTTTGATGAATGCGATCACCGCAAAAGTTGCAGGCGTGCCTCATGTAACGATGGTCGCGCCGACGCCTGACGGTGTGCTCAATCCATTGGTGATGGCTGCAGCCTCGATGGCGGGTGTCGATAAAGTTATAACCATTGGTGGCGCCCAGGCAGTGGCTGCGTTGGCGTATGGCACCGAGAGTATTCAGGCCGTGGATAAAATTGTGGGGCCAGGTAACCGGTTTGTCGCAGAAGCTAAGCGGCAAGTTTTCGGTAAAGTAGGCATCGATATGATCGCCGGTCCCTCTGAGATTTTTGTCATCGCGGATGGTTCTGTCGATCCTAAGTGGATTGCCCTCGATCTGATGTCGCAAGCTGAGCATGATGAAGTGGCCCAGGCGATTTGTATCTCACCAAATAATGCCTATTTGGATGCGGTGGCAGAGGCGATTCAGGCCTTGCTACCAACTATGCCACGGGCTGCAGTGATTGAAGCGTCCTTGCGAAAGCGAGGCGCTCTCATTGTTGTCGATGATCTAGTAAGCGCGGCCCAGTTATCTAATCGCTTCGCGCCAGAGCACCTAGAGCTGGCTGTAAAGGACGCGGATGAGTTGTTGGAACAAATCACCCACGCGGGCGCCATCTTTTTGGGGCCCTATAGCTCCGAATCATTGGGTGATTACTGTGCAGGCACTAATCATGTTTTGCCGACCTCTGGAGCAGCACGGTTCTCATCACCACTCAGTGTTTATGACTTTCAGACACGCACTTCGATCATTGACGTCAATCAGTCGGGGGCACGCGCGCTTGCCGAAGTGGCGGGCACAATTGCAGACGGTGAGTCGCTGTCTGCACATGCGATGGCAGCGCGTGTTCGTTTAGAGGGTGCTGACTAGCTCAGTTGCTGGGTCGCGTTGCGACAATGGCGTCAACCTCGAATCGTTGTTCTTGTCGCTGAAGACCGACCAAAACCCGATCGCCCGGCCTGAGACGCGCAATGGTTTGCATGGCCTCCCGAGCGTCGCTCACTCCGGCCCCCTCTAGCCCGATAATCAAATCCCCAACTTGAATGCCCGCGCGTTCTGCCGGTCCCCCGGGGGCAGTTTCAGTGACTAGCAAAGATTGGGTGGTCCGACCTTCATCATCCAAGCCGAGTAACAAGTCTACGCTCACTCCTAGCCAGCCGCGTATGACGCCGCCGTACTCAATAAGATCAGAAATTACTGTGTTTACAAGATTGCTCGGCGTCGCGAGGTTGATGCCAATGCCGTTTGCATCGCTTCGCTGATCTTGCCCGCCGGTGTAAATCAAGGTGTTGATGCCAACGAGTTTGCCATTCGAGTCGATTAGTGCTCCGCCTGAATTACCTAGATGAATTGCGGCATCGGTCTGTATGTAGTTCTCATAGGCGGAAAGCTGGAGACCGTAGCGCTCTAACCCTGAGATGATGCCTAGGGTCACAGAGTGGCCGAAGCCGTAAGGATTTCCGATAGCCATGACGATATCACCGACATTGATTGCATCAGAGTCGGCGGTTTCTATGGCAGAGAGTCCTGTAAGCTCTGTTTTCAACAGTGCGAGATCGGTGTCGGGGTCGATGCCCACCACTGAAGCGCTCGCCCTACGACCATCTGACAGCAGAATTTGGATAGCTTGTGCGCCATCGATGACGTGCTGATTTGTAATGATATGACCATCAGTACTCATGATGACGCCCGATCCGAGTGAGCGCTCTACTCGAGGTTGGCGCTCACCGGGGTTGTTGTAGCGGCGAAGGAGGGGAGCATTGAGTTCCGGTGCTCTCTCGGCAACGAGCTTGGCCGTATAGATATTTACAACTGACGGGGTCGCAATGGTGACTGCGTCGCTGTAAGAGGCGGGGCCCTGATTGTCACCGGGCAGTTCCAGCCACTCGTTATTGAGTAGAATAATGGCCGCCAAGACACCCACAAGCGCAGGCCATACTAACTGTGCAAACCACTCGCGCACTGAGTCATCCCCCTAAAGTCACTAGGCTAGTGTAAATCAAAGTCAGCGTATAATGTGGCCAGTGTCGAGCGAATCGCGCGGATTAATGAAGCGGACAACAAGCGGGTGCCAAACGGGTAAGAGGTGTTGAGCGTGGCTGTAGATCGAGATCAGTTAAAACGAGCATTAGATGAAGAGTTAAACAGCGCGGCGTTTAACGATTATTGCCCAAATGGTTTACAGGTTGAGGGCAGTGCTGTCATATCACGTCTCGTTTCAGGAGTGACCGCATCTCAAGCACTCATTGATCGCGCTGTGGCGCTAGAGGCGGATGCTGTTTTCGTTCATCACGGGTATTTCTGGCGCGGTGAGGATCCGTGTCTCGTGGGAATGAAAGGTCGACGTATCAGCGCGCTGATCCGTGCAAATATCAATTTATTTGCCTATCACCTGCCATTAGATAACCACCCAACGCTGGGAAATAACGCCGGCTTGGGTAGGGTGCTTAAATTCGCATCTTGGGAGAGTCTCAAAGCGCATGATGCTAGCTATCCCGTGTTCACCGGAAGCTATAGAGAGAATCGCGCTCTCGCTGAGGTAAGTCAGGATTTATCTGAGGCGCTGGGAAGATCGGTTACGACGGTAGGCGAGGCGGATACTCCCGTCAGGTCCGTAGCTTGGTGCACGGGTGGTGGCCAGGGATACATCGATGATGCGGCCGACGCAGGTGTGGACTTATTCATCACCGGGGAAATATCTGAGCAAACGGTGCACGTTGCTCGCGAACGTAATATCGCGTTCATCGCAGCAGGGCATCACGCTACAGAGCGTTTTGGTGCGAAGGCGTTGGGCGGGTGGGTGGCTGAGAAATTCGATATCGAACATGAGTTTGTCGATATCGACAGCCCCGCTTGAGGCTTAAATCTGACAGCTAATAGAGTTGAGGTTGGGTGCGTAGGTCTCAACCCACGTTTGGTTTGTAATCTTTTTCCAGCCCAAACTCTTCAGACAGTTGACCGGTCTCGTCAGGCGTCTTCTTGGGTGCATAGTCGAGTGGCTGAGCAGGGTCGACCAAGTGATCCGCCAGATCGAACGCACTGCCCACTAGTTTCGTATCGTCGAGTTGGCTTGCAACTTCCGCATCACAAAGCTCCTGTGCACCCGTGGCAATGTGTGTATAGATAGAGCGGTAGTCATCCTGCATCCGGTGCAATAGCTGTGCGGTGTTTGCAAAGTGGCTGGTCACTGACTGCTCGTAGTTGCGATGTGCTGTTTTGGCGGCCTCTACCTCACGGCGAAGTTCGTTGATGACCTCGTCGTTATCGTCCTTTCGCTGAGTCGCTGCCCACCACCCGGCAGCCAAGCCTACGGCAAATCCGACCAACAGAAAGTAACCCACGGTTGTTGCGGTCGTTTCCATTATTGTCCCCCATCCGTCGCTGGCATTTTTTGTATGCCGTTATGTTGCATGGTTGTTGCGCGCTTAGCTAGTGGAAATAGTCGTCATCCTAAACCGATTCTTGTCGTATAAATCATCAAGCGATAGAGTCCGCCCGTCTCCGATTTACACAAAGCAAGAAATCACTCCCATGCCGCTGACGCCAAAAGAACGCTATCAATCTGACCTTAGTGCCGGTGTCATTTTGCCGGATGAAGCGCAGGCACAAGCGGTCGATGCGTTGCAGGATGTTTTCGAGCGTCTCAATCTGCGTTTATCCGAAAAAAAATCATTCCTTACCAAACTACTGGGTAAGGGCTCACCTGCACCGATTACCGGGCTCTACATGTGGGGTGGGGTGGGTCGTGGAAAAACCTATCTTATGGATTCTTTTTACGAGGCATTGGACTTCACTCGTAAAAGCAGGATGCATTTTAATCGGTTCATGCAGCGCGTGCATGCAGACCTCACTGAGCTCTCGGGTGAGAAAAATCCGCTAGACATCGTTGCGGACCGCATTGCCAGTGAGACGGCGGTACTGTGCTTCGATGAATTTTATGTGAGTGATATTGGTGATGCCATGTTGCTTGGTGGCCTCATGCAAAAGCTTTTTGATCGCGGTATCTGTTTGGTGGCCACCTCGAATATCGCACCCGAGGGCTTATATGAGAATGGGTTGCAGCGCGCGCGATTCATTCCAGCGATCAAGGCCGTAGAGGCCAACACACGCGTGCTAAACGTTGACAGCGGGATCGACTACCGATTGCGGGTGCTCAGTCAATCTGAACTTTATTTTGAAAAGGGCGGGAAGGATTCCCAGAAACGCGACGAGCCTTTTGCGAGTGACAGAGCTTCCCCGCTGCGCAAGCTCTTTTCCGATTTGAGTGGCGGCAGACAACCTGAGGCTGAGGTGTTGGTGATTAACCGGCGCAATATGCAGGCGTTGGGGGTATCCGAGGGTGTTCTCCTCGCGGAGTTTGCCGAGCTTTGCTTGGCGCCTCGTTCAGCCGCTGATTATACGCAGCTGGCGAAGGAGTATCACTCTGTCCTCATCGATAATGTCCCCGAACTAACGTCTGACATTGAGGATGGTGCACGTCGGTTTATTACGCTCATCGACGAGTTTTATGATCGAAATATCAAAGTCGCTATCGTGGCAAATCGTCCGATGGCAAGCCTTTATTCGGGCAAGAAGCTCAGCTTTGAGTTTCAACGTACGCTGTCTCGATTAATCGAAATGCAATCTGTGGAATATTTGGGTCGAGAACATCTGCCTTAACCTCGTTTAATCTATTGAAAGGCGGCGCGCGCTCCTGTAATCTCCGCGCTCCTTTAATTCAGGCCTAGTGGGCAATTGCATGAAAACTTATAGTGCGAAAGCAGGCGACGTACACCACGATTGGTACGTTGTGGACGCAGAAAACATGACTCTTGGGCGTTTGGCGGTCGAAATCGCGCATCGTCTGCGTGGCAAGCATAAGCCTGAGTACACCCCTCACATGGATATGGGTGATTACATCGTTGTCGTAAACTGCGAAAAAATTCGCGTTACCGGCGCAAAGTCGACTGACAAGATGTATCACCACCACACAGGCTACCCCGGCGGCCTTAAGTCATTCACTTTCGAAAAGCTGATCGAGCGTGCACCCGAGCGTGTACTCCAGCGAGCGGTGAAGGGCATGTTGCCACGCAACCCATTGGGTCGCGCCATGTTCAAGAAATTGAAAGTTTATTCTGGGCCTTCGCACCCACACACGGCTCAGCAGCCACAGTCGCTGACAATTTAAGGATTAGATAATGGCAGTTGCACAGTACTACGGCACCGGTCGACGCAAGACATCAACAGCACGTGTCTTCCTGAAGGGCGGTAACGGCGCAATCACAATTAATGGTCGCGGCATTGACGAATATTTCGGCCGCGAAGTTGCTCGAATGATCGTCCGTCAGCCGCTCGAACTCACCGAGACCGCTGAAAAATTTGACGCAAACATCACGGTTGTTGGTGGTGGAAGCTTTGGACAGGCCGGTGCGATTCGTCACGGTCTTACTCGTGCGCTTCTTGAGTACGATGAGTCGCTCCGAGGCACGCTCCGCGCCGCAGGTTTCGTCACCCGTGATGCGCGTGAGGTCGAGCGTAAGAAAGTTGGTCTGCGTAAAGCGCGCCGTCGTCCGCAGTTCTCAAAGCGGTAAATTTCCTGGTGACAGCGATCGCTGTCACGTTACTGAACAAATTTTGACTATTAGCAGGCCATTTATGGCCTGCCTCACCTTGCTGTGCGTAATACCGACGATTAAAATCTCGCGGCTATAAATTTACATACGGCAGTGACACAGCGCTGCCGACAACATAACCAAGATCGGAGATAACCGAATGAGTGAAGTTGAGGCAGGTCAGGCGGCCGACGCTGGCAGCGCATCAGACCAAACACGACGTCGATTTCTCACCATGGCTACAACGGGCGTCAGCGCCGCTGGCGTCGTTGGTGTTGCGGTGCCTTTCATGGCGTCATGGAATCCCTCAGAAAAGGCGAAGGCGGCTGGCGCGCCGGTAAAGGCGGACATCAGCAAGATCGAGCCTGGGCAAATGGTCGTCGTTGAGTGGCGCGGTAAGCCTGTTTACGTGCTCCGACGAACGCCTGAACAGGTCGCGGGTCTCCCGAGCCTTGATAACAACCTCAAGGATCCAAACTCCGATACGTCCGATCAGCCCGATTACATCAGCGGCGCCCCAAGATCTCTCAACGAAGAGTATCTGGTGGTTGTTGGTTTGTGCACCCACCTAGGCTGTGCACCCAAGTTCCGACCTGAAGTGGGTGCGGCCGATTTAGGCGGTGACAGCTGGTTGGGTGGTTTCTTCTGCCCATGCCACGGTTCGAAATTCGACTTGGCGGGACGCGTCTACAAGGGCGTTCCTGCTGCAGACAATTTAATGATCCCACCTTACTCATTCGAAGGCGATGGCGTGCTCGTCATTGGCGTTGACACGGAGGTTGCGTAAATGGAAAAGGCTTTGACAGGATTGGTCTCGTGGATTGACGCGCGACTACCCGTGACGCGTGCATGGGACACTCACATGGGCAAGTACTACGCCCCGAAGAACTTTAATCTTTGGTACTTCTTTGGCGTATTTTCTTTGCTTGTACTTGTTAACCAGCTGCTAACCGGCATTTGGCTGACAATGAGTTATACACCTAGCGCTGAAGAAGCGTTTGCGTCCGTTGAATACATCATGCGCGACGTTGAATACGGCTGGCTGCTGCGGTATATGCACTCGACCGGTGCTTCCGCCTTCTTCATCGTCGTGTACATGCACATGTTCCGCGCGATGATGTATGGCTCTTACCAGAAGCCCAGAGAGCTTATTTGGATCTTTGGCATGCTGATCTTCGTTGTCCTTATGGCTGAAGCATTCGTGGGATACGTACTTCCATGGGGGCAAATGTCCTACTGGGGTGCACAGGTCATCATTTCGCTGTTTGGGGCCATACCCGTTGTTGGTGAAGACATCACAACATGGATCCGTGGTGACTACTTACTCTCAGGAATTACTCTAAACCGCTTCTTTGCCTTGCACGTCGTAGCGTTGCCTATCGTGTTGCTCGCGCTCGTTGTACTGCACATCCTTGCGCTTCACGAAGTAGGTTCGAACAACCCTGACGGCGTAGAAATCAAGAAGCACAAGGACGAGAACGGCATTCCATTAGATGGCATTAAGTTCCACCCCTACTACTCGGTGCATGACATTCAGGGCATTGCCGTCTTCTTGTTCTTCTTCTGCGGCATCATTTTCTTTGCACCTGAAATGGGCGGCTATTTCTTGGAGTTGGCTAACTTTGAAGAGGCCAACGCGCTCAAAACACCGGCTCACATTGCTCCTGTTTGGTACTACACGCCGTACTACTCAGTTCTGCGTGCCGTCCCCGATAAGTTCTGGGGCTTCGTAGCCTTCGCTGCGTCGGTTGCTATTCCTTTTGCTCTGCCTTGGATTGACCGTAATCCAGTTCGCTCATGGCGCTACCGCGGGATGCTCAACCGCGTGATGCTGCTAGGCTTTGTTATCAGCTTCATCATTCTCGGTGTCCTCGGTGTTAAGGCACCTACCGAGAGCCGAACGCTGTTGGCGCAGATCTGCACTATCTACTACTTCGTGTTCTTCCTCGGCATGTACTGGTGGTCGACTTGGGATAAGACCAAGGAAGTCCCAGAGCGCATCACCATGGATGGCGGTATGGGCTTTGGTAAGAACGTGGCAACACTCGCGATTGTTGCTGTGCTGACATGGTTGCCACTCAAGGCAGTCGGTGCTGAGTCAGCCTACGACTGCGGTAGCATTCCTTGCGACGAGTTCGAAGCGGATGCGAGTGACCAGGCGTCTTTACAGCACGGTGCGGCGCTTTATGCCAATTACTGTGCGGGCTGCCACTCGCTCCAGTACTCTCGCCACAACCGTGTAGCGAAGGACTTGGGTATCCCCGAAGATCTGTACCGTGAGCACCTGTTGCTTGATCCCGATCAGAAGATCGGATCGCTGATGGACATCAGCATGGATAAAGATGTCGCAAAAGGTTGGTTCGGTGCTGCGCCACCCGATCTCACGCTGATCTCGCGTGCCAAGAAGCCTGAGTACCTGTACACCTACCTACGCACTTTTTACCAAGACGATTCTCGCCCCTATGGCGTAAACAACTTGGTCTATCCAAACGTAGGTATGCCTCACGTCCTTCTTGAGCTTCAAGGTCTACCTCAGTGTGTTAACGCCGACAGCGATCACGCTGAAGGTCATTGCGACTCTTTAGAGGTTTCTGCAGCGGGCGTTATGACAACGGCCGAGTTCGACGGGGCAATGTACGACCTCGTTAATTTCTTGGCCTACACTGCCGAGCCGTTCAAGCAAACACGCATCGAGATCGGCAAAAAGGTGATGCTGTTCTTGGCCATCTTCTTCATTATCGCTTGGGCATTGAACCGCGAATACTGGAAAGACGTGCACTAAGAGGCCTGCAAGGGCATAATTACAAAAGGCGGGGCAGTGCTCCGCCTTTATTACATTCAAATCCCGCCCGGAGTTCTTCATGAAGGTAACCGACGACGCGGCAGCAGCGGTTTCGAAACGCTCTGCCATGACCCTTTTCTCAGATAGCACGAGTCACTACAGCCACCGTGTTCGCATTGTGTTGGCAGAGAAAGGTGTTTCTGTAGATCTGGTCGAAGGTGTAGACGGAGTCCCCGTGCCCGAACTGGGTGATTTGAACCCCTACAACACGATGCCAACACTCATTGATCGTGACCTTATTTTGTATGAGTCAAAGGTCATGATGGAGTATCTGGATGAGCGTTTCCCGCATCCGCCGTTGTTACCAGTCTATCCAGTCGCTCGTGCGGAGAGTCGTTTGTTTATGTATCGAGTGGAGCGCGATTGGTGCTCGCTTGTCGATACTATTCTGCATTCATCTAACGCAGGTGATGTCGCTGTTGCACGTCGAGATTTAGGTGACAGCTTGACCGCGTTATCACCGATCTTTGCTGAAAAGCCTTACTTTATGAGTGAGGAGTTCACGCTCGTAGATTGCTGCATAGCACCGATTTTATGGCGACTTCCAGCGCTCGGAGTCGATATCCGCGCGAGTAAGCAGACCAAGCCGCTGTACACGTATATGGATAGCTTATTCGGCCGAGAGGCTTTTCAGGAGAGCTTGTCTATCCAAGAGCGGGAAATGCGCGCCTAATTTCGAGGAGCCTCTATTGACGCCCAGTAAGCCTTATGTGGTTCGTGCGATTTACGATTGGATCGTAGACAACAACTGCACGCCGCATGTGCTTGTCGACGCTGGAGTAGAGGGGGTTGTTGTCCCCGTAGACTATGTCAATGAAGGGCAAATCGTTCTCAACATTTCACCGACGGCGGTAGTGAGCCTACACCTGGGAAACGATGTCATCGCTTTCAATGGTCGCTTTGGTGGCGTGCCGATGGAGGTGTTTCTCCCCTTAAGCAGCGTGCTCGGGATATACGCACGAGAAAATGGTCAGGGCATGATTTTCGATGATGAAAACGAAGCTGATGACAGAACGCCGCCAGAACCCGATCCCATCTCACCCGGAACGGGTAATAAGCCTTCGCTCAAGCTCGTTAAATAATCTTTATCGAGGTGACTCACAGCTAGTGATCGAAGAGGACGCTCTCGACAATGCGTGCCATTGCTACTGCGGTCATAGTGCATAGACCCAATCGCACAGAGGGATTTGCGTCCGAGAAGGGTAGCGAATGACTTGGACTGGTTGCTCCGATCCAGAATGCAGTCACCTCACGCTGTGTCAGGGCTGAGTGGAGAGAGTCGACGCCACTCGCGGTCAGGTTTGAACCCCAAACGACAGCAACATCTCCGGGCTGTCCGAGTGTTCGTATTTCCCTCGCAATCCAGTGAGCTGCAGCGTCGATAGGGTCCGCTGCGTCTGACGTTAAGGGGGTAATGGGGAGGCTGGGTCGCTCAGCACCCAAACCTTCTCTAATTGCATGGCAAAAGGTACGCGCGATGTGAGCGTCGACACCAGTGCCGATAGAGTAGACTCGTCGTTCGGCCATCATCGCACCAGCTATTACGGGGGCGGCCGCTTCTGCCATACCTGCGACAGAATCTGCGGACAAACTGATTTGCGCGATCTGCTGATGGAAGAAATCAGCGGTAATATCGAAACTGTCCATAACTCTTTTACTCACTGCTACCGAACGCGGCTTTAAGCCATGTCAGTTGCGTTTGGTCGTCGCTTTGATCAAACCCGATGATGTCAAACCGGCAGTGCCAGTGGCAATACTCTGAGTGCTGGGATCGGAAAACACCAGCCGTTAGAGCAATGCGCCGCTGTTGGTGCTTAGTAACTGACAAGCATGACGGGCTGAAACGGTTGTTGGTCCTGAACTTTACTTCGATGAACACCAGGGTGTTGCCATCGAGAGCCACGAGATCCACTTCACCATATCGGCTTCTGACATTCGACGCTATGATGGCGATATCCTGTGTTCGCAGGAATAGTGCTGCGCAGACTTCCCAATGTTGCCCAATAGTCTGAATGACCCAGCACTCCCCGCAAAGCTGAGTCTTTACGGTACTAGATGGCGCGTGCTTTACCTCGAGCAATTATCGCCGGCTTCAATCTTCGGCGAACATTGCCCGTACTATCGACGCTAAGATCTCCGGTTGCACCGAAGAGTAGCGTCCCTTGCGTTTGACCTGCTTGATAAAAATGGTCGATGAGGGCAGCTGCATCTAGGCCAAGCGCATGCAGCTGCGTTGAGCCCGCCATATCCCTTGTGAATGCACTGGGTGGGAGTACGAACCGAATGCCATTGAGGTCGCGGTTTGTGATACCTGAATCTGCTTGGTAAATAGTCGAGGGCGCATAAACCGGTAGCTTTCCAGCGTAGTGGAAGCGAAGTAGTGGACGAATTTCACGCGCCATTTGCGGCGTCGGTGCCAGTAAGGCCACTGAATCAAGGTCGGTTCGACGCCTAGCCTGTGAGTCGACGGGTGCATCAAAAGCTTTCTCGACTGCTCTAATACGCGATTCGCTCTGCAGCGTGGCAAGGCTGGTGGCAACGGTCTCGTTGTCGGTTGCCTCATCACTCAAAATCGTTAACGCTCTGACATCGCCACCGAGTGATCCCCATGCGGTAGTGAAGGCGGCTTGCATGCGATTCCCCCACGCCGAGTCGGGCACGATCACGAGCGGATTACGAAAACCCTCTTGCCAAATCATGGCTGCAAGCTGAATCGCCTCGTCTTCTGGCGCGAGGCTAAGGCTCAAAAGTCGCCCTTTGCTCGTTGCTGAGTTAACGCCTGCAGTTGATCCACGGTTAAGCGCCAGTATCGGTATGGGGAGTTTTTCTATCGCTTGCAGTTCGTCTACCCGCTCCTTGGTCAGTGGGCCTACTACAAAGTCGGCGCCGCTCTCGAGTGCAGCCAAGTAGGCAGCTCTCCCGCTACCCGCTATCTCGGTGTCGAATGTTATTAACTGTGGGCGCAGTGCCGAATCTCGATAACTTGCGTACAGGCCTTCCGTT
Organism: gamma proteobacterium HIMB55; assembly: GCA_000227505.4. Classification (NCBI taxonomy): domain Bacteria; kingdom Pseudomonadati; phylum Pseudomonadota; class Gammaproteobacteria; order Cellvibrionales; family Halieaceae; species gamma proteobacterium HIMB55. The sequence continues at coordinate 1,773,668 of AGIF02000001.1, read as the reverse complement.
ATGCCTTTAAGCACATCGGAGCCAGCGTCTTTCAGGCGGCCACTCAATGGCAGCAGCACGGCAACTCGGGTCGGTAGGTCGCTTTCAAGCCAAGCCTGAAGTCCAGACGGAAGATCCAGCAAGCCATCTGGCAGATTAGGGTTCGACTGGCGCCAGACCATCACGGCATTGCGTCCCCTCCGGTAAGCACGGTTAAGGCTAAGCCATGCTGCCCATTCGCTGGAGGGTTCTGTTTTACGAAGCGCCGCTGCAATTTGTTGCTCTGACGCTCTGGACAAGAGGTCAAAGACCTCTGAATAGGTGGTGGTGTTACCGCCCTCAAAGCCTAAGCGCAATCGCTCTAACGCAATCTTCGCTGCGGCAACTGCGTCACCTGCCTCGGAGGCTCGGCGCTGACGCTCGGCGAGTAGCAGGTCGAGTTCCTCCTCGCTGCTGGCAAAAACCTCAGATAGCGTCGTATTCGACGCGCCGATATCGCCTTTTAGCCACAGGAGTTGGGAGCGTATGAAGCGCTCAGTGTTGGATGAGATTAGTCCGTCTTCAAGCGCCTCCAGTTCTGCTAGGGCAAAAAGCCAGCCACGGTCAGCCGCAATTTTCTGCGCCCACTCGACGGCTTCCGGATTCAGGCGAGTATCTGATGTGCTATCAGCATCAAGTTGCCGTTGTACAGGGATTGGGTAGTCCGAGATCGATCCTTTCCTCCCAGATACATCGGCTGGAGGTGAAGTTGTGCAGGATGCAAGTTGCAGACTTATCAGTCCGGCCAATGCCCATTTGTGCACGCGCCTCGAGAAAATGACATCATTGAGGGTGCGACCGGTTGCTGTTGGAGTTAGGGCAATCATGCAGTCTGATTGTACGGAGAGAATGAGGAATTGAAAGCCGCATTGTATATTGTGCCCACGCCGATCGGTAATACGGGTGACATAACGCTCAGGGCGCTGGAGACGTTAAAAGCTGTTGATGTTATTGCGGCCGAGGATACGCGTCACTCCCGCACGCTCATGGCACAGTATGATATCTCGACGCCGCTCATTAGCTTTCATGAACACAGTGAGGCCCATGTGGTTGATCAGTTGGCGAAAAGAATCGAAGCAGGCGAGTCCATTGCACTGATCAGCGACGCGGGAACGCCCCTAGTTTCTGATCCCGGATATGCGCTTGTAAAAGGTGTCCAAAATAAGGGTGGTATTGTTATTCCACTGCCGGGTGCTTGTGCAGCCATCACGGCGTTAAGTGCCTCAGGGCTTCCGACACACCATTTCCACTTTGAAGGTTTTCTACCCGCGAAGCGTGGCGCGAGGATGAAGCGGCTCGAGTCCCTAAAAAGCCTAAACACCACGGCAATACTCTACGAGGCCCCTCATCGCATAGTCGATTTGTTGGCGGACATGTTGTCGGTCTATGGAGAGGCACATGAGGTTTGTATTGCCCGCGAGTTGACAAAGACGTTTGAAACGATTCACAGAGCACCCCTGGGCGAGATTCGTGAGTGGGTGTTGGCTGACACCAATCAGCAGCGGGGGGAGTTCGTTGTGATCTCAGCGTCCGCCGTGCAATCAAGCCTATTGAGTGCCGAGGGGCGAGCATTGCTGGAGCGCCTAGCTTCAGAATTGCCACCACGTAAAGCTGCTCAAATTGTGGCGGATCATTACGGACTAAAATCTCGGGATCTGTATCAGGAATTGATAACAGAGTAGGCAGTGATATTTCGGTGCAGTTTGAGCCCTAGCCAACTCGGTGCTATTGTCGCCGCGAGTCGGTTAGACGGTCGCTGTACGCTATGTACAGAGGAAAGTCCGGGCTCCAATGGGTCAGAGCGCCAGGTAACGCCTGGGGAGTGTGAGCTCACGGAAAGTGCAGCAGAAAGGAAACCGCCTCGGTGTAAGTCGAGGTAAGGGTGAAAAGGTGCGGTAAGAGCGCACCGCGCGGCTGGTAACAGGCGTGGCGATGGTAAACCCCGCTCGGAGCAAGACCAAATAGGGATCCTTATGCCGTGACCCTCGGCGGATCCGGGTAGGTCGCTACAGGCGTCTGGTGACAGACGTCGCAGATGAATGACCGTTCACGACAGAACCCGGCTTATCGACTGACTCGATATGCGCCCCTTGCCTTGATCGGCGGGGGGCGCTCCTTTTTATATCGATATCGAATATAAAACTATTTCGATATTCCTTAATGCCGCACTAAGGCAGGTTTGATCTCGGTAGGTCGCCTAAAAGTCTGACTTTTAGCTTGTTTCTCTGCTGACAAAAATTGCCATTTGCGACGCAATAAACGCCACTCCCAACGCTTATAAGGCCCTGAATTTACGGGGTTTTTTATGTTTCCTGCATTGACCGCTCTGTATTGCATTGATAAAGTGGTGATAAGTGGGAAAAAGTGGGTAATTGGGGAATTGGTCTGCTTTTTCATAGGTGACATGGGGAAATTGTGGTGTTTAGGGGAGTGCAGCACATCAATCTGGATGCAAAAGGACGGCTATCTGTCCCTGCGCGCCAGCGCGAGTCGCTCCTTGATATCAGTGCCGGCTCTCTAGTCGTCACTATCGATACGCAATCGTCTTGTCTCGTAATGTATCCGCTTAAAGAGTGGGAGCGCATTGAGCGTGATGTCCAAGATCTCCCGACTCTGAATCCAGCTGTACGGCGGTTTCAGCGTCTCGTTCTGGGGTATGCCAGCGACCTCGACCTGGATTCAAACGGGCGGGTGCTCCTGCCCGGCGCCTTGCGTGAATACGCGCAGCTTGAAAAGCGAGTGGTCCTTGTGGGGCAGGGGAACAAGCTCGAGCTTTGGTCGGAGGTGTTGTGGGAGGCCGAGTGTGAGGCCGCGCTGGCTGCTGACGGCGGCGATATGCCGGATGAGCTGATGGGACTTAAGCTTTGACGCAGGCGGAGCACATTTCAGTTCTTTTAGCGGAGTCTGTCTCCGCTTTGTCGGTGCGGGCGGACGGATCTTATCTCGACGGCACGTTTGGCCGCGGCGGACACTCGCGAGAGATTCTTTCTCTTCTGTCGCCGAGTGGGCAGTTGATGGCGGTTGATAAAGATCCTGCGGCTGAGGCGTCTGCCAAAGCATTTGCGGATGATTCGCGGTTTAAGTTTGTGGCTGGCAGTTTTGCTGACATTTCAAACTTTGTCAGTGATGGGTCGCTTGATGGCATCTTGCTGGATCTCGGTGTTTCTTCACCGCAGCTTGATGACGCGGCGCGTGGCTTCGGGTTTAGTGGCGACGGTCCCCTCGATATGCGCATGGACACCCGCAGCGGGATGACGGCTGCGGAGTGGATAGCTTCAGCGCCAGAGCAAGAAATCGCTGATGTCATAAAGACTTATGGTGAGGAGCGTTTTGCGAAGCGCATGGCTTCAGCCATTGTAAAGGTTAGAGTTGATACGCCAATAACGGGAACGCGTCAGCTGGCGTCGATCATTGCCGAGGCAAACCCAAAGTGGGAGCCCAATAAGCATCCGGCTACCCGCGCGTTTCAAGCGATTCGAATCTTTATTAATCGCGAACTCGAGGACCTCGAGCTTGCGCTGTCATCAATGGTCGACAAATTAGTCATTGGCGGTCGGCTTGTGGTGATCAGTTTTCACTCGCTTGAAGACCGCATTGTTAAGCGTTTCATGCGCGACCAAGCGCGCGGCGTCCAGTTGCCGCGGCACGTGCCCGTTGTCGACAGTGATGCGGGTAAGACGCTCAATTTAATTGGGAAGGCCATCAAGCCGAGTGACGAGGAGGTTGCTCGCAACCCCCGTTCTCGCTCGGCGGTCATGCGCGTAGCGGAGCGTCGATAATGATGTCGCGTTTCTTCACATCCGCTCTCAGCCTACCTCTTGTATTTGCGCTCTCCCTTGGCAGCGCCTTAATGGTGGTCAGCGAGACCCATCAAACACGACTTCTTTTTGCGCAATTGCAAACACTCGAAGGTGAACGGTGGCAGTTGCAGGAAGACTACAGCCGTTTGGTGCTTGAGTATTCAACGCTCAGTGCGCCGCACCGCGTGAGTGAATTGTCGGTAACGTCGTTAGCAATGACCTCGCCCGATACGGGTGCGATTAAGGTGGTTGAAGAATGAGCGCCTCGACAGCAAAGCATACGGGCTATCGATTGCGCGTTCTTATTGTTGCCGCGGTGTTGGCCGGCCTCTTTGGTATGTTGGTTTTTCGTTTGGTTCAGCTCCAGGTGGGTGCGAGTCAATACGGTGCAGACTTTCTCAAGCGCCAAGGTGATTTACGTGCGGTGCGGTCAGCCGAAATTCCTGCTTACCGTGGGCTCATTACTGATCGTCGAGGCTCGCCGCTCGCTGTTTCAACCCCCGTCGTTACTTTGTGGGCAAATCCGCAGCAGTTGATAGGTAGTGGCAAAGAGGCCGAGCTCGCACAGTTGCTAAATTTTTCTGTGGATGGTTTCTCTGCGAAGCTCAACCGATACCGAAATAAGCAGTTTATGTACCTCGCGCGCCATCAGACGCCAACGGTTGCGCGTGCTGTTCTGTCCTCTGACATTCCTGGGATCTACGGGAAGCGGGAGTATCGACGTTTTTATCCGGCAGGCGAGGTTGTCTCTCAGTTGGTAGGAACTACCAATATCGATGGCGCTGGTGCATCCGGCGTTGAAATGAAATTCGATGACAGTCTGCAGGGTGTTCCTGGTAAGAAGCGGTTTATCAAAGATTTGCATGGTGACGCTATTCGGGACATTGGTGTTGTCAGCGAAGCTGCTGATGGGGAGAGCCTACAGTTAAGTATCGATTTGCGCCTCCAGCACGTCCAACATCGAGAGCTGCTTCGGGCAATGAAAGAAACCGGGGCCGCTGCTGCTTCGGCGGTTACTGTGGATGCCCACACTGGCGAAATCTTGGCGATGACGAACCTGCCCTCATTCAATCCAAATCGCCGTGGTCAGTTGAATCTCGCAGCCATGCGAAATCGTGTAGTTACGGACGTCTATGAACCAGGCTCCACGGTCAAGCCTCTAACCTTGGTTGCGGCTTTGGAGAGTGGTGAGTTCGATATCGACACAATTATCGATACGTCACCAGGCCGCATCAAAGTAGGCGACAAAGTATTACCTGACCCTCGCAACTATGGCCCTATTAGTGTCTCTCGCGTTATTGAGAAGTCCAGTCAGGTAGGTGTTACTAAAATGGCGCAGGTCGTAGGCCATGAGAGCATCATCGATGTGTTTCAGCGCTTTGGTCTGGGGCAGGCAACAGGGGCAGAGTTTCCCGGTGAGCGCTCCGGTAGGCTCCCGGATCACGACTTTTGGAGTGCGATTGATCAGGTGACGCCTGCATTTGGCTACGGACTGCTGGTGACGCCGCTACAACTGGCGCACGCCTACAGTGCTTTGGCCAATGACGGACAACTTGTCCCGCTAACATTGTTGGCCACCGATGAAGCCCGCGCAGAAGGGCGGCAGGTGGTGTCTCCTGACATTGCGCGCAAAGTAATAACCGTGCTGCACCGAGTAACTGGGGATGAGGGTACAGCCAAACGTGCCAGTGTCCCCGGGTTCAGCGTTGGCGGTAAAACCGGCACGGTCCATAAAGTCGGTAACGCTGGTTATCTTGACGATCGTTATGTCGCTTTATTTGCGGGTGTCTCACCGATCGAATCGCCGCGCTATGTCACCGTGGTTGTTATCGACGAGCCCAAAGGTGATGTCTATGGTGGTGGCGCAGCGGCAGCACCTGTCTTCTCGCGTATCACTCAGGAAGTCTTACGTATTCGTAATGCGGTACCTGATGCCGCGGAAGAAGCTGATGAGCTGATGCTGGCGAGCGCGGGAGGTGCTTCACGTGGCTAGTATGTCTCTCGCCCAGCTTGCACATGGCCTGGTGGACATTCCACCAGCGCTCGCAACTACGATCGTCAGCGACCTGACGCTGGATAGTCGCCAGGCGGCCTCAGGGAATGCGTTCATTGCGATTCAAGGCGCCCAAACAGACGGACATCGCTTTATTGCTGATGCACTCGATAAGGGGGCCTCGGTGGTATTAGCGGAGTCCTTGGCAGCTGAGGGGCAAGACGCGCGAGTTGTTTCAGTGCCCGGACTTAAAGGCCAGATTGGAGCACTCGCTAAACGTTTTTATGCAGACCCCTCGCAGCAATTAGGTCTGCTCGCCGTAACCGGTACAAACGGCAAGACAAGTATCAGTGATTACATTGGTCAGCTTTTGCGATTACTGGGTGAGTCGGCAGGCACGATTGGTACCTTGGGTGCGCGAACGCGGTCGGGTGAGGCGGTTGAAAGTCAGAATACAACGCCTGATGTGATCTCGCTCAATCGACAATTAGCTCACTGGGTTGAGCAGGGTATTGGTTTCGCCGCGATTGAGGCATCAAGCCATGCGCTGGACCAGCAGCGACTCGAAGGTTTGACAATTCATACGGGTGTTTTCAGTAACTTAAGCCGAGATCATCTGGACTATCACGAGAGCATGGCTGCGTATAAGAAGGCTAAGCTCCGACTTTTTGCAGATTTTAAGCCCGAGCGAGTCATCTACAACGTCGATGACAAAAACACCCACGCTGCGAGCGAATTTGGTGCTCACTCTGCCTTAGGTATCTCCCTGCGAGATGCTCAAGCAGACGTTTATGTGCAGGTGATCAGTGAAGAGGCATCGGGCCTCTCGTTTCTGCTCCACTCTCCATTCGGTTCGGCGGACGTGTCCACAAGAGTCCACGGCCGCTTCAATGCCTTTAACGTGGCTGCTGCGATGATGGCTGTCTGTGGTCTTGGGTTTGGATTCAAAGACGTCGCCGCTGCTGCATGCTACCTGCAGGCTGTCGATGGTCGTATGCAAGCCGTTGGTGGGGGTGAGGATGTGCGCGTGGTTGTCGATTACGCGCATACCCCTGACGCTCTTGAGAGCGCATTGTTCACATTAAAGTCATCGTGCACCGGTGAGCTGTGGGTTGTGTTTGGCTGTGGTGGCGATAGAGATTCAGGGAAGCGCGCCGAGATGGGGCGTGTTGCGTCTGGTCTCGCTTCCAAGATCGTGATTACTAACGACAATCCTCGCACCGAGGATGCTTCAGCGATTGCCAAGGAAATTGAATCGGGCTGCAAAACGGGTGATGTTTTGGTTGAGCTCGACAGAGCCGTGGCTATTGCTCACGCCATCAAAGCAGCGCGAGCGGGTGACACGGTATTGATCGCTGGCAAAGGCCACGAGAGTTATCAGATTGTCGGAACAGCACGGCATAGGTTTTCTGATGTGGAACACGCCCAGCAGGCTCTAGCCGCAAGAGGTGTCGCCGATGTCTAGCGTAACACTCTCATTGCTGGCTAATCAGCTTGACGCGCCCCTTTTATGCGACGACGCCGCGCTAACAGGTCTTGCAATAGACAGTCGGCAGGTCAAACCCGGCGATTTATTTGCTGCGATCGAGGGTGCGACGGTTAATGGTAACGACTTCATTGACGCGGCCATTGCCAACGGCGCTGCGGCTGTCATCAGTAAGCAGTCAGTGGCTCAGCCAATACCGTCGCTACAGGTCGAAAGCGTCGAAAAAGCCTGTGCAGATTTTGGTTTGCTCATGAGACAAAGCACCTCCGCAAAAGTAGTTGGTATTACCGGAAGTGCTGGCAAGACCACTGCAAAAGCCTTTGTCGAACAAATATGTGTGCGAGCGGGCGCAACAGTAGCAACGTTGGGTAATCAAAATAACGAATTGGGGGTTCCGCTGACGCTCGCTCGCTTGGCATCAGATCCTGAATTCGCTGTTGTCGAGATGGGCGCAGCGCAACGTGGCGACATCGCATACCTCACGGGAATGGCGAGACCGGAGATCGTTGTCTTGCTAAATGCGCTTGAAGCGCATCTCGGTCGATTTGGTAGCGTTGAGACGATCGTTGAGACCAAAGGCGAGATACTCGATGGCCTCACTTCGGACAGTATTGCGGTCTTAAATGCAGACCAACCGCACTTAGACGTCTGGAAAAATCGAGCGCAGCCCGCGTCCATCATCACCTTTGGCAGGAGTCCGGAGGCCGACGTTCGCTGTTTGGAAACGGTTTCTAAGGGCTTTGAGGGGACGTCATTAACGTTTGCAATTCGTGGGGCGCGTTACTCGGTGGAGCTCGCAATACCGGGTACTGCAGGTGTCATGAATGCACTTGCAGCGGCCGCAGTCGGTGTTGGGCTTGCCTTGGAACACGACAAGATTATTGAGGGCCTTGTGGCCTTATCTCCGGTAGATGGCCGCGGTAAGACACTTCATCTAGGCCGTGGCATTCGCCTTGTTGACGATAGTTATAACGCCAGTCCATCGAGTGTGACGGCCGCTATATCAGTGCTTGCTACCACTCCTGCACCAAGAACCGCGGTCCTTGGTGACATGTTAGAGCTAGGCGATGGTGCGGTGGATTACCACCGCGAAGTAGGACGCCATCTTGCAGACTGTGGTGTTGAACGCTTGCTCTCTGTTGGTAGTCTCGCTCGCCACTTTGGCGACGTTAGCGGCATTCAAGCGGAGCACTTCTCTGACGTTAACGCTTTGATTGCCCGTAAACCGGAATTTGCCGCGAACGAGACCATTCTAGTTAAGGGGTCTCGAGGTGTGCAGTTAGATCAATTCGTGGACAACTTGTCTGCATCGGTAGGGGTGACTCCATGTTAACGTGGCTCGCACAGATATTGGCGGAGTGGGACTCGGCCTTTTCTGTTTTTCAGTACATTACGCTGCGCGGCATCTTATCTGCCATGACGGCCCTAATCATCTCGACCTTGGTAGGTCCCAAGATGATCAGCTGGCTTCAGGAGATGCAGATCGGCCAAGCGGTTCGGGTTGATGGGCCTCAGTCGCACTTGAGCAAAGCGGGAACGCCCACCATGGGCGGTGCGCTCATTATCGTCGCTATTGCCTCCGCCGTTCTGCTTTGGGGTGATCTCACCAGTAAATATTTATGGGTCGCTCTACTCACAACGGTCGCTTTTGGCGCGGTTGGCTGGGTTGACGACTACCGCAAAGTGGTTGAGAAAGACTCGCGCGGGCTACCTGCGCGATGGAAGTACTTTTGGCAATCGGTCATTGGGTTCGCCGCGGTTACCTACTTATTCACAAGTGCTACTCAAGCGCCCGAAACCACGCTCTACGTGCCGTTTTTTAAAGACGTCGCGCTGGCAATGGGGCTTCTTTTTATCCCCTGGGCCTACTTGGTGGTGGTTGGATCGAGTAATGCGGTGAACCTCACCGACGGGCTTGATGGCCTCGCTATTTTGCCAACGGTGATGGTTGCCGTGGGGCTGGGAATGATTGCTTATCTCGGTGGTCATGCTCAGTTCGCCGACTACCTCAACATTGCATACATCGCTGGAACTGGGGAGATGGTGGTGTTCTGTGGCGCGATCGCAGGCGCTGGCTTGGGCTTCCTTTGGTTCAACACCTATCCGGCGATGGTGTTTATGGGCGATGTCGGTGCACTTGCACTGGGTGCGGCGCTTGGCATTGTCGCCGTCATCATCCGCCAAGAGCTGGTGCTATTCATCATGGGCGGTGTATTCGTTATTGAAACGCTGTCCGTCATTATCCAAGTGGCGTCATTCAAACTACGCGGTAAGCGTGTGTTCAAGATGGCGCCAATTCATCATCACTTCGAGCTTTCAGGTTGGCCAGAGCCTCGCGTCATTGTGCGGTTCTGGATCATCACAGCAATGCTCGTGCTCTTTGGCCTCGCCACCTTGAAACTGAGGTAGGGATAGATGATGCCTGAGCTTATTTCCAGTTCTACGCGACGCGCGATTCTCGGTCTAGGCACGACCGGGCGCTCGGTTGCGCGTTTCTGGAAAGCGCGGGGCATACCTTTTATTGCGCTCGACACGCGTGCCGAGCTTGCTAATGATCTCGATCTGCGACGCGAGCTGGTGGGGATTGAGGCTCACTTTGGCGAAGTCGATGATGCGGTGTTCGATGCGATCGACTTGCTGATCGCCTCGCCAGGTATTGCCATGGATTCTCCTGCGCTTTTAAAGGCTCAGCAGATTGGTGTTGAAATACGTGGTGACATCGATGTGTTTGTCGCTGAGACGGACAAGCCAGTCATCGGCATTACGGGTTCAAACGGTAAGTCGACCGTTACGACGTTTGTGGGCCAGCTGCTTAAATCCTGTGGTCTTCACGTTGCTCTCGGTGGAAATTTAGGTACGGGTGCACTCGATCTTCTTGAGCAAGAAGCCGATATTTACGTCCTCGAGCTATCCTCGTTTCAGCTTGAGCGGGCGGGCGATCTTAACTTGGCAGTGGCGACGGTATTGAACCTAACGCCCGATCACCTCGATCGCCATAAGACCATGCCGCTTTATCACCTTGCCAAGCACCGAATTTTTCCGGGCGCGAAGCACGTGGTGGTGAACGCGCGCGACCCGCTGACGCTTCCGGTCGGCAAAGGTGACGTCGCGTGGACGGCCTGGCGTGACGATGAGCCCGATCTTCAACAATTGGGTATTCGTCAGATTGAGGGTGAGCCCTGGATTGCCTTTGGGTTTGAGTCCCTGATTCGCTGTGCAGATCTACCCGTGGTGGGTGAGCAAAATACTCGTAACGTGCTCGCGGCGCTCGCAATTTGCAGGGGTGCGGGCCTTGAGTTCTCGCAGCTCATTAAGGGTGTGGGATCGTTGCAAGGCCTCCCACACCGCTGCGAACGCATTGCAGAGACTGGCGGCGTCTCCTTTATAAACGACAGTAAAGCGACCAACATAGGCGCGGCAGTATCAGCCATTTCTGGCCTGGCCACGGGTAAAAATATCATTCTTATTGCAGGTGGCGAGGCGAAAGGCCAGTCATTTGAAGCGCTGAGTAAAGCGGTAAAAGAAACCTGTAAGCAGGTCATCTTGATCGGTGCGGCGACCACAGAAATCGCTGAGAATCTTCCTTCCGAGACCGCTGCTGTTTTTGCGGACTCAATGGACGCGGCGGTTGAAATTGGCGCTAGCTTGGCTACGCCCGGTGATGTTGTTTTGTTGTCACCTGCCTGTGCAAGCTTCGACATGTTCGACAACTATCAGCAACGAGGTGATAGCTTCCGCGAGGCTGTTCTCCGTCTCTCTGATGAGGTGGTCTCATGACGTCTGTGCAGAGCAGAGCAGCCAACGTGTCGCCACTTTTGCTGATGGCGGCGGCCCTTATTGCTGTCGGCTTGGTGGCGATTGCCTCTGCGTCGATCAGTCTCTCCGAAGTGCGTTTTGGTAATGAATGGCATCACGCAATTCGCCACATGATGTATCTCGGTGCAGGTATTGTGTTCGGATCCGTTGCCTACCTGGTGCCCGTGGCGGCGTGGCGTAATTTGTCGCCGTGGCTGCTGCTACTCGCACTTGCGCTGTTGGTTTTAGTGTTAATCCCAGGAATAGGCCGCGTCGTTAATGGCAGTCAACGCTGGATTCCACTCGCTGGTTTCACGTTTCAGCCTTCTGAGTTTGCAAAGTTCGCGTTGGTGCTCTGGCTGTCGGGCTACATGGTGCGACACGGTGAAGAGTTGCGAACGGTACTTCGTGGCTTGCTAAAGCCTATCGCTGTTCTAGTGCTCTTCGCTATTTTGCTACTCGCGGAGCCGGATTTTGGCGCAACAGTCATCATGATGGGTACAGCGTTTGGCATGTTGTTCATGGGCGGCGCTCGCTTGGTGTACGTGTTCGGTCTGGTATTCACGGCGCTTGGCGGTCTTGCTGGAATGATCCTCATGGCACCCTATCGAATGAAGCGCCTGATGGCCTATCAGGACCCTTGGAGTGATCCTTTTGGCAGTGGGTTCCAGCTTATTCAGTCGCTCATTGCCTACGGACGTGGCGAGTGGTTCGGCGTGGGCTTGGGTAATAGCGTGCAGAAGCTCTTCTACCTGCCAGAGGCCCACACCGATTTCGTATTTTCGATCTGGGCCGAAGAGACGGGATTGGTAGGCGCCGTTGCGGTCATTTTGCTGTTCGCTGCATTCGTGGGTCGTATTGTTTATCTAGGTTATCGATTTGCCACCGAAAAGCGTGAATTCGAGGCGTATTGCTGCTTCGGGTTTGCGCTCATTTTTGCCGGACAGGCTTTTGTGAATATGGGCGTAAGCTCAGGTTTACTGCCTACCAAAGGATTGACTCTGCCTTTCATTAGTTACGGCGGCTCTAGTCTTTTGATGAGTTGTATTACCGTCGGTGTGCTGTTGCGACTCGAGCGAAGTCGCTCGCAACAACCCAAGAAGGCTCAAGCGCGGAGGCGATCTCAATGAAAGCATCGCGTAGCGCAATGATTATGGCGGGTGGTACGGGCGGCCACGTTTTCCCAGGTTTGGCCATCGCAACCGCTCTGCGAGAGCGCGACTGGGAGGTCTCGTGGGTTGGGACATCACGAGGGCTTGAGTCTCGCGTGGTGCCGGATAATGGAATTCAACTGCACACGCTTAAAACACTCGGTCTTCGTGGTAAGGGCATAGGATCCAAAATTAAGGGCATCGTGTCGCTGCTGGCGTCTTGCCTACAGGCGCTGTGGTTGTTGATTACGAATCGCCCTTCGGTAGTGGTTGGCTTTGGTGGGTACGCTGCAGGCCCTGCTGGTATTGTTGCTTGGCTCTTACGGATTCCAGTGGTTATCCACGAACAGAACGCGGTAGCGGGCACCACCAATCGTTTGTTATCACGAGTAGCAAAGCGTGTTCTTGCGGGCTTTGATGGCGTCTTTGCCTCAAGTCTCCCAGTGCTTGCCACGGGTAACCCTGTGCGCTCAACACTCGCGAATGTCCCAAGCAAGGCTTATCCCCAAGCTGGATTTAGTGAGGCGCAACCGCTCAAGTTAGCGATTTTAGGTGGTAGCCAGGGCGCTCTGGCACTCAATAGAGGTGTTCCAACGTCGCTATCAAAGCTTTCTGGCAATGCGCTCGAGTGCATTACTGTCCGACATCAATGCGGTCGCGATCACTATGATGCCACAGCGTCTGCTTGGTCGGCTGCGTCTTTAGCGGATCTCGAGATCACCCCATTTGTCGACGATATGGCCGAGTTATACCAATGGGCAGATGTCGCGATTTGTCGAGCAGGTGCCCTGACGGTTTGTGAGCTCGCCGTAACAGGAACACCTTCAGTGCTCGTACCGTTACCCAGTGCGATTGACAACCATCAATTGAAAAATGCAGAAGCACTTCGAGATGCCGGTGGTGCAGTTATTGTCGAACAAAAGGATCTCGAATCTGGGGCGTTAGAGGCGTTTATTGCCGAGACGCTTAAACAATCTCAGCGCCTCACTGAAATGTCATCTTCGGCCAAGGACTGGTCTAAGCCCAATGCGACAGAGCAGGTTGTTGCTGTCATCGAGGAGGTGGTCCATGGCTGATACACCCATGAATGCCTCGCTCTCTGGCCTAAACTCGATTGGAAGGTCTCTCCGCGAACCGATGATGCGTCGAATTCAGCGAATTCATTTTGTCGGTATTGGCGGCTCAGGCATGAGTGGTATCGCCGAGGTTCTCGCTGGCTTGAATTACACCATTTCAGGTTCTGATATTTCCGACGGTCCCGTGATCAGTCGCCTGCAATCGTTAGGTGTTGAGGTGGCGATTGGCCATCGCGCATCCAATGTGAAAGATGCAGACGTGCTGGTCGTGTCCTCCGCGATTAACGAGAAAAACCCTGAGATTATCGCCGCCCGGGAGAGCCGTATTCCGATTGTGCCCCGTGCTGAGATGTTGGCGGAGCTGATGCGTTACCGCTTTAGTATTGCGGTTGCCGGGACTCACGGAAAAACAACAACCACGAGCCTTATCGCGTCACTAATGGCGGAAGCCGAGATGGATCCCACGTTTGTGATCGGTGGCGTTTTGAACAATACGGGCTCCAACGCACAGCTGGGTGCAAGCGATTATTTGGTTGTCGAGGCGGATGAGAGCGACGCCTCCTTCCTTCACCTCTTACCCATGATGACAGTCATAACCAACGTAGAGCCCGATCACATGGAGCACTACCAAGGTGATGAGAGGGCTTACTACCAAGCATTCACTGAGTTTCTCCAAAATTTACCGTTTTACGGTGTCGCTCTTGTGTGCCTCGACGACCCAGGCGTTCGGGAGTTACTTCCATCGGTTACGCGACAAGTCGTTACTTACGGTTTCGCTGATGACGCTGATTTCCGGCTTGAGGGTCTCTCTTACTCTGGTCTTGAAAGTAGCTTTACGCTGCACCGAAAATCCGCGGGTGATAGCCTGTCGTTGAGCCTCCCGATGCCCGGGGTTCACAATGCGCTAAACGCATCTGCAGCAGTGGCGGTTTGTAGCGAGCTGGGTGTCAGTGTCGAGGCTATTACGCGAGGCCTCGCGTCCTTTGAGGGCGTGGGCCGTCGATTCTCGGTCTTGGGGAATGTGACTTGGGATAACGGGTCGGCGCTGTTAGTCGATGACTATGGGCATCATCCAACGGAGCTTCGGGCGACCATTAATGCCGCTCGAGAAGCCTATCCGGGTAAGCGCCTTGTCATGGTGTTTCAACCACATCGCTTCAGTCGCACACGGGACTGCTACGACGAATTTGTCGACGTGCTATCAACGGTGGATGCGCTGGTTCTACTCGATGTTTACGCTGCGGGCGAGGATGAGATTGTCGGTGCCGATAGCCGTTCACTGGCGCGAAGTATCCGGCAGGCGGGCTTCGTTGATCCGGTGTTGCTCTCGGATAACGGTCAGCTTGCGGCACGACTTAGCAAATTTCTCGTTAATGACGACGTTCTGATCATGCAGGGGGCGGGCAATATCGGTCGCCTCTCGAAAATGTTGTCGGAGACATCATCCCTGGAGGCCTTGGTATGAGTCAGGTCTTTAGTGGAAAGAGCATTACTGTGCTGATGGGCGGTAACTCCGCTGAGCGCGCGATATCACTCAAAAGTGGTGGCGCTGTGGCAGATGCACTGGCGGATGCGGGTGCAGTGGTGACGCGTCTCGATACCGCCGCCACTGGTTGGCATCACAATCTTCCGCTCGAGACATTTGTCTTTAATCTACTTCACGGTGTTGGTGGCGAAGATGGCAGCGTGCAGGGCCTTCTCGATAGCTTGGGCGTGGCGTATTCCGGCTCAGGCGTGCTCGGCAGCGCTTTGTGCATGGATAAAGCAAAAACCAAACTTGTTTGGCGAAGCCTAGGGTTGCCAACGCCTGGCTTTGAGCTGATCGATAGGAACAGCGACCTCTCTGCAGTCATCGAGCGCCTGGATTCGGTGTTTGTGAAGCCGGTATCCGAGGGCTCTTCTGTTGGCATGTCCATCGCCAACGACGCAGACGAACTTGAGCAAGCTCTCGAACTCGCAGCTAAGTCGCAGGTAGCGGTAATGGCTGAGGCATTAATAGCCGGTGAGGAGTTCACTGTTGCCATTGTGAACGGTAAGGCGCTACCGCCGATCAAGATTACGCCGGCAACAACGTTTTATGATTTTGATGCCAAGTACGTTTCGGGTGAAACCCTCTTTGAATGTCCAGCGCCGATAACCACCGCTGAGTCGGCGGAACTTCAGGCCTTGGCGTTGAGCGCATTTGACGCCTCGGGCGCTGAAGTCTGGGGGCGCGTTGATGTTATGCGCGGTGAAGACGGCTGGCAGCTCCTTGAGGTTAATACCATTCCCGGGATGACCGAGCACAGCTTGGTGCCCAAGGCCGCAGCGGCAGCCGGCATTAGTTTTGTCGACTTACTTGCTGAGATTTATCAGGCCTCGCTTTCAAGATGCAGTTCAAAGGCTGGCGCTCAGTCTGATTCTGATATTGCTGAAAGGACCGAATCAGTGGAGGGGCAGTATGGCGCGTAACGTCTCCAGGACAGCATCCCCTAGAACGCTGTCGCGCTGGGAGCGCTTCGTACAGAGCGTCAAGCGAATAACTTTGGCTGTTTCACTCGTTGTGGTTGCGGCTTTAGTGGGTCTGTTGACGCAACGTGCGACCGATATGCCTGTGCAGCAAATTGCCATTACAGGTGAGATGCGTCACGTACCACGCGACACCGTAGAGGCGGTGCTGACGCCGCGCGTGGCAGATGGCTTCTTACTCACCGACCTTAAGGCTATTGCCGACGAGCTGGAGACGCTTCCTTGGGTATTTGATGCAAATGTGCGCCGCGAGTGGCCTGGCACTATTCGCGTGCATGTGACAGAGCAGACGCCGATCGCTCGTTGGGGCGTCATGTCTTATATCAATCAGTACGGCGATGTGTTCGACGGTGAAACATTTGAACGTTACGACGATCTGCCGCTGTTGTGGAGCGAGCATAGCGAGCCACCTGTACTCATAGAGCAATTCAAACTCTTCCAGATGCTGCTCACGCCACACGGCCTCTCAGTTGCGGCGCTCAATGAAGATCGGCTGAAGCAAATCTCGGCCCAGTTAACCGACGGTACTGAAGTTCAGTTTGGCGATAAAGATTTCGCCAAGCGGGTACGCCGGTTTGTTGCACTTCTCGAAAGCGAGCGTGAAAGCGTGAACCACTCGATTGCAAGAATCGACTTTAGATACGAAAGCGGAGCCGCAGTGCTTCGCAAAAAACAGAAGTTTGCGGTGACAGCCGTGTCACAACAGCAAGGAGGCCAGTAATGGCAGCGACTGAAGAAAAGCGCATGATCGTTGGCTTGGATATCGGAACATCCAAGGTCGTAGCGGTGGTTGGTGAAATCGATACCGATGGCACCATCGATATTGTCGGCATCGGGTCACACCCATCAAAAGGTTTAAAGAAGGGTGTCGTGGTCAATATCGAGTCTACGGTCAATGCCATCCAGCGAGCAGTCGAAGAAGCGGAGCTTATGGCAGGCTGCCAAATCCATTCCGTTTACGTGGGAATCGCAGGCAGCCACATTCGATCGATGAACTCGCATGGCATCGTGGCGATCAAAGACCGCGAGGTAGAGCGCGCCGATATCGAGCGCGTTATTGACGCGGCCCAGGCGGTTGCCATTCCCGCCGACCAAAAGATTCTTCATGTTCTCCCGCAGGAGTTTGTGATCGACAATCAGGGTGGCATCAAAGAGCCGCTCGGTATGTCAGGTGTGCGTCTCGAAGCAAAAGTCCATTTAGTGACCTGTGCGGAAACGGCGGCGCAGAACATCGAAAAGTGTGTTCAGCGCTGTGGACTCGAGGTGGACGGTATTGTGCTCGAGCAGTTGGCCTCCAGTTATTCGGTCATTACTGACGACGAGCGCGACCTGGGTGTTTGCATGGTGGATATCGGTGGTGGTACCTCGGATATCGCGGTCTTCACTGAGGGTTCAATCCGCCACACGGGTGTCATTCCAGTAGCCGGAGACCAGGTAACCAGTGATATCGCTATGGCGCTACGCACGCCTACGCAACACGCGGAAGAAATCAAAATCCGATATGCCTGCGCGCTTGCACAGCTCACCGGCCCTGAAGAGACGATCAAAGTCCCCAGCGTTGGTGATCGTCCACCGCGCGACTTGTCTCGCCAGTCGTTAGCCGAGGTGGTTGAGCCACGCTATGACGAGCTATTCACGCTGATTCAGGGCGAAATTCGTCGCTCCGGTTTTGAAGAGCTCATCCCAGCAGGCGTAGTGCTCACGGGCGGCACTTCCAAGATGGAAGGCGTGGTTGAGCTCGCTGAAGAGATTTTTCATATGCCCGTACGGGTAGGTGCGCCGCAGTACACACGCGGCATGCACGACATCATTCGAAACCCGATCTATGCAACAGCGGTAGGCCTGTTGCTGTCGGGTGCAAAAGAACTTCATGAAGGTGCGCAGTTATCCGCGGACCGTCAGAAGGCCAGCAGTTTGCTGGGAGGGTTGCGCAATTGGTTTGGTCGCAACTTCTGAATTAAGGGGAAAGCCGGGCAACCGGACAATTTCAAACGGGGAGAAAGACTATGTTTGAACTAGTAGATAACGCACCGCAGAACGCGGTAATCAAAGTCATCGGTGTTGGTGGTGGTGGCGGTAACGCTGTCCGTCACATGATCGAACACGACATCGAGGGTGTGGATTTCATTTGTGCTAACACGGACTCGCAGGCACTTGCAGACATCGATTCGCGAACTGTCTTGCAGCTCGGTAACGCGATCACTAAGGGCTTGGGCGCAGGCGCCAACCCCGAGATCGGCCGTGCTGCGGCACTGGAAGATCGTGATCGCATCGCCGAGTCACTCCAGGGTGCTGACATGGTGTTTGTTACTGCAGGTATGGGCGGCGGCACGGGCACGGGTGGTGCGCCAATCGTTGCCGAGGTTGCGCGCGACATGGGTATCCTCACTGTTGCAGTTGTGACTCGCCCCTTCAGTTTTGAGGGTCGGAAGCGTCTCGCTATTGCAGATCAGGGGCTTAAGGAGCTAGAGCAACACGTGGATTCGTTGATCACAGTTCCTAACGAAAAGCTTCTTGAGGTGATGGGTAAGAACACCAGTTTGCTGGACGCGTTTAAAGAGGCAAATGATGTGCTCTTTGGTGCTGTGCAAGGAATTGCTGATCTCATTATCCGTCCCGGCATGATCAACGTCGACTTTGCCGACGTGAAAACGGTGATGTCAGAAATGGGCTCAGCCATGATGGGTACCGGTACTGCATCTGGCGAAGGTCGTGCTCGTGAAGCGGCAGAGCGCGCGATTAATAGTCCGCTGCTTGATGATATTGATTTGAGCGGTGCCAAGGGTTTGCTGGTGAATATCACCGCTGGACTCGATCTGTCTCTCGGTGAGTTCTCAGAAGTGGGTGAAGCGATTGAAGAAATTGCCTGCGACGACGCCACCGTAGTTGTGGGGACTGTTATCGACCCAACAATGAGCGATGAGCTGAAAGTGACCGTTGTGGCCACGGGTCTCGGCGTTGAGCAGAGCCGCCCTGTCCTGAAAAAGGTCGAGCCTACCGCACCCATGCGCGCGGCAACATCGACTTCGCCGGCCTATGAAGGGTATGATCTGCCCCCTGCGAAACGCCAGCGAGTAGCAGCTGGTGGTCAAGCGGTTGCGGTAGAGGAAAACAGCGAGGAAGGATATTTCGATATCCCCGCGTTTTTGCGTCGCCAAGCCGATTAGGTTCACGACTCAAAGATGATGCTAAGAGAGTAGAGCACTCTCCGAATTTGTGCCCTCTAAAAAAGGCGATGGAATGATACGACAGCGAACATTGCGAAACTCGATTAAGGCGACAGGTGTCGGCTTACACACAGGTGAGAAGGTGTTACTGACACTGTCCCCAGCACCTGTGGATACGGGTATTGTGTTTCGTCGAACCGACCTGAACCCCGTGGCCGAGATCCCCGCTCGCGCCGATTTGGTTGGTGAGACGACGTTGTCGACTTGCCTCATTCACAACGATGCGCGCGTATCGACCATTGAGCACCTGCTATCGGCAATGGCTGGCCTAGGCGTCGATAATGCATATGTTGATGTCACTGCCCCTGAAATCCCCATCATGGATGGCAGTGCTGCGCCTTTTGTTTTCTTGCTTCAGTCGGCAGGCGTCATTGAACAGCACGCGGCGAAGAAGTTTATCCGCGTGAAGCGTGAAGTGACCGTGACCGATGGCGATAAGAGCGCGAAGTTCTTACCGCTCGAGGGATTCAAAATATCGTTCGGTATTGATTTCGACCACCCGGTTTTCAGACACCGGGCGGCGACGACGGAAATTGATTTTTCAACGACGTCTTTCGTTCGTGAAATAAGCCGCGCTCGTACCTTCGGGTTTGTGGAGGAAATCGAATACCTCCGATCGAAGGGGCTTGCTCGCGGCGGCAGCATGGACAACGCGATCGTCATCGACGATTACAAAGTGCTGAATAACGACGGCCTTCGCTATGAAGATGAGTTTGTGAAGCACAAAGTTCTCGACGCGATTGGTGATCTTTATCTGCTCGGGTATAGCCTCATTGGCGAGTACCAAGCGTTCAAGTCAGGTCATGCACTCAATAACTTAGCGCTCCGCACGTTGATCGCTGATAAAGACGCCTGGGAAATGGTGACATTTGACGATTTGGATGATGCGCCAATTTCCTATCAGCAGCCGTTTCTCACTTACGCACCAGCCTAATCCTGAGCGGCGGTCTACCTGTCGCAAGATGTCTTTCACCCTGAGAGTAACTCTGGCATAGTGGCGCGACTAAAAGTTGCAGTGATTGCCGCGTGAAATTCATCCTTATCAACAACGAGGGACCTTCGAAAACCGTCGAAATCGGGCGGTGGACGCGCGTTGTTGTGTCAGCCTTCCTGATTGGTCTGCCAGTATCGTTGGCGGGCCTGAGTTACGAGTTTGGCGTCAAGAAAGGCGTGGCAAAAGCAGAAGCTGCGGAAGAAACGCTCGCCGCTGAGGAAGCTCGGGAGCGTGCAGAAGCGCTTGCGGACATGGCGGTTGAGGCAGAACGTCGTCTCGAATCGATGACACTGTTGCTGGCTGAGCTGCAGTCGCGTGTAACACGTCTGGATGCAGTCGGCATGAATCTCACCCAGAGCGCGGGGCTCGAGCCGGGTGAGTTTGATTTCAATATGGCGCCGGCGCTGGGTGGTCCATTGATGACCTCACAAGAGGACGCCCGTGAGCTAATTCCCGCCCTTGAAGGCGAGTTGTTTGCGCTCAGTACCGCGCTTGATGACCGTGAAGTCCAGCTCGATATCCTCTCTGAGCTGATTCAGGGCGAGCAAGTGCGCGATGATGCAACGCCTGCGGGTAAACCCATTCTATCTGGCTGGTTGTCCTCGCATTTCGGCTCTCGCATCGATCCATTCAGTGGCAAGAAAGCGTGGCACGAAGGCATCGATTTTGCAGGTCGCGAAGGCTCCGACATCATCGCTGTAGCGAGCGGTGTTGTTAGCTGGAGTGGCGAGCGATACGGCTATGGAAAAATGGTCGAAGTTGCGCACGGCGACGGCGTCATTACCCGCTATGCGCACAATCAGGAAAACCTTGTCAAAGTCGGCGATATGGTTCGCAGAGGCGACGTCGTTGCCTTGATGGGTAATAGTGGCCGATCTACCGGTCCGCACGTCCACTTCGAGGTCCACAAAAACGGTCGCCCCGTCGATCCCGCAAGCTACCTCCGCCGAACGCCTAACTAAGGTCTCTTCTGCACGCTGGTGATGTTCACTGGCAACTCTCGCAGTTCACACTACTGACCTTAAGAATTTACTTGGAAACACCATGGCTAATCCGCTGAAGATAATATTCGGCTCGCGCAACGACAGAGTGCTGCGCCGAATCAAGAAGACTGTAAAAAAGATTAATGCGCTCGAAGAGAGCATGCAGGCGCTCGATGACGAGGGTTTGCGCGGGAAGACGCAAGAGTTCAAAGAGCGCTTCCAACAAGGCGAGTCCCTCGATGCATTGCTACCTGAGGCCTTTGCGGTTGTCCGAGAGGGCGGTGTTCGCGCAATGGGAATGCGCCACTTCGACGTTCAGTTGATTGGCGGTGTGGTACTTCACGAGGGCAATGTCGCTGAGATGCGGACGGGTGAAGGTAAGACTTTGGTGGCTACATTGCCCGCTTACCTCAATGCACTCTCTGGCAATAGCGTTCACTTGATCACCGTGAACGACTATCTCGCGTCTCGAGACGCGGCCTGGATGGGCAAGCTCTACAACTTTCTGGGGCTTGAAGTCGGTGTGATTCGCGCTGGTCAAACCCAGGAAGAAAAGCGTGTGGCTTACTCGGCAGACATCGTTTACGGCACCAACAACGAATTCGGCTTTGACTACTTGCGCGACAATATGGCGTTCAGCATGAACGACAAGATGCAGGGCTCGCTGGCCTTCGCCATTGTTGATGAGGTTGACTCGATTCTGATCGACGAAGCGCGAACGCCACTCATTATCTCCGGCGCAGCCGAGGATAGTTCTGAGCTTTACCGTCGGATCAACAAGTTGATTCCAAAGCTGTCTGTTCGCACCGATGAAGAAGCAGAAGACGGGCACTTTGTCATTGACGAGAAGCAGCGCACTGTCGAGCTCACCGAGGACGGTCACGAACTTATTGAGTCGATGCTGATCGACGAGAACCTGCTGCAGGCCGACGACTCTTTGTACGCATCGAGCAACCTGAACTTGCTGCACCACGTGAACTCAGCGCTCCGTGCACACAATCTGTTTCAGCGTAACGTTGAATACATTGTGCAGGACGGTCAGGTCGTTCTGATTGACGAGCACACAGGCCGAACCATGCCGGGTCGACGTTTGTCAGAAGGTCTCCATCAGGCGATAGAAGCTAAAGAAAACGTCAATATTCAGGCCGAAAGCCAGACCATGGCCTCGACCACCTTCCAGAATTATTTCCGTCTCTACGACAAGCTGAGTGGTATGACCGGTACGGCCGATACCGAAGCCTTCGAGTTCCGCCAGATTTATGGCCTCGAGTGTGTGGTTATCCCCACCAATATTCCGATGAAGCGCCTCGATATGAACGATCTCGTTTTCATGTCTCAGGAGGAGAAATTGGAGGCCATCGTCGATGAGACCAAACGCATCATCGAGAAGAAGGCACCAGTTCTTGTCGGTACTGCTTCAGTCGAAACCTCTGAAGAGCTCTCGGCTTACTTCAAGAAGGCGGGTATTGATCACAAAGTACTAAATGCGAAATACCACGAGCAGGAAGCCGAGATTATCGCGCAAGCGGGTCGTCCCGGTGTGGTTACCATTGCGACCAACATGGCGGGTCGAGGAACCGATATTGTACTTGGCGGTAACCTGGAAGCTGAGATCGCGGCCCTCGATAACGAAGTTGAGCGGGATGCAGCGCGCACCGCGTGGGAAGAAAGACATCAAGCTGTTCTTGATGCGGGTGGTCTTCACATTTTGGGTACCGAACGTCACGAGTCTCGCCGTATTGATAACCAGCTCCGCGGTCGTGCGGGACGTCAGGGTGACCCAGGGGCGTCTCGTTTCTACATTTCGCTCGAAGACAACCTGATGCGCATCTTCATGGGCAACATGGCCGGCATCATGCAGAAGGTCGGCATGGAGCGCGGTGAGGCGATCGAGAGCGGTATGGTCACTAAATCGATTGAGCGTGCTCAGCGTAAGGTGGAAGGTCGTAACTTCGATATTCGTAAGCAGCTCCTTGAGTACGACGATGTTGCTAACGACCAGCGGCAAATCATCTACAAGCAGCGCGACCAGCTGTTGGATGGTGAAGACGTCGCAGAGATGATTACGCATATTCGCGCCGACGTGGTTCATGAGGGGATAGACCGTTTCATTCCTCCAATGAGCGTGGAGGAGCAGTGGGATGTCGAAGGCCTCGAGCGCCACTTGAAGGCTGATTTTGCGATCGAGTTGCCCGTGTCGACGTGGTTGTCAGAGGACAACAATCTTCACGAGGAAACGTTACGCGAGCGCATTATCGAAGCAGTTCAAAGTGCGTACGATGAAAAAGGCGCCATGGTTGGTGACGCGATGCGACAGATCGAGAAGCAGGTCATGTTGCAGGTGCTCGACAGTCTGTGGAAAGAACATCTCCAGACGATGGACCAATTGCGTCAAGGCATTCACTTGCGCGCTTACGCGAACAAAAACCCAAAGCAGGAATACAAGCGTGAGGCTTTTGAGCTTTTCCAGTCGCTGCTTGAGCGACTCAAAGGCGACGTGATTCGCATTCTGAGCCATTTGCAGATTCAACGAAAAGACGAAGCCGAAGAAATCGAGCGTCGGCGTCGCGAGGAGGCTGCGCGCCAGCAGCTCGCTTTCCAGCACGCACAGGCGTCAGCTTTGCCTGACGGTGATGTGCAAGGCGAAGCGGGAGCAGCTGAAGGGCAACCGCCGTTGCCGCGTGCGCCTCAAGCCCCTGTGGCACAGGTGGTTCGTGACGAGCCTAAAGTCGGTCGAAACGATCCGTGTCCTTGTGACAGCGGTAAAAAGTACAAACAGTGTTGCGGAGCACTTAGCTGAGTATGAGCGAGCTATCTATCCCGGGCATTCAGCTCGGGGTTGCGCAAGCCGGAATCAAGTACGCGAACCGAGACGACCTGACGATTATAGAAATCGCAGAGGGCAGTTCGACCGCGGCTGTATTCACCCAAAACGCCTTCAGAGCAGCGCCTGTTCTAGTGGCCGAGCGCAATAACGTCGAAGTTGACGCACGTTACATCCTAATCAACTCCGGGAATGCGAATGCAGGCACTGGTGCGCCGGGAATGGCCGCCTGTGAGCAAAGCTGCGAGGCCCTCGCAAGCGCCACACAAATGCATTCACGTCAGGTTTTACCATTCTCTACCGGGGTCATCGGTGAACTGCTACCGGTGGAAAAGCTGGAAGCTGCAATACCTGCTGCGATCAGCGATCTCAGCGCGGCAAACTGGGAACGCGCGTCGAAAGCGATTATGACGACGGACACCGTTCCTAAACTGCGCAACAAAGTTGTTACCTTGGAAGACGGAAGATGTTGTCAACTTGTTGGCATGAGTAAGGGCTCGGGGATGATCCAGCCGAATATGGCAACCATGCTCGGTTTCCTTGCGACCGATGCGTCGATATCCCGTGAAATGCTGGATGGCATGTTACGGACCGCCGTTAACGCAAGCTTCAACCGGATTACGGTCGACGGCGACACCAGTACCAACGATGCGGTGACGCTGACCGCAACGGGACAGTCGGATTTTGTGATTTCACCGACCGATAGAGCAGCCGCACTGGCGTTTCAGGCTGCGCTGACCGAGCTGGCGACCGAACTTGCGCAAGATATTGTTCGGGACGGTGAGGGGGCGACGAAATTCGTCGAGATCACCGTCTCCAGCGCCAGTAGCGATGCGGAAGCAGACCAAGTGGCACGTACGGTGGCGCATTCGCCCTTGGTAAAAACCGCACTATTTGCGTCAGATCCAAACTGGGGGCGCATACTTGCCGCAGTCGGTCGAGCAGGCGTCAGTGAGCTCGATGTTGAAGCCGTATCGCTGTCGCTTAACGGTGTTCTGATCGCCGAAAAAGGTGCGCGTGCTGAGAGTTACACTGAAGACGCGGGTGTTGCGGCTATGGCGCCTGAAGACTTGGTCATTACGATCGACCTTGGTCGAGGCAATAAGTCAGCAACGTTGTGGACCACTGACTTTTCTTACGACTACGTCAAAATCAACGCCGAGTACCGCACCTGATGCCCAGTGTTGTTCACGTGGCTGTTGGTGTCCTGATTGATGACGCCAATTGCGTTCTCCTTGCGAGACGTCAGAAAGGAACCCACCTCGAGGGTTACTGGGAGTTTCCTGGTGGAAAGGTCGAATCAGGCGAGACTGTCGAGGCTGCTCTGGCACGCGAGTTACGCGAGGAGCTCGGTGTCGAGATCGGCGAGACCTTACCCTTGATGACCGTGAGCCACGATTACGGCGAAAAGCAGGTGCTTCTCGATGTCCATAATGTGCTCTCTTGGAAGGGCGAACCCCACGGCGCAGAAGGCCAGCCGATTGCTTGGGTCTCAGCGTCCGCGCTCGATGACTACAAAGTGCCCGAGGCGAATGCGGAGATCATGGGTCGGGTAAAGTCAGTATTGGCTTCCGTCTAAGCCGGGGCCTCAAACTCTCTTAAGCACCCGCGCGTGCGAGAAGGTCTTCGTGCAAGTCGTCGACCCTTGCGTATAGCTCATCAAGTGAACCGTCGTTACTGATCGATGTGTCGGCACGAGACAACCGTGTTTCTCGGTCGAGTTGCGCCGCCATAATCGACTTGACGAGCTGCTCGCTGTTGTCGTCCCGCGCCATTGTTCGGCTGAGCTGAACTGACTCAGGTACATCCACAACGACCACATAATTAGCGAACCTGTTCTGGCCAGATTCGAGCAGAAGCGGTGAGGCTAGGACAACATAAGGCGAGGTGGCTTCGCTGAGCTGTCGCACGATTTCCTCGCGGATTCGGGGGTGGGTGATGCCTTCGAGCACCTTTCGCTCATCCGGGTTATCAAACACCACTTTTCGGAGGGCAGCTCTATCTAAACTACCGTCGGGTAGGAGTATATCGCTGCCAAAATGTTCGGCGATCGCTGCCAGTCCCGATGTGCCGGGCTCGACCACGACGCGCGCAACTTTATCGGCGTCAACTACCGTGATGCCTTTTGTTTCCAGGTGGTCGGTGACTGCGGACTTACCGCTGCCAATACCACCGGTAATTCCCACTACGTATCGCTCAGCACGCATCTCAAACGACTCCTGCAATCCAGCCGATCAGAACATCGGGGTAAAAAAGATGAATGAGCCCAGCACCTGTTAAAAATGGTCCGAAGGGCATAGGCGTCTCTCGACGTTGGCGTCCCGTGACAATGAGGGCTATCCCTATGACGGCACCAACTAGCGATGACAGAAGCACAATGGTGGGGAGTGCGCTTAAACCAAACCAAGCCCCAAGAGCTGCGAGCAGTTTGAAGTCTCCGTAGCCCATGCCTTCTTTGCCGGTGATGATTTTGAAAAGCCAATACACTGACCAGAGACAAAGATAACCAAAGACAGCCCCCAGCACCGCGCTTTCAAGGCTGACAAAGGTGGCGTCGATATTGATCAGTAGTCCCACCCACAAAAGGGGCAGTGTGAGGCTATCCGGTAGCAGCTGATGATCGAGGTCGATTGCAGTAAGTGCGATCAGGACTCCCGTCAGCAACATCGCGGCGGCAAGCGCGTTACTTACGCCAAACGACAGACCACAGAGTATCCAAATTGCGGCAGTCAAAAGCTCAACAAGTGGATAGCGAACGGATATTGCAACCCCACAGTTAGCGCAGCGACCGCGCAGAAAGAGGTAGCTAAGCACTGGGATATTCTGAAGCGCTGTTATTTCGGCGCCGCAGCTGGGGCAATGTGATCCCGGAAACGCGAGTGAATAGGGCTTGGTCTCATGAAGTTCCTCACCACGAAACTCTTCACCAACAAACTCTGCGCACTCTCGCTCCCACTGCCGCTCCATCATTTTGGGGAGACGGTGGATGACGACATTCAGAAAGCTACCAACGACGAGCCCGAGAACGCCAAGTGCAATAGAGAGGCCCGGTTGGGCACGAATAAGTTCTTCTAAAGGATCCACTAAACGTCTACATCACCGAGCCGAGCATGAATATTGGCAAATACATCGCAACCATCAGGCCGCCAATGATAATCCCCAAGATAGACATAATCATAGGCTCAATCAGCGAGCTAATTGAATCAACGGCGTTATCAACCTGCATCTCGTACTGATCTGCCACCTTACCGAGCATCTCATCTAATGTGCCGGACTCTTCGCCAATCGAGGTCATTTGCAGCAAAAACATCGGAAAGATTCCAGTGGCGCGCGTCGCTTGAAGGAGGGACATACCGGAGGTCACGTCGTTTCGAATCTGTTTGATCGCACGTTCGTAGACAGCATTACCAGACGCTGTGGCAGTGGCGTCTAGCGCCTCAACAAGTGGGACACCCGCGGCAAAGGTGGTAGACAGTGTGCGTGAGTAGCGGGCAATCACTGCGTCATGGACAATACTTCCAAACACCGGAGCCTTTAACAGTGCTGCATCAACTGCGTCTGCAAATTTTCGATTATCTGCTCGCAAACGATTAAAACTGAGAACGAAGATTGTGATGGCGCCGCCAATCAGGATCCACCAATCACGTGCGAGGTCTGACAGCCCGACAACAAATTGAGTAAAGCCGGGTAACTCGGAGCCAAAGCTTTCGAACGTACTTGCAAACTGCGGTACGACATTAATTAGCAAAATGCCGGTAACGACTATGGCGACGAGGATTGTGGCTACGGGATAAGTTAACGCCTTCTTGATGGTCGCTTTTAGTGCTTCCGACTTCTCTTTGTAAATCGCAATACGATCAAGCATGACCTCAAGCGTACCTGAGTTTTCTCCGGCAGCTACAAGGCTACAGTACAGCTCATCAAAGTGTTTCCGATGTTTGCCAAGCGAGGTGGCAACCGGTGCGCCTCCTGAAACGTCGTTGCGAATCTGGCGCACTAGGTCTTTCATCAATGGCTTGTCGGTACCATCCATCACAATATCGATGGCTTGAACCATGGGAACACCTGCGCGCGTCATTGTGGCTAATTGGCGTGTAAAAACTGCGATATCTCGGGTGCCAATTGCGGTACCCATGGAGAAAAGAGGTGCGGTTTTCTTCTTGATGCGTTTTGCGCGGATGCCTTGTCGTCGCAGCTGGGCCTTGGCGATAGCGACGCTGGGCGCATTGACTTCGCCCTGGGTGGAGCGGCCTGTTTTATCGACCCCAGACCAGATAAATGTAAGTTCACTTCCCGCCATAGCTAGTCATCTGCTTGGTCTATTAGTACTTTGTGTTAAACACCTAATGCATGAGCTCGCGACATTAGGGCTCAATCAACGGTTACCCGATTTACTTCCTCGAGACTTATTATGCCTTGGGCACACTTTATAAGGGCTGCTTTTCGTAAGTCGTAAAAGCCAGCGTCACGAGCGGCTTGCTCGAGCTCGTGAACATTGGCCCCGTTCAAAATCGCCGTGGAAAGATCTTTTGTGACTTTAACAACTTCATATACTCCAACTCGGCCGCTGTAGCCCTTTCGGCACTGCTTACAGCCGACGGGTTTCATAATGTTTGCCGTTTTGAGCATGTCATCCGTGAAACCAAGCTCTTTAAGGGCTGATTTAGGGATATCAGTCTCGGGCTCTGCGCAGTACTTACAGAGCCGACGGGCTAACCGCTGAGCAATGATCAAGGTGAGCGAGGAGGCAATGTTGTAAGCGGGGATGCCCATATTGAGCAGGCGATTGATGGTCTCTGGTGCACTATTGGTATGCACAGTCGACAGAACTAGGTGGCCTGTTTGGGCTGCCTTGATCGCTATTTCTGCTGTCTCGAGATCGCGGATCTCACCAACCATGAGTACATCGGGATCCTGACGGAGAAATGATCGTAAAACGCCGGCAAAGTTGAGACCGACTTTAGGGTTTACATGGACTTGGTTAATCCCTTCCATATTGATCTCGACCGGATCCTCGGCTGTCGAGATATTGCGTTCAGGCTCGTTCAGAACATCTAGTCCTGTGTAGAGAGACACGGTTTTTCCCGAACCCGTCGGTCCCGTTACCAAGATCATGCCCTGAGGACGGCTAAGAGCCTCCAAATAAAGCGCTTTCTGGTCAGGCTCATAACCCAGTGCATCAACGCCCATTCTCGCGGACCCGGGGTCGAGAATACGCAGAACTATCTTTTCTCCAAACAAAGTTGGCAGAGTGCTAACTCGAAAATCGATGGACCTATTTTTTGAGATCTTTAACTGAATCCGACCATCTTGAGGTGTCCGGCGCTCTGAAATATCAAGCCGGGCCATCACTTTCAGACGAGCAGCGAGCCTCGGCGCCAAGCCTTTTGGAGGCCTTACTACCTCCTGCAAAACACCATCCGAGCGAACCCTCACCCTGTATTCACGCTCGTAGGGTTCAAAGTGAATATCGGAGGCGCCTTGCTTGATGGCGTCAAAGAGCACTTTATTGACGAACTTAACGACGGGCGCATCGTCGGCGAGTTTCGTGAAGTCTGTTTCCTCGAGCTCTTCCTCAACTTCTAAGTCTGGGATGTAGTCTTCCGCCGAGGTGAAATCGCTGATGTTGCCATCAAAGATTTCATCTTGCTTGGCAATCACCTCATCGATAATTTGGTTTAGACGCCCATGTTCAACGATTACCACATCGGCGGCGATCCCGGTGACAAATTTGAATTCTTCGAGGATATTTTTGCTAGTCGGATCGGACACGCCTATGAACAGCCGATTCCCTCTTCGAAATAAAGGAAGCGCTCGATGCTTCCTTATTAGCGTAGGTGGAACTAATTCGACAGGAATTTGGTCTTGTACCATCGTGGTTAGATCAAATACTGGTACGCCATATTCGTCCGATAAAAGCCTCGCCAGAACGTCGCTATCTATGTGGCTTTCCGTAAGCAACTCGCTTACCAAGGTTTTACCGGAGGATCGCGCCCTATCTACCAATTCGAGGGCTTCTTCAGAGTTAATAAGTCGCTCATCAACAAGCCGACTTGCCAGTCCGTTCTGTCGAAAGGCGCTGGCGGCTATGTTTACTTCGCTAGAAGTCACGGTGAGACCTAGTTATAACGCTATCGATATGCACCCGGTATTCACCTTATTTCCATCGCGAGAATTGTTTTTGTGGGAAGTCGATTAACTGACAGGGTGACTCGCGGTATAAACGTGGCGCTTGATGTTCCAAGCGCCTTGTTTTCGGTATTTATACCTAGTACTTCGCTTTCGCCAAGCGTACGGGAACTGGGCCCAACACGAATCACTATAAAAATAGGCGGGGTTTAGTCGACAATTTAGTTGGCGACGTACCCATTAGTCACACACGCGCCACTAAAGTCCCAATCAAGAAAAGCGCTATTCCCTGAATCCGCTGTCGGTGTCAAAACGCATGTCTCTGAGTCTAAGATGCCCTTGTAAGCGTTTGGCGTAGCAGTAATCACTCCAGCTGAGGTAGCAATGCTTGCTATGGCACCATCAGCTACACCCGTCACGTTGGCAGGTACACCATTTGTCCCGTTGGTACAATTTGTCAGCGCGGAAAGCAGCTGATAACACTCATTTACACCAGCTTTTGCATTCGACATGGCAGCAATGACTTCAGAGTATGCCGCGCGTTTGGTGTAATTCTGATAGGCGGGGAGTGCTACCGCCGCGAGGATACCTACGATCGCTATTACAATCATGAGCTCAATGAGTGTGAATCCCTTTTGAACTTTTTTCATTTCATATCTCCAAATTTGTTGGCAAATGCCATCTAGGCCAATTGACCGCAGCAAGCTTTGGGCCAAGTTGTAGTCATCTATGCTCATTGGGAGATTCAGACAGCTACGGCGCCTAGATATTGTAGTTTGAAGATTCTCGCAACGAGCAAATGTGACAAAACCATCGTTACATTGGATTTTTGGATGATTACGAGCAGAAAGTAAGGTGACAAAAATTGTCAGCTACGAGAGGTTATTGACCGCATAAACAAAAAAGCCGACGCTTTTTATGGCGTCGGCTTTTACTTGCAGTCATTTATTGGCTGACAGCGCGTCTCTGAATAGCGCAGCTATTAATCCGCTTTGTGATCCAACCGGCTTTTGTGCAGGCCGGGTTCGGTATATCCCGAAGGCTCCAAAACTCCGTTCATGACCAGCTGCATAGCAGCGTTAAAGGCATGCCCCTTCGGCTGACTGTCGCTAACCATCGGTTCGTAGCTGGGATCGGACGCATTCTGCTCATCTACCACTGCCGCCATCTTCAGCATGGACGCTTCAAACTGATCTTCCGTGATCACACCGTGGTGTAACCAGTTGGCGATATGCTGACTTGAAATTCTAAGCGTCGCTCGGTCTTCCATTAGTCCCACGTTGTTAATGTCGGGGACTTTTGAGCAACCAACGCCTTGGTCCACCCATCTGACAACATAACCCAACATACCTTGAACATTGTTATCGAGCTCGCGCTGGATTTCTTCCTCGCTCAGCTGACTGCAATCACCCAGTGGAATCGTAAGAATGTCATCGACGTTACGTCGGTCTTTGCCTTCAAGCTCGGCTTGGATGCCCGCCACTGAAACGTCGTGGTAATGCGTTGCATGCAGCGTAGCGGCCGTGGGTGAGGGTACCCAGGCGCAGTTGGCACCGGCTTTGGGGTGACCGAGTTTCGTGTCGATCATGGCTTGCATAAGGTCGGGCATGGCCCACATGCCCTTGCCGATCTGGGCTTTCCCTCGCAGACCGCAGTTGAGGCCGATATCCACATTCCAGTCCTCGTAGGCGTTAATCCACAGCTCACCTTTCATCGCTGTTTTCGCGACCATGGGACCTGCTTCCATACTGGTATGGATTTCGTCGCCGGTACGATCCAAGAAGCCCGTGTTGATGAACACAACACGCTCAGATGCGCGGCGGATGCACTCAGCGAGATTGACCGTGGTGCGTCGCTCTTCGTCCATGATGCCGACTTTCAATGTGTTGCGTGGCAGATGGAAAGCATCCTCCACGGCAGCGAATAGATCGACGGTCATGCTGACTTCATCGGGACCATGCATCTTGGGCTTCACGATATACATCGAACCGGTTCGCGAGTTGCCGCCTTTGTTTGCGCCTCGTAGGTCATGAAGCGAGCAGGCTGTGGTGAAGAGCGCATCCATGATGCCTTCGAAAACCTCGTTGCCATCGCTATCGAGAATCGCAGGGTTAGTCATCAGATGACCCACGTTACGAACGAACATGAGGCTGCGTCCCGGCAGGGTAAACGCCTCGCCATTGGGCGCGGTGAACTCACGGTCTGTGTTCAAGCTGCGGGTGAGGGTTTGACCGCCTTTGCTAAAACTCTCGTTGAGATCCCCGCGCATGAGCCCGAGCCAGTTTTTGTAAACAACAGCTTTGTCTTCTGCATCGACCGCAGCGACTGAGTCTTCGCAATCCTGAATGGTCGTAAGCGCTGATTCGAGGCAGACATCTTTTACACCAGCAGCGTCGGTGCTGCCGACGGAATGCTCGCGATCAATCTGGATTTCTGCATGGAGGCCGTTGTGTTTGAGCAGCACGCTGGCCGGGTCGTCAGCATCGCCCGTAAAGCCCACAAACTGATCAGGTGAGGCCAGCATGCTCAGACTGCCATCGATCTGGTTGATGATAAGACCGCCATCAACGACCGCGTATTGCGCTGCGTTTTTGTGCGTGCCCTGATTAAGTGGGAAGTGTGAATCGAGGAAATCACGCGCCCATTCGATCACTTTGTGCCCGCGGACCGGGTTATAGCCGCCAGCACGAACAGCGCCGTCTTCTTCTGAGATCACGTCTGTGCCGTAGAGCGCGTCATAAAGAGAGCCCCAGCGAGCGTTCGCGGCATTAAGCGCATAGCGCGCATTCATCACCGGTACGACCAGCTGAGGTCCTGCAACCTCTGCTATTTCAGGGTCGACATTTTGTGTCGCAATTTTGAAGGGTGCGGGTTGCGGTAGGAGATAACCGATCTCCTCAAGCATTGCCTTGTAGGCAGCTCGGTCGTAGTCAGTGCCCGGGTTTGCTTTGTGCCAGGCGCTGATTTTGGCTTGCATCTCGTCACGAACGGCAAGGAGCTCTCGGTTACGCGGTGTAAAGCGTCCAACGATGTCGGCTAAGGCAGCCCAAAACGCGGAGGGTTCTACCCCCGTACCCGGCAATATCTCGTTTTCAAGCAGGCTGTGGATTTCTGGAGCGACTTGAAGGCCGGCGCAATCGATACGTTCTGACATGGTGATTTCCCGAAGTGAGTGGCGTCATTTTATGTTTTAGCGTGTCGCTATTGTCGTTTGCTTGGTACGGGGAACCCAAGCGAACTGATTAATGACCATAATAAATAAATATTATGAAAGGACGATATGGAATTTTATTTGGTGATGAGGGTGAGTTTCTGAGGGGTGTCGCCTGCCATGACGCGCAACACATCCTCGAAAAGTGGAACGTGCACGTCTGAATCAATGTCGGCAGTCGTGATGAAGTTGGGAAAGGTGTGAATCCGAAGCAGCTTGAGCTCATTGCTTTGGGTCAGCAGGGTATCGAGTGCGAGCAATGCGAATGCGTTGTCAGCACATTCGTCAGTGAGGTCTTTCAGGAGCCCAGTAAGCCCTGCAGCCAATGATTGCGCGCTACCGCGCAGAGCCTCGGCATGGGGCGAGTCGCTACCCTTAATTACTCGAATCGAGGAATCCGGATCGCGATAGCTGAGATTATCGACTTGAGCGGCAAAGCTGGGATTATTGGGTGCGTAACTCTCCGCGTGCACAAATAAAACCGTCTGGTCAGCGCAATACATTTGATCGCCAATGACGGCGAGATAGATGCGTGTCGTAAACTTGTGTTGATCGACAAGGGCGAGACGATCGACCGCTCTCTGAATCAACCTTCCATCGGGCAGCGTCGCCGCCATCATAACCGGCGTGGGTACACAAAGCGTTTTGTCTTTGGCGTTGCGCAGCTTGCTTCTTATAAACCAAAGATCATCGGCCTTTGGACCCACGGCAACTGCAGCAGCCGTGTGATTGAAGGTGGCGGGTACAATGTGCGCGTTACCGCTTTTTGTGAGGATGGCAGCGACTAAGCCGACATCTGAAAGTGGGTTTAGCACCTCCCGACTCGCTGTTCTAAAGCGCGTACCCGACCAAGCTTCGGGCGCCTCGGGTTGTGGTTTGTTGCCGTAGGTATCCCAGTAGCTTGCATACACGGCCGGCAGATCTTTTGTTTCTGCGCGAAGATTGTTTGCCGCACGCTGCCAGAGTGTATCCGCGCGATTGGCGCGAACGGTGATGCCGCTCGAAGATACTTTTTCGCGACTGTTTGGCGTGGTGGGTTTGCTTTGTTGCGGATTCGTCAGCGATATTCGAGGGTCGTTGGCCGATGACAGTTGTGCGTTCGTAGCCGTATCTGCAAGTCCGATGGATACGGTAGGTAATACGCCGCCGAACTCAAACTCGGTCGTGGTGTCTTGAAGGCGGAACCACATATTAAAGGCCCATTTTTCGCCAGCCTCGACGGGCATGCCTGCATGCAAGCTCAACGGATGCGGCCCACTGATGTCATGTGTGGTGTTATGGAAGATCACCATGCGACCAGGAAGCGCCGGTACCGTGATACCCAGTTTCGGAAACTGCGTGGCACCACCTGCTTCTACCTTGTTTAGATACACCAGTGCAGTGACGAGTCGTTGCCCGCCCCATTTGGCTGCGCGCTGTCCCTTTGGCAGCGATAGATTAAATGCGTCAAAGTGCGGGCGGTACTCTTGCTCTGGTCCGTAGTGGATGATCTGCATCGACTCCGCATATTCCAGCGGTAGACCAACGATGTCAGAGATTCGCTGACCGACGGACTGTACGACATCGTCTTCGTCGTACTTTAGCCAGTGGTTAGATCCCGTTCGTCCTTCGCTTTCCTTATAGCCCTCGTCAAGCACGACGCCCGCGCGTTTGATGTGAGGTTTTGCGAGCTCGATTAGATAGGCGCACTCGACAGGTGAGATGACGTTATTTCGAACCCCGACCAACGGATCCAGTGAGTAGGCTTCGGTTGCCTCGTAACTGCCCTTGAGTTCGATCGTCTCAGTCATAGCGCTTTGTATGATTCTCTTTGAACAACCTCAAATTGACCTTGCTATTTGCGTAATCAACTGGCGAATCCAGCGGTGTCCCGGGTTGTGCTGAAGCAGTGGGCTCCATGCCATCTTGAGCTCAAGCGGGGGAATATCGAACGGGACGGGTTTGGCAACAACGCGTGGGTTATCACGTTTGAGCTCAGTAGCGCGTGTTGGCAGTGTCACGATCAAATCGTTCTGCTCTGCCAGCGTCATCGCTGCCTGATAATGGCGTGTAAATACGCGGATGCGGCGCTTCTTGCCCATGTTATCCAGAGCCGCATCGACCCATCCTAGGCGTTGAACATCGTCGGGGTTTACGCCGACACCGACACCCATGCCCGTCTTACTGACCCAAATGTGGTCAGCAGCGAGGTAAGCGTCGAGATTAAAGTCTTCGAGGATGGGATTGTCAGGGCTCAATAGGCAGGAAAATGTGTCTTGCCACAGCGTGATTTGATGGAAGGACTGTGGCATTTGGACGAATCGGTTTATCACAAGGTCGACCTTGCCACGTTCCACGTCGAGAAAGCTGACATCTGACGGGTTCATAATGTCGAGTGTAATGCCGGGCGCTTTTTCACGAAGTTCTTTCAGGACTGAGGGCAGTAACGTCGATTCGGCGTAGTCACTCGCCATAAGTCTTACAACGCGGTTTTCTGTCTCGGGAATGAACTCCTCGGTGGGTTGGAGCGCCCGATCGACATTGGTGAGAATCTCGCGAAGCTGCGGCTCTAGCTCTTCAGCTTTTGCCGTTGGCGTCATGCCGTCTGAGGTTCGAATGAGAAGGGGGTCATTAAATACTTCGCGGAGCCGCTTAAGCCCGTTACTCATGGCGGGCTGTGACAGTCCCAGGCTGTGCGCTGCTTGCGTTACATTACGCTCACGAAGTAGCGCATCAAGATAGACAAGAAGGTTTAAATCAACGCGACCCAATCGGCTCATGCGTATACTCTCCCGCGGAAACTACTATTCATAATATGAATAATACATCTTCTACGCCTCTGAACAGAAATTCTTGGTCTGAACGGGTGAACAGCTACAATAGCGACAAATTTTGGAGGGCTTATGTACACCGCACCACTTGATGATATGCAGTTCTTGATCGATGACGTTTGCAAGGCGGGGGATCGACTTGGCGACTTGCCGCGTTTCGATGGCTTGGATGTCGGCGCTGACCTGACAACAGCTCTTCTCGAGGAAGCCGCGAAGCTTGCTTCAGATGTGGTCTCACCGCTAAGGCGCGTGGGTGACATGCAGCCCTCTCGCTGTGCGAATGGTGAAGTGACCATCCCCCCAGGCTACGGTGAGGCAATCCGCGCGCTGGGCGAGGGCGGCTGGGTTGGCATCGCCGCTGAGTCATCGCATGGAGGGCAGGGTCTGCCCGAGCTTTATGGCACAGCAGCCTGTGAGATGTGGAATTCCGCGGATATGGCCTTTGCGCTTGAGCCTTTCTTGAGTTCCGGCGCGGCACTGGCTATTTCGGCACACGCGAGCCCAGAGCTAAAAGACAAGTACCTACCGAATATCAATGCGGGCGTTTGGTCGGGCACTATGAACCTCACCGAGTCAGGTGCAGGTTCTGATTTAGGTCCAATGAAGACCCGCGCTGAACGGCACGGTGACCACTACAAGATTTTCGGGCAGAAGATTTACATCACCTGGGGCGATCACGACGCGACTGAGAACATTATTCATTTGGTTCTTGCCAGGCTCCCTGATGCGCCAGCGGGCAGCAAAGGCATTTCGTTGTTTATCGTGCCCAAGTTCTTGGTTAATGATGACGGTAGTTTGGGCGAGCGTAACGACGCCTACCCCGTCTCGGTTGAGCACAAGCTCGGCATTCACGGCAGTCCAACCTGCGTTATGGCCTACGGCGATAACGGCGGTGCGATTGGCTACCTCGTCGGTGAGGAAAACAATGGTCTAGCGTGCATGTTTACCATGATGAACGAGGCGCGTTTGAAGGTTGGCCTTCAGGGCTTAGGCGCGTCTGAAGGTGCTTATCAAAAAGCGGTCGCTTATGCGCGAGAGCGAGTCCAAGGTGGTGTTCCTATTATCGAGCACGCTGATGTAAAGCGCATGCTGATGACAATGCGGTCTCTGAATGAGGCTATGCGTGCCTTGGCGTACATCGAGTCGCTGACTATGGACTTGTCACACGGGGCCCCTGCTGAAGAGCGTGGTCAGTGGAAAGCGCGTCTCGATTTGATGATTCCCGTGATCAAGGGGTGGATGACTGAGATTGGCATGGAAGTCACGTCCTTGGGTGTTCAGATCCATGGTGGTATGGGCTATGTCGAGGAGACAGGTGCCGCACAGTACCTGCGTGATGTGCGCATCACACCCATTTACGAAGGTACCAATGGCATCCAAGCTGCTGACTTGGTGAATCGTAAGTTGGCCCGTGATGGCGGCGCCACAATGGAAGCAATGCAGGAGCAGATCCGTTCAGTGGCTGACGCGCTCGCGGGGTCTAGCGATGATCGTCTTGCGGCTATGGGCACCGCGCTATCTGATGCCTTGTCTGCGCATGTCATGTCTTCACAGACCATCCTCGAGATGTTCAAAGTGGACAAAAACGCGGCTATGGCGGCGTCCTTTGATTACATGATGCAGACCGGCTATCTCTTCGGTGGTTGGCACCTTGCAGCAAGCTCGCTGGTGGCTATTGAATTGCTTGCCAAAGACGAAAAGACGCTGTTCTGTCAGCGTAAAATAGCGACAACCGAGTTCTACTTGCATCGAATTATGCCGCGCGCCAGTGCGCACGCAGATGCCATTTTGTCGCCGCTAAGTCAGCTGGACACTTACGCCACGGATTGGCTGTAGCGTAGGCATTGGATTGATTGCATGTTGAGCACCCCCGACCTTTCGGACCTTAATCCCCGCGCGCAGGCGCTGCCATTTCAGTTTCGTACCTTTGGTCGGGTGGCCGCTTTTGGTGGTCAGGTGGCGACAATTCGTTGTTTTGAAGACAACTCCATGGTCAAGGAAGCGGTAAACGAACCCGGCCACGGGCGGGTCTTACTGATTGACGGTGGTGTTTCGCTGGCCAAAGCGCTGACTGGGGATATGGTCGCAAAGAGTGCCATGGATAACGGTTGGGTAGGGATGGTCATCATAGGCGCTGCTCGAGACGTTGAGGTAATCAATACCTTTGATTTTGGGGTCAAGGCCCTAGGCACATCGCCCATCAAGACCGAGAAGTTAGGTGCAGGTGAGCGCGGCGTAACGCTAAATTTGGGAGGCGTTGAGGTTCAAGACGGCCATTTTCTGGCCGCTGACGAGAACGGTGTGCTGGTTCTGGATGGGCCGTTTTCCGAGTCCTAGCTATCCTGCACGAAATCGGTGGGGCCTGTAACCAGCGGGCTAAGACCTCAAAAAAGAGCTATCTGAGGACACTGTCCTAGAAGTGCATGTTTCATGCTGGCCCCTCAGTAAGCCGCCGAGTCAGCGATCAGAGAAAAAGAAATGTGTGTGAATGCTGGGACTCAGCGCAACTAGATTCAGGGTCTGGCGTCAATGCTCTCAGTCGAGCCGCATTGATAAATCAAGTGGGATGACCAGCTTCGTTAAAGCACCGATGGATATGAAATCCACGCCGGTTTCAGCGATGCCCCTCAAGGTTTCCTCGGTCACGTTCCCCGAGGCTTCGAGCTCTGCCTTGCCCGCGGTTACGGCAACCGCCTTTCGCATGTCCTCGAGCGTGAAGTTGTCGAGCATAATGCGGTCGGCACCGGCGTTGAGCGCCTGCTCAAGTTCGTCGAGATTCTCGACTTCCACTTCCACAGGTTTACCCGGCGCGTTTTGACGAGCTTGCTCAACAGCCTGTTGAATACCACCGCAGGCAGCGATGTGATTCTCTTTGATCAAGAATGCATCGAATAACCCAATGCGATGGTTAAAACAGCCACCGCAGGTAACCGCGTATTTCTGAGCGTTTCGAAAGCCTGGAATGGTTTTTCGAGTGTCGAGCAGCTTGGTTTTGGTTCCCTCGACAATGCTTGCGAGCGACGCACTGTAACTCGCTGTTCCCGAGAGCATCTGGAGAAAGTTAAGCGCCGCGCGCTCACCTGTCAGAATGTTTCTCGCGTTTCCCTCGAGCGTAAAGAGCACATCGTTGGGGGCGAGTGTATCGCCATCAGCCTTCTTCCAGACGACTTTGACATCATGGTCTACAGAGGCGAAAACAGCGTCCACAAACTGTGTGCCGCAAAGAACACCTGCTTCGCGTGTGATTACCGTCGCAGATGCCTGTTCGTTGCTATCCACCAACCCTGCAGTGATGTCGCCACTGCCGATATCCTCGTCGAGCGCGAGTTTTACGATGGGGTCAATGTCGTTTTGAGTTAGCACGCGGCAGTGTCCTTTGGGCGGGCCCTGATATGATGCGGTATTGAAACACAAGCAAGGCCAAGATTTTTAGGTGACCGACAATAAACACGGGCAAATTATCGCTGGATGGCTACAGGGCTGTACGCATGTGGCCTCGCCAAATTGTGCGCCGCGTCCTGTCGATGGCCCGGTTGAGCTTGTGGTGGTGCACAACATCTCATTGCCGCCCGGTGAGTTCGGCGGGCCTCACATCGAAGAGCTGTTTACCAATCGCTTGGATCCACAGGCGCATCCCTACTTTGCTGAGATAGCCGAGTTGACCGTGTCCGCACACTTCCTGATTCGTCGAGATGGCGAGGTGATTCAGTTTGTCGCCACCACAGAAAACGCCTGGCATGCTGGGTTATCCAGTTGGCGCGGACGCGAAAAGTGCAACGATTTCAGCATTGGGATTGAAGTTGAGGGCACAGACACCCATGTTTACACCGACGCTCAATACAGCGCGCTCAGCGAGCTGGTTCAGGCTTGTAGAGAGGCACACCCAGAGATTGAGCCAAGGGCGATTGTCGGGCACAGTGACATTGCTCCTGGAAGAAAAACAGATCCAGGACCAAGTTTTGATTGGCATCGTTTAGCGCACGAAATAGGCGTCGAAGAACTGCCTGGTGTGTAGCGCCAATCATTATTAGGGGAGAGAGAAGTTGGATTACCTTGCGTTTTTGACCTTTATCGTCGCGACAGGGCTCTATTGGTTTATGGGTCCCGGTGGGCCACTGCACAGCATTGATGTTCAAAGTCCGTTTCACGCACAGGTTGATACCGAAAGTTCACCCAACGCGCGATTGCTCTGGCTAGTGGGTGCTCCCACCGCTATTTTCGCGATTGCCTTCACTATCCTAGAAGGCATGTTTGGTGGTGCGGCGATGCTCCTCATCGGAACAGCAGCGTTGTTCTTCTCCTTTGGTCGTGTGGATTATCCGACTATCACGCAGCGATTTTTGGCGCGTGCGCGAGCGGGTGACAACGAAGGCGCGGCTATGGTTGTGGAGAGTGCCGGGGGTAATGCCCAAGCCGACGACGAGGGCGATTTTGCCGATGTGGCGTCTGTGTTTTTTAGCAAGATGGCGCTCCAGCGCTGGTTTGGGCCTGTGATTTATTTCTTTTTACTGGGACCTGTGGGTGCTATTGCCTATCGTTTAGCGCATTCGACGCAGGCAACTTCGACTCCTATCGGGGAGTCTGTCATGCGTGTCATAGAGTGGTTACCATCCAGATTGATGGTGCTGAGTTTTTCTGTTTTCGGCGACTTCGATAAGACACTCGGACATGTCCTTGAAAAGGGCGCCTCGCTCCAACCGAGCACCGATGAGTTCTTTGAGGATGCGATCGATGCGGCGTTGCATGAATCGCAAGCGTCCTCGGT
This sequence comes from gamma proteobacterium HIMB55, assembly GCA_000227505.4. Lineage (NCBI taxonomy): Bacteria > Pseudomonadati > Pseudomonadota > Gammaproteobacteria > Cellvibrionales > Halieaceae > gamma proteobacterium HIMB55. Next base: position 1,732,898 of record AGIF02000001.1, on the reverse strand, counting down.
CTACGAGAGAACCAGCGGCCTTTTCCGGTTGCTGGATCGTAGTTTTTTACTCTGGCTCGGTGTTTTAGCGCTACTTGTTCTCGTCTGATCGAGGTCGCCGCGTGCTCTGCACGATATCGTAGAAATGTTGCGTCATCTCCTGACGGCTTCGGATGTGCGCGTAGTCTTCTGGCGAGTGGTGTGCGCCCACATCGAGTGAAACAGTCGACCCAAAGCGCTTGAGTGCTTCGCGCATATGCATTGCCATGCGGAAGGGTTCTGCAATATTTGAGGCAACATGGAAAAGCCGTGTGTTCTGCCCGTGGAAGTACACGGGGACAACGGTCGGTTGATATTGCATGACCAGCTTCGCAATGAAGGTGGTCCACTGATGGTCAACGACGTCGCCGAAGCCAGGTGCGTCAGCGGTCGAAACGTGACCGGATGGAAAAAGTATGAGCGGCACGCCGTCGGCGAGTGCCTTGCCTGCCAACTGCTTTGATCGCACATTTCGCTTTGTTGCTTCTTTGGTCTCGGTGAAGTCGATGGGAAGAAAATGCGGCACTAGATCCCGGTCTTGGCACAGCAGCGAGTTGATAACGACCTGAAAATCATTGGCGTAATCGAGCGCCATATTGCACATGATGAGCCCGTCAATGACGCCGAATGGATGATTGGCAATGAACAGCACAGGACGGTCTTTGGGAATATCAGCAAGCGCGCTGGTGTCGCCGTCTAGCGTAATATTGGTTAGCTTGAAGGCCTCGCGGAAAAAGGTTTTGGAGTCGATATCCATCGCCTTCAGCCGCTGGTAGTGCGCCTCCATTTCATGGCGGCCTAGAAAGCCTTCAAGGACTCTAACAAAGGCACGTGTCAGAGGGCCGTCCTCGGGTGACTCATAGGTAAGCCGAGGCTTCTCGACAATGTAGTACTCGAACATCGGATCCACTTCAGGTGCAAATCGCGGATCGTTTATGGCGGTGGTTTCTGTCATTGCCATGATTGCCTGTCCATTTTTATTTCTAGTGTTACGTCTTTTCTGGTCTTCAAGACCAGTCAAAGCTTATGTCGGTTGCATGAAGTTTTAGTGACTCTTTTTTTAACAATCGCTGGTTTCACCAGTCGCTGAGTTACCCCAGTCATGAGATCTTTTACTTCAACCAAAACTCACCTACCACAATTGAAACAACGCAGTACCAATGAAGGTGCCCAGCGCGTAGCCAATCACGCCAACAAGTACGCCCGGGGTCACTTGGTCATGCCAGCCTTTTGCTGCCGCCATGGCTGGTGCGGTCGTTGCACCCAAGATGGCTGCGTTACTTGCGGTCAACAACTCAGGAATGGTTAGGCCCAATCTCCGGCCCACAGCAAGTAGCACAATCAGGTGGACGCTGAGCAAGATAAGCACGAGCACGATCAGGAGTGGCGCGACACTGATCATGGCACGTATATCTGCACCTGCTGCGATGGCAGCAAAAAAGGTAAAGGAGAGCGCAACGCCAATTTCGAATGCGCCGGCAAACCAAATCCTCACTTGAGGTAGTGCAGTCGCGATGCCAACAGTGATAAGAGTCATAATGGCGTAGCGCCAGCTTGGGATATCCAACCACCAACAGAGTAAATCTGTGACGGCCACAATACTGCCTGCAGCTGCCAATGAGTACACGATACTCGCGGGGGTAACGTCCGGCTTCTCAAGCGCGACATCGTTGCCAGCTGTGTGAGGAATAAAGCGTCGAGTCAGCCATTGGGCGCCGGGGATCAGCGCGATGACGCTTAAAAAGACGGCAGAGAAGAGGTTGTCTGCTGCAGTTGCGGCGGAGAAAAACGACGCGTCCTTACTCAATCCCGTAATTTCGCCCAAGGCGGCATAGTTCACAGAGCCTCCAATGTAGGTGGAGGCAAACAGACCGACTATTCCTGCTTCTCTTCGCTCGGCGGCGAGATCTGAAGCAGCACCCAATTGGCTTAGATCCAGTAACAGCGCGGCAACGATAACGCCTGTGACCGTGCCCAATGTGGCGACAAGGAAGGCAGCTGTTGTCCGGGATGCTTCCTTTGCAAGCCGACGAACATCGGCTTGGAAGAGAAATAGCGGAATCAGCATGGGCACGATGTAGCTGAAAATGAAGCTGTATGCCGGTGCTGAATGTGGGATGAGGCCCGTATTGGCTGCTGCAATTGCTAGCAATATGACCACTACGGTGCCCGTAATTTTCTGTCCAATCACTGTGCGTTCAGAGGCAAATGCCATGGCCGATAAGGCAAGGACGGCCGTGAACACAGCAAAGTGCTGTTCCGCCGGAATAAGCGACATGTGAACTACCTATTATTGTTGTGTTCCCAGAGACAACAGAATACCGCATGAGAAAAAGCACGTCTGCTAAAAGGCGCGATCTACTCAATGAGAACTCAACTCGATCTATGGATGCATGATCGCTGAAATTGATACAACTCGAGATGTGCTCGTGAGACACTGTCCGTATGAGCGAAGTGTCTGACATACCCCAAGCCGAAGCCTCCGTCGTAGCTGCCGAAATGGCACGTCGTCAGGCGTTATCGGCAATGGGCATCGACGTGTACGTGTCGCGGTACGATATGCCCGGAGCAGCACCCGCCGTTCGGCAAAGTCTGGCGCAGGTTAAAGCTAATGAGGACGCGTCTTCTGACAGTTTCGTGCGGGAAGCGATAGCCAACACAGCGTCTACTTCGCCAGCGACGCGAGGGAGTTCGGTGACGACTGCTGAGCGTGCATCGGCGCCATCTCAGAGCAGTGGCGTGTCGCCAGCAAAATCAACTGAGACAGTGGCATTCTCTATGCTACTCGCATCCGCAGGCCCATTTTTATGGGTGGAGCAGTTGGCTGATGGACTGCTTCGTCAAGATCAGCTCGCGTTGATAAATGCGATGGCAAGAGCTTTGAGCTCTGACGTATCTGTGAGGCAGCAGCAATTCGATTGGCCAATGCGCGGGAATACAGCACTCTCCGGAGACGCAGAGTCCGCCAAACAAGCACTGCAGGGGCTGATTCAGCGAATGGCCCGAGAGGTCGACGCTAAGCGTGTTGTCGTAATGGGAGCTTGCCCCTTCTTACCGGATCGTATTGCTCAATCAGCGGTAGTTATACCTGCGACAATAGCCATGCTCCAAAACCCGGCACTGAAGCGTGAGGCCTGGCAGGCGCTCAAGCCGCTTCGGTCAATTGACCTGGCATCAAACTGACACCATTGATCACTACCCTGAACTGTCGACGCCTGACGCCCTCTGACGATGCGGGGCTGGCAATACTCTACGAGGGTGCTGATGGTCCTTCGCTGTCCTTTTTACAGTCGCTCATTGACAAACCCTCTGGCACTGCGTGGTGTGCGCTATCGGAAGGTCAGTTACGCGCAGTCGTTTGGCTGAACGTCTTCAAAGATGAAGCCGAAATCATCGATTTCCGCGTAGACGTATCAATGAGACGGCAAGGGGTAGGGCGCTATTTGCTTGATGAGACCCTAAACGTCTTAAATTTGTCCGGTATTAAGACGGTTTTTCTAGAGGTTCGTCGCTCTAATGTGGCAGCAATTACTTTGTACGAAAGCGCCGGCTTTGCCACCATCGGGCAGCGTAATAACTATTATGAAACTGCGTCTGGGCGCGAGGATGCACTTCTGATGCGGCACGATTCGAATAAGAGGTAGAGAATCAGTGAATATTTTAGAAACGGACCATTGGTGTTTGATGTTGCCCTCTGAGTGGCAGGCTGAGAACGACGACGACATCATTCGCATCGTCGATCAAGATGAAGTAGGTGAGATCGAAATCACCACACTGCACAAGCAGTCTGGGAAAGTCATGCCTGCAGAGATTCAGGATATGGCTCGCGAGGAATCACCCGAGGTGCCCGAGTGGAAGGCAGCCAATGCAGGTGCTTTTTCAGGGGTTAGCGGGCGTTACAGGGAAGATGGCGCAGCGGTACGTGAGTGGTACCTGGGATCAGACAGTTTGCTGCTTTACGTGACCTATGTTTGTGACGAGGACGATGCGGGCTTAGATGACGCATCAGTGGACGAGCTCTTGGGTACCTTGGTCGTCGGAGATTCTCAAAAAGCCTAGGCGATCTCGCCAGTTACCCGAACCCGCTTGCTACCCACTTCTACGGTCGTCTCCGCGCGTCTTGCATCCTCTATGCGTGTATCGATGACATTTTTGGCAGCGATCAAGAGTCCTGTGATGATAAAGGCACCGGGCGGCAGAATTGCCAAGAGCAGACCGGTGTAGTCTTCGGCCACGACGAGCGTCCAGTTAGCTGCCATGGGACCGAATAGAAGATCCATATTGGCGAAAACAGCGCCTGTGCCCAAAAGTTCGCGGATGGCGCCAAGGACGACGAGTACGAGTCCAAATCCCATGCCCATCATAAAACCATCGGCAAGTGCCGGTGCAATTGGATTTTTGGCAGCGAAGGCATCAGCGCGACCCAAGATGACACAGTTGGTGGTAATCAGAGGTAAGAAAATGCCCAGTATCTGATACAACTCATAAGCGTAGGCCTGCATCAAGAGCTCGGTACCAGTGACCGCCGCAGCGATAATAAGTACAAACGCTGGCAATCGAATCGATTCCGTGACGACGTTTCTTATCAGAGAGACACATAGGTTCGAGGTAACCAAAACGAATAATGTGGCGGCCGCCAATCCTGTCGCATTCACAACGCTTGCGGTTACAGCTAGTAGGGGACACAACCCCAGCAATTGCACCAAGGCAGGGTTGTTTTTCCACAACCCGTTATGAGTGATTTGGCGATAGCTTTGAGTGCTCATGATGCATCCTCTTCGACGAGTTCGAACAGGTCTTGTTTGTGAGTTTGTGCGTAGTCCAACGCGCTTTTGACCGCGGACACGACAGCGCGTGGTGTTACGGTGGCACCCGTAAACGCATCGAACTCTCCACCGTCCTTCTTAACAGCCCAGCCGTCAGACGACGGAGCTTCAAGAGTCTTACTATCGAAGGACAAAATCCAGGGCGACTTTTTAAGCTCAACCTTATCGCCGAGTCCGGGTGTCTCGCGGTGACTCAGTACACGGACGCCTGCGATGGAGCCTGAGCGATCGATGCCTACAAGCAGGCGAATATCGCCGCTGTAACCGTCGCGTGCCGTCGCTGGAAGTATCACGCCAGTAACCGCGCCATTCATACGAGCGCGATACCCTGAAGTCTCCTCCCGTAGTGCGAGCAAGGGGCCGTCGGCTGGAAGCGCAAATGTATCGTCAATCAATTGATTATCGTGTGTTTGAGTTGGGAAGATCTCTAAGAGCTGTCTTGCTTCAGCAGCCCGCTCCGCTGCCGCAATCGGCTCTTTGGTTTGTTCATAGACGCCGCTGATCAAGCCTGAACCGACGGCAGCAAAGGCTGCAAGAAGCGCAGCACCGATAATACTAGAAATTACGGTTCTCACTCGTCGACCTCGATTTTTTTCGTGCCATACACCTGCGGCTGCGTGTACTGGTCGATAAACGGCGCCGCAAAGTTGAGCAGTAGCACACCGAAAGCAACGGCATCAGGGTAGTTTCCGTTCACGCGAATCAGATACACCAATATGCCAACACCTGCACCGAATATCAGACGACCGCGGTTTGAGACGGCTGAACTCACGGGGTCGGTGATAATAAAGAATGCGCCGAACATGGTGGCACCACTGAATAGATGAAACATCACTGAGCCGCCACCTGTAGAGCTGCCCTCATCAAATCCGAGTAACGCACAGATGCTCAAAGCACCTAGCATCCCAACGGGCGCATGCCAGGTAAAAATGCGTTGACGAAGTAACCAGATACCGCCCGCTAGGAATGCGAGATTAACCAGATCCCAGCCAATCCCTGCAATGGGTCCTGCCAGCTCAGCTTTGGCCGTCATCAGGTCATCAAACAACATGCCTGCGTTCTGCCTGAATAGGTCGAGTGGCGTTGCCGCAGTCACACCGTCGTAGCTTGCCGGTACGAACAGCGCTGTCAGCGCATCTAGAAGCCCCGGTACCTCTCCCATACCTCTTGGTTCCGTCCAAGAGCTCATTTGGAGCGGGAAGGACACCAGTAAAACCACGTAGCCAACCATGGCAGGGTTGAACGGGTTATATCCCAGACCGCCGAATACGTGTTTACCCAGTAATACCGATACGCCGATGCCAACGGCAATCAGCCACCATGGCGAATAGGGGGGTAGGGCGATGCATAGCAGCGTTGCCGTCACAATGACGCTGTGATCTTTAAGCGGCGACTTAAAGTCTTTGCCTCGCAACCACAAGGCCCAAGCTTCGAAGCCCATAGCCAATATTGAACCAAAGATAATATTCACCAAGGTTCCGGGGCCGAAGAACCAAGTCAGGACCGCAACGCCAGGTATTGTCGCGAGCAAAACTTGCTTCATGACCTGCTCAACTGAGGTCACAGGCTTGTGCACGTGAGGCGAGGAGACATGCATCAGACTCATTGCGCGTTTTCCTCTGTGGCCTTTTGCTCCTCAGTGGCCGTCTGCGCCTGAGCATCTTTTTTCGCTTTGGCCCGCTCGATGGCCGCCTGCACTGGGTCATCTCCTGATTTGGCGCGTGCTTCGGCGGCTGCTTTTCTCGCGGCGCGTTTCGCCTCTTTAGCCGCCGCTTCTCGCTCTAAGCGTTCTTGCCGCGCCTCAAACCGTACTCGCGAGTTATCGGAGCGAACCTTCTCCTTCGCTGCTTCACGTATCGCACCTTTCGCTGAGCGATAGTATTGAACCAGCGGTATGTGACTAGGACAGACGTAGGCGCAAGCACCGCACTCGATACAATCAAGCAGGTTATGCCGTTCAAGCTGCTCATTATCCTTTGCGCGTGCATACCAGTAGAGTTGCTGCGGCAGAAGTGATGCGGGGCAGGCTTCTGCACACATACCGCACCGAATACAGGCTTGCTGAGGCTGCGGTGGCGGTATCTCAGTCCGCGTTGGCGCCAGTACACAATTAGTAATCTTCACGACGGGCATATCGAGGTCGGTGACCGCAAAGCCCATCATTGGGCCGCCGTGAATGACACGATCTGCAGCTGAGTCGTCGAACGCTGCGTCGCTGAGTAGTTCGCAAATGGGTGTGCCAAGCATCACGCGGCGGTTACCGGGATTCTGCAGCGACATCCCGGTTACCGTGGTAATGCGGTCAGTCAGTGGCTTGCCGTCGATGAGTGCATCACGAACCGCAATAGCAGTACTTGGGTTCTGGCACAAAATGCCTATATCCGCGGGAATACCCCCGGAGGGAACCTGCATATCAAATAGGATCTCAATGAGTTGCTTCTCACCGCCTGAGGGGTACTTGGTGGGGAAGGTGACCACATCCGCAATATCGAGCGCTTCTGCCGCTTTGGCCATCGCTTCCGCTGCGTCGGGCTTATTATCCTCAACCGCGAGGATAACGTTTTCCGCGCCTACCATGTGCGCGAGTATTTCCGCGCCCTCGACGATTTCTCGGGCATAGCACTGCATGACCGTATCGTCTGCTGAGATATAAGGCTCGCACTCGGTGCCATTTATGATCAAGGTATGAATGCCCTGATCACGATCGGACGCTAGTTTGATTGCGGTCGGGAAACCGGCTCCGCCAAGACCGGCAATCCCTGCCTGTCGGACGCATTCTACGAGTTCCGCTTTGGGGGTCTCGCGCCAGTCATCCAGACCTTTCAGGTCAATCCAGGTGTCTTTACCATCTAGCGTGAGCTCGATGCAGGTATCGGTTAAGCCGGAGGCGTGGGGTACGGCACGCGCTTCGATGGCAGTAACGGTACCAGAGCTGGGAGCATGCACGGGAACGCTCACAGGACCTTGAGCCTCAGCGATCATTTGTCCGCCTCTCACTGCGTCACCCACTTCCACGACAGGCTTCGCTGGGGCCCCAATGTGCTGAGTAATCGGTAAGACCAGCTTTGAAGGCAGGGGCATCTCGCATACCTGCCCTGGGTTCGCTATTTCCTTGCGCTCCGGCGGATGGATACCGCCATGGATATCAAAAATCTCTCTCATGCTGCAACCTGCTCCGGCTCTGCGTTCTCGTCCGAGCTTCGGTCAGTCGCGATCAGGTTGTCGCGAGAGGAATCATCGGGCAGTGGCCAGTACCAGTGCTGAATACCCCCCTTGCGAGGAATCATATCGATACAGTCGACAGGGCAGGGCTCAACGCAGAGGTCGCAGCCAGTGCATTCATCGATGATCACCGTATGCATTTGCTTAGCCGCGCCCAAAATCGCATCGACAGGACAGGCCTGAATACACTTTGTGCAACCAATGCACTCGTCTTCCCGGATGTAGGCCACCGTGGGCTCAGCTTCGACACCGTGTTCTGCGTCGAGGGGCTCGGGCTCGACATCGAGCAAATTGGCTAGCGCTTGAATGGTATCTTCACCGCCGGGAGGGCATTTATTAATGGAATCCCCGTCGGCGATCGCTTCGGCATAGGGCCTGCAACCGGGATAACCACACTGTCCACACTGTGTCTGCGGGAGAATGCTATTGATCTGATCCGAGAGCGGGTTGCCCTCAACTTCAAAGCGGACAGCCGCAAACCCCAGTAGGCCGCCGAAGACAATGGCCATACCAACTAATGCGGCTAGGGCGAGCAAGATCGGATTGGCGAGGATCGTCTCAATCATTAGACCAGTCCGGCAAAACCCATGAAGGCGAGTGAGGCAAGTCCCGCAGTAATCATTCCTATTGCAGCACCCTGAAAGGCTTCAGGCACGTCAGCCACGACAAGTCGCTCGCGCATTGCGGCGAACAGCACCAACACCAAAGAAAAGCCGAGGGCGGCACCCATGCCGTACACAAGGCTTTGCATGAAATTATGCGCTTGATTGATGTTCAGTAATGCAACACCCAGGACGGCGCAGTTCGTCGTGATGAGCGGCAGATAAACGCCAAGAACGCGATGAAGCAGCGGGCTGGTTTTACGAACTACCATTTCTGTGAATTGAACCACCACTGCAATCACTAAGATGAAGGACAGTGTTCTCAGATACGTGAGATCGAGTGGCGCAAGGAGGTACTCGTAGGTCAAATAGCTGCAGACGGAGGCGAGTGTAAGGACGAACGTGGTCGCGGCAGACATGCCGATTGCCGTATCGAGCTTGTTTGAGACACCCATAAACGGGCAGAGGCCCAAGAACTGAACCAATACAAAATTATTGACCAATACTGCGGCAACCAGCAGTACGGCATAGTCCCCTAACATCTTACTCCAGCAGGCTTTTAGGCCCGTCTCATTCAACTGCCTCTAATAGTAAGGAATCACGGGCCAATCGAACAGTAATTGTTTGGACTAGCACTAGTGATATTTTGGAATAGCACCGTCTCAGCAAAAAGGCGTGATGTTACCGGTCTACTGCTTACTCGCTTCCACCATAGCTGCTACAGCCTCAGGATCTATCCGTTGGATAAGAGGCGAGAATTTGTTGATTGTGTGTCCTTCTAAAGGCGCAGTCAGATCGGTCCAATTCAAAGGCAGACCCAAGAACGCTTCGCTCTTCTCGGCCATCACGGGCAGTACCGGCTTAAGATAAGTCATCAGGATGCGGAAACAATTAATGCCTACCGAGCAGGCATCCTGAACTTCCTGCTCTCGACCGTCCTCTTTTGCGAGTACCCAAGGCTTTTTCTCGTCGATGTACTGATTCGCTCGATCCGCTAGCGCAATAATCTCGCGCATTGCTCGCTGGAAATCCCGCGCTTCATAGAGCGCTGCGATGGAATCACCCGCGCCGATTAATTCATTGATCAGGTCAGGCTCGCTGCACTGTACGCTGAGCTGATTGTCAAAGCGCTTTCGCAGGAAGCCAGCACAGCGACTCGCAATGTTTACTACTTTACCGACTAAGTCGGAATTAACGCGCTGGACAAAGTCCTCGAGGTTGAGATCCATATCATCAACATTCGGGCTCAGTTTTGCTGCAAAGTAATAACGCAGGTACTCAGCCTCAAGGTGTTCAAGATAGGTTGAGGCCATGATGAATGTGCCGCGACTTTTCGACATCTTTGTGCCATCGACCGTTAGGAAACCATGGGCGAAAATCGCGGTGGGCTGGCGCAGTCCGGCACTCGCCAACATCGCAGGCCAGAACAAGCCGTGGAAGTTGATGATGTCTTTTCCAATGAAATGGTAGAGCTCGGTATCGTTGCCGGGTTGCCAATAGCTCTCGAAATCATCACCTGTGCGCTCGCACAGGTTTTGGTGGCTGGCGATGTAGCCAATGGGCGCATCTAGCCAAACGTAGAAGTATTTGTCGGGGTAACCAGGAATCTCGAAACCAAAATAGGGCGCATCGCGCGAGATATCCCAATCCTGAAGTCCCGCGTCAATCCACTCTCGAAGCTTATTGGCTATCGGCGCTTGCAGCTGCTCACCTGACACCCATTCTGCGAGAAGATCCTGAAAAGCGCTGAGCGTAAAAAACAAGTGATCCGATGCTTTCTCTATAGGTGTTGAGCCAGAGAGCGCAGAAACCGGGTCAATGACATCCGTTGGGGAGTATGTCGCACCGCAGGCTTCGCAGTTATCGCCGTACTGATCTGGTGTCTTGCACTTCGGGCATGTGCCTTTGATGAATCGATCGGCGAGAAAGAGGCCTTTAACTTCGTCGTAGGCCTGCACAACACTTCTGACGGCGATGTGCCCATTCGCTTCTAGACGTTTAAAGATCGTCTCAGACCAGTTCTGGTTCTCGGGCGAGTGCGTTGAATGGTAGTTGTCAAAAGAGACGTGGAAGCCCGCCGAGTCTGCCTCGTGCAGCGCTTTGATGTTGGCGATATGTGCTTCTGGCGCGACGCCCTGTTTCTCAGCTGACAACATAATTGCGGTACCGTGTGCGTCGTCAGCACACACATATCGGCAGTGGTTACCACGAGAGCGTTGAAAGCGAACCCAGATGTCAGTTTGCACCTGCTCGAGCATGTGCCCCAAATGCAGTGGAGCATTGGCGTAAGGAAGAGCAGATGTGACGAGAATCTTGCGCGCTGACATGACATTGGGGCTCAAGTAAAAACGGGCGCCATTGTAGCCGCACCGCGCTATCGGTAACAGTGGTGACACCCTCCGATGGGAAAAAGTCGGCCTTACGTATCCGCCTTACTCACCCGCCTTGTTTGGAGGCAACGACGTTTTTTTGCCTTCCTATCCCAAAAGTCCTCTACTCATCGCCACTTGTTCAGAACTGAATCGATGTCACCCATTCACCAGTGGCTGATATATACTCGCGACCTTTTCTAACCGCAGTCTTCAACGAGGAGTTAAATGACGCAGGGTGTCAGCACAGTAAAGCACGTCGTTGCAATTGCCTCTGGCAAAGGTGGTGTGGGTAAGTCGACCGTATCGGTGAATCTTGCGGTTGCTGCAGCACAGCTTGGTTTAAAGGTTGGCCTGCTCGACGCGGATATTTATGGTCCGAGCCAAGCCCGCTTACTCGGCATAGCCGACGGTGTTATGCCCGATGTCATAGAGGAGAAGATTTTTCTTCCGATTCAAGCACACGGCGTTGCTGCAATGTCCATGGCGTTTTTAACGCGGGAAAAAACGGCAATGGTCTGGCGTGGCCCAATGGCAAGTGGCGCGCTGCAGCAAATGATTGAATCCACACAGTGGGGCGACTTGGACGTACTTTTCGTCGATATGCCGCCCGGAACAGGCGATATCCAGCTAACGCTATCGCAGCGCACGCAATTGGCTGGGGTGGTTGTTGTTACCACTCCCCAAGATATTGCGCTCATTGATGCGCGCCGCGCCGTTGAGATGTTCAACAAAGTTTCGGTACCCGTCCTTGGCATGATTCAAAACATGGCGACGCATGTCTGTTCAAACTGCGGTCATGAAGATCCCGTTTTTGGCAGTGAGGGCGGCGTGAACTTGGCAAATGAATACGATTCGCGCTTGCTTGCGAATATTCCCTTGTCGAGACAGATTCGCGAGACAAGTGATGCAGGGCAGCCGATTGTGATTGCCGAGCCAGAGAGTGTAGGTGCCATGGCGTATCGAGATGCAGCAGCAGAGGTTATGGCCTCTTTAGATGCTGCAACACGTCCCGCCACGCCGACGATAAGCATGACGGATTAGGCTGATTGCATCCCGATCAGTGAAGAAAAATTGCAGGAGTAAACGTGAGTATTAAGTCAGATCTTTGGATTCGTCGAATGGCCGATCAACACAAAATGATCGAGCCCTTTGAGGCTGGGCAGGTACGGCACAACAGTGCGGGCGAAAAATTGATTTCGTACGGTACCTCCAGCTATGGCTATGACGTTCGCTGCTCTCGCGAGTTCAAGGTGTTTACGAATATCAACTCTGCGACCGTTGATCCGAAAGCATTCGATAACGACTCATTCGTTGATGTGGAAAGTGATGTCTGTGTCATTCCTCCTAACTCTTTTGCCTTGGCGCGAACAGTCGAGTATTTCCGGATTCCGAGAAATGTACTGACAGTTTGTCTGGGTAAATCGACTTACGCTCGTTGCGGAATCATCGTCAATGTGACGCCCCTAGAACCAGAGTGGGAAGGACACGTCACACTAGAATTCTCGAACACCACAACCTTGCCTGCGAAGATTTATGCGAACGAGGGTGTTGCTCAGATGCTGTTCTTCGAATCTGATGAGGTCTGTGAGACCAGTTACGCTGATCGTGGCGGTAAGTACCAAGGGCAGACAGGCGTTACGCTGCCCAAGACGTAATGCTTATCGAAGCGTTTGCGACTGGTCTACTTCATCCAGCCAAGTGAGAGATTTGATCTCTACTTTGATCGTGGCGCTTCGCTCAACGTGTTTGGTTCTAATCATTAGATAGTCGAGGCTTGGCGCTAACCAAATCTCGGAAGCACGCTTTTTAGGGTTATTGTGTACCGCCTGATAGTGAACCGCTTCAATATTACCTAGCGGCGTCTGAAGCGTGTCATTCGGCAGACGACGCCAAGACTTATCACTAATCTTTGCACCGTCGACGACTCGAAACTGCAATGTCTCCGGTGGCACATCCGACTGCATAAGTATTAGCCGCAACTGTTGCTGCTGCGAAAATTGATCGAGCACGCTGGGTTCTAGTGGGTGTTCGCTCCACTCGCCGCGCTTCATGCTTTTTATGACGCCGAGCTCTCTGTCAAACTCGACTGCCCGATTATTCGTTTTGAGTGTTTTGACCTTGGAGGTAAATCGAACGCCTTCAATGCCCGCGTGGGTTAACCGAAAGTCCGCAGATTCATTCATTTTGATCAGGAAGTTTTTACCGCTGCTCTCCAGACGGTAGTTGTCTCCATCGCGCGTCAAAGAGCGCGTTAAATCGAGCGTCATACCAAGCGCAGTAGTTTTATAGACAGCCTCGAAAGGCCGCAGAGCACTAACTGTAGCGTCCGACGACTGAGCACTCGCAGTAAGTGAAAAGGTCGAGGCGATTAATAAGGTTAGCGCCACGAGCAGAGCAGTTGCTTGCTTGGCAAAGGCGTCGGCGAGTAGTTTATGGCTGCGCACTGGTAGGTTCCCAGGTGGCACCATTTGGTGGCAGAAGTTTGCCGTCTAAATAGGCGCCCTGCTCGGCGTGGACAACACGCTCTTGGAGGTGCCAATTCACAGCCTCGGGAAAGATACAGTGCTCGATCTCGAGCACTCTCGATGCCAGTGTCTCTGCAGTGTCGAGATCCTCAATGGTCACACGTGCCTGCAGAATAGCGGGGCCACCATCAAGTTCATTGGTCACGTAGTGCACGGTTGCACCTGCCTCCGAGTCGCCAGCGTCAATAGCCCGCTGATGGGTGTTCAGTCCTGTGTACTTAGGCAACAAGGATGGGTGAATGTTCACCAGCTTTCCTAAAAATCTGTCGATAAAGACTGGCGTCAGAATCCGCATAAAGCCGGCGAGGACAATCACATCCGGCTGCGCTGAGGCCACTTCTTCCGCGAGTGCAGCATCGAATGCCTCGCGCGTCTCGAATTTTTTGTGATCGATAACCGCCGTCGCTATACCTCGTTTACTAGCGGTAATAATCCCTTGAGCATCGGGGCGGTTACTGATGACCCTGACGATGGTGCCGTTGAGTAAACCTTGGCTGCTTGCGTCCAGAAAGACTTCCATATTGGAGCCACGTCCAGAGATGAGGATGACAACATTTTTTGTGGACTTGGTTGAGGTCGGTTGCGGAGCCATTTGCAAAGACTGTTCCCGTGCTCGTCTCTTTCCAGTACTTGACGCTTTCAAGTGCTCGTTTGTCAGGACGTGAACGTTACCGAGCCATCTCCCGCCTCGATGCGCCCCAACTCCCAGCAATTTAAACCCTGCTCGGTCAGCAATTGGATGGCTGCCTCAGCTTTTGCCGGACCCACAATGACAGTCATACCGACGCCACAGTTAAAGGTTCGGTGCATCTCTTCTTCTGCGACGCCGCCGGCTTCGGCGAGCCACGTAAAGACGGGCGGCATATCCCATGAGGATTTGTCGAGCACTGCAGAGCATCCCTCGGGTAATACCCTCGGAATGTTCTCCAGAAGACCACCGCCGGTGATATGCGCCAATGCATGCGGTTTGATTTCGCGCTGCAGTGCTAACAGCGGCTTGTTGTAAATTTGTGTTGGCGCCATCAATGCATCAGCAAGCGTTGTCGATCCACAAGGCATAGAGAGATCTGCGCCTGAGACTTCGATGATTTTCCGAATCAGCGAGTACCCGTTTGAATGCGGACCTGAGGAGGCGATGCCAATAATGATGTCGCCTGATGCAACTTTATGGCCGTCGATGATTTGATTCTTTTCAACAACGCCGACACAGAAGCCAGCAAGATCGTAGTCCTCGCCTTCGTACATGCCAGGCATCTCCGCCGTTTCACCGCCAACTAGTGCGGCGCCTGCAAGCTCGCAGCCTTTGCCGATACCCTCAATGACTTTTGCCGCAACGTCGACGTTGAGTTTGCCGGTAGCGTAATAATCCAAAAAAAGGAGCGGCTCTGCACCTACGACGGCAATATCGTTGCTGCACATAGCTACCAAGTCGATACCGATGGTGTCGTGTCTGCCGAGCTGCATGGCGAGCCGCAATTTCGTCCCTACACCATCGGTGCCGGAGACGAGCACGGGACTGCGATACCCTTCGGGAATCTCACACAGCGCACCAAAGCCTCCCAGACCACCCAGTACCTCAGGTCGTCGCGTTGCCTTCGATACGTGCTTTATGCGATCCACTAAGGCATTGCCCGCATCGATGTCGACACCTGCGTCTTTGTAAGTTAACCCTTGGGTTTGCTGCTGGTCTGTCATAACGTCCCTCTCGTATGGGCGGGAAGATTACTCGCTGACTACTCATGAGGAAAGCGACCAACCCAACTTTCGCTGGTAAACTGAAAACTATGAGACGTATTTACGCAATCTTTTGCACGATTTCGCTAACACTCGGGGGGCTTTTCAGCAGCGGCGCTTCCCTTGCTGCTGATGATTTCTTTGCTGAGGCAGTAACGGTTGAAAACCGCAGTGCGGGTGAGTTAAAGCGCGCGGCGGGTGACGCATTGACGCGCGTTCTGGTCAGGATTTCTGGGAACGAGCAAATCCTTGAGGAAAAGGCCTTTTTGGCCGCGGTAAAAGACGCACAGTCGCACGTGCTCTTGTATAGCTATCAAGATGATGTCGATATCGGCACCCGCGTCTTTTTCGAATTCGATGATGCCTTTGTCCGCAGCTTGTTTCGCGACCATTCAGTGCTTTACTGGGAGCAGAGACGCCCACCCGTGGTGATTTGGCTGGCGCTCGACGAGCCGTTCTCGCGTCGTTTTGCTGCGCGGTCAGATGACGTTGAATTGCTGTCACCCTCGCTCGATCGTTTCGAGGCTCGTGGCGTCGAGGTTCGTTTCCCGCTACTCGATTTGGCGGATTCTGCGGCGCTGCCGGTTAATGCCATTTGGGAGAGGGATTTCGAGCAAGTCCGGCGTGCTTCTGCGAGGTACGGTACGGAGTATGCATTGGTTGGCCGTTGGATCGATTTGAGCGACGGCAGCAAACTCGTTGATTGGTATTACGTGGGCCCAGAGCAAACAGAAAATATTCAGTTCCGCGCGTCTGAATTGTCAGATATCTGGGAGCGTGGCGTCGATCTCGCGGTCGACGCAATGCGAGACTCGCTTGCAGTTACGCTGCAACAGTTCGAGATGTCTGAGGCGATCGCCGTGTCTGTACGAGGCGTTCATTCCTATGCTGATTATCGAGCCGTATCCTCCGTGTTTGATGAATTGGGCCAGCTTGTAGATCTCAGAATTGACTCATTAAATGGCGACAGGGTGACCTACCGAGTGGTTGGTGTTTCGTCGGCTGAGCAGGTGGCAAGACTCATACCATCGCGCTCCGGGTTGTTAGCTCAACCCGTGACCCGGCGGGGTGAGCTCGAATTGATCTGGGAGTCTCTCTGATGAGTGAGGTGGAGATTAAAAAGCTCTCGCAATCTCAGTGGCTGCTCATGGCAGTTGTTATCGGCCTTTTGCTTGCGGCGCTGATCAGCCTTCGAGAAATTTTGATGCCTTTTGCAATCGGTGCTCTGATCGCCTACCTCGGCGATCCCCTAGTAGATCGACTTGAAGAGCGCGGGTTCTCGCGCACCAATGGCGTCATCATTGTTTTTGGGCTTTTTCTGGGACTGCTCGTCCTCGTGATCGCGGTAGTCGCACCACTGCTTTTCAAGCAGCTCTCCGAGCTTGCAGCCGCTATCCCGGAGGCGTACCGCTGGCTGTCATCTGTTGCGGTGCCAAAATTACAGGCATGGCTCAGCCTCACCCCCATCAATCTGCCCGAGCTCGACTGGCGAACAAGCCTCAGTGAGCACTGGACATCGGTGGGTAAAGTTACCGGGGGGGTGGTTCAACAAGTGACTGCGTCGAGTCTATCGCTGTTAACGGGATTGCTAAACGTTGCTTTGGTGCCTGTGGTTGCCTTTTATTTGATGCGCGATTGGGACCTGATGATGGCAGGCATCATGAAGTTGGTGCCGCGAGCGATGGTATCTGGTGTCACAAGTGCAATCAGTGAAGCGCACTCCGTACTCGAGGCATTTGTGAGGGGACAGCTGGTAGTGATGGGTGCGCAAGCGCTCATCTACAGCGTGGGTCTATGGTTGGTGGGTTTGAACTATGCGATTGTTCTCGGCCTTGTGGCTGGTGCCGCGAGTATCATTCCTTATGCAGGGGCTGTGATTGGCGTTGGTAGTGCGTTAATTGTGGGCTATCTGCAGTTTGGGCTAGACCTGTGGGCTTTGGGGCTAATTGGTTCCGTATTTATCATCGGGCAGCTTATTGAGAGCTTTGCGTTAACGCCTCTCTTGATTGGGGACCGAATAGGCCTCCATCCTGTAGCCGTTATCTTCGCGCTCATGGCGGGTGGGCAGCTGGCCGGCTTCACCGGCATATTGATCGCCTTACCTGTGGCGGCCGTGCTGCTCGTATTCTGCCGTCGCTTGGTGAGTATTTACCTTACTACTGACACCTATTTGGGTGAGTAGGGCGCATTCATGAATCCCACTCCTTCGCAGCTCGTTCTGCCGATCTCTACTGACCCCGATGCGACCTGGGAGCACTGGGTATCGCGACGGGAGACAGAGTTGGTAGAACATGCCCTGACTGATGTCGCGTCATCTCCTCCCGGCGTTTTTGTTTGGGGCGAGGAAGGTTTAGGCAAAAGTCACTTGCTGCAGGCGGTTTGTGCGAGCCTTGGTAGTAACGCGAGCTATATCCCCCTGTCCTTGGTTTTGGATGTGCCATCCAGCGCTTTCTTGGACGGTGTTGAGGGAACCGCTGCTGTGCTTATCGACGATGTTGAGTTGGTAAGTTCTAGCGACGATTGGCAGGAAGGACTATTTCATTGTTTCAACCGCTGCGTGGACGCGGGAACACCGCTCATTGTTGCTTCACGCGTCGCTGTTGCTGTCCTTGATAACTTGCTACCCGATTTGAAATCCCGGCTTGCGCTGCTTGCGGGATTTCGGCTCCCAAGTTGGGAGATGGATGCGTTTGAATCGTTGTTGATTCACCTCGCCAAACACCGGGGATTAATTCTAACCGACGACGTTGCTCGCTATCTGACACGTCGGCTCCGTCAAACACCGACCGAGGCGCTTGTCGCAATCGAGCAAATCGAGCGCTCAAGCCTGATTGAGCAGCGCACACCAACGATCCCTTTCTTGAAAACGCTGGGGTTGTAGTCTTACTAACAGGGCTAGCTAGGTCTCAGTGTTGTTCTATGGCTCAGGCATTGGCCTCAGGAACTGCCAGCTCATGCTCATCTAGCGCGAGATACCGTCTCAAACGTGCGACTAAGATATAGAGTGGAATCGTATCAAGAAGCGCGACTGCGGCTTTAAACCCGTAGTTGCTGGCCACTAAAACCAGCAGCGTCTGAAAGGCCATCTCCCCGCGCAGAAATACTGCGCCAAAGGTTACCGTCACAACCATAACCGAATCGACGAGTTGGCTGAGTAGCGTACTGAAGTTGTTACGAAGCCAAAGGTGTTTGCCTTTGGTAACGCGCTTCCAAAAGTGGAACAACTGCACGTCGCAGTACTGTGCTGTTATGTAGGCAGCCATCGAGGCGGTAACCGCGCCGCTGGTCATTGCATACATCACTGTAAACAACTCAACATTACCCTCGAGTGAATCCCCGGACGGGAGTGGGATGGGCTGTGCGAGTTGAAGTATCTGCCAGGGCGGCATATTGGCCGGGTCGACCGAGGTGGCGTACTGCCCCGCGGTCATCACCAGCAAAATGAACCCGTTAATGAATAACCCCACGGTGACCAAAAAGTTAGCGCGGGACTTTCCATAGAGTTCGGAAATCAGATCGGTGCACAAAAAGGTGATCGGGTAGGGCAACACACCGACGGCCACGGCCAACGGTCCGAGTTGAACAAACTTTGTGATGCCGATGACATTGAGCAGTGTCATCGCAGACAAAAAGACGCCTGCGAGCACGAGGAAAACGCGCTCTCGGCGCTCGGTTAATTGCACCGGGGAGAGTGAAGAAGCGTCTGTCACCGTTCTATTTGTCCTAAGTTCGCGTGGATTACTGAGCCGTTAAGTACCGGGCTGTGATGAGCCCAGGTAATTGCGCCCGCTATCTCTTCGGGGGTGACGAGACGACCGAAGCCATTTTGCGAGCCGATTTCGTGCATGAGCTCCGTATCGCCCCCCAAATGTTGCTTAAGCATTTCTGTGTCAGTGAACCCGGGGCAGATCATGGCTGCATGGATTTGCGAGCCCATCAAATCTTGGCAAGTGGCTCGCATTTGTCCCAGCTGCGCGTGTTTGCTGATGACATAACTATGTGCTCCAGCAACCGCTTTCTCGGAAAGGGTAGAACCAACATAAATTACGCTGGACCCAGCACTCATGCGAGGCAAAAGCTCTCTATTAAGCGTGTTCACAGCGCCAACATTGACCGAAAGTACGCGCATCAGTTCGTCGTTACTACAGTCGTGAACTGTATCTTTGAGCATAAGGGATGCATTGTGCACCAGCGCAACGACGCTGCCGGCGGTGATGGCCTCAGCGGCTTGAGCAGCAGCGCGCTTTGCTCCCTCTTCGGTGTTTAGGTCGGCGCTGACATTTATAACGTTATCAACTGGGCTTTTGCGGCGTGCAATATTGACGACCGTGTAGCCTAGCTCGATGAACTTCTGCGCGGTGGCTGCCCCAATTCCAGAACTCGCACCGCTAATAATGGCTGTTTTGCTCATTGCTCTCACGCTGATACTGATGTGTATAGAAGGTTATCTTACGCGTGCGTGATCGGCTAGGATTGCAGAGCACGTATAGGAATATCTGTTCTTGCTTGATTTTTTGAAATGCCCCTTGCGCTTTAAAGCTTGAGCTCTCACGAAGGCCGGGCTGGCGACGGTAAGTAGCCAATCAAATACGAAGTTTCGTGTTTCAGGCTTAGAACAGACGAGAGAACCAACAACGAACAACCAAACAGCAACAACAAACAAGGTAGTCCAGTGTCCCGCTTAGTTACCCTCCACATCGACAAACAAGCGCATAAATTTTCGTCAGCGCATTACACGATTTTCTCTGCAACAGAGCGCGAACGATTGCATGGACATAACTATTTTGTAACGGCGAGAATCGTCGCAAAAATGGGCGATAACGGATTTTCCGCCGACTACAATGTTTACAAGCGACGGATAAAAGCGATCTGTGACCGCTATGACGAGTACATGCTGCTACCTGAGTTCTCGCCTTATCAAACGATAGAGCGGGTTGGCGATGAGGTGCACGCACACTTTGATGGTCGCGTGCTTAAGTTCTTGGCTGACGAGACCTGGGTGCTGCCCATTACTAACGTCACCGTAGAGGAGTTATCCCACCTGTTGCTAGGAGAGCTCATTGACAGTGAATCTGATCCTGATTTGGTGGAGGTGGAACTCACCGTGTCATCGGGAAGCGGACAGGCGGGATCCGCTATTTGGCAGGCGAGTTAACTTTTTTAAAAAAAGTGTGAACTTTTTGCAAATCGGGTGTTCTTAATAACTGTCCAGCAGGCGGCATTGCGACGGGGGCAGTGCAAGGGAAACGTCTGAGGGTCAGGTGAGAAATCATCTCCCGATTTGAGTGGCTCCTTTAATTCGCCGGCTTTTTAGCCGGCGTTTTTTTTGTCTTAGGAACTACCTAGCTCAGGTTTTATAATCGCTAAGATGGTGGCTGCAGTTTGCGGGCCAACCAGCACAGCCTCGACCTTACCCCCAGGGCTTATTACTAAGGTAGTTGGGAGGACCGATGGGCGCTGCACCCCTAATGCTTGACTAGGGTCTTCTATATTTCTGAAGTCTAGGCCCAAGGTTTCTGAGTCAACGGCCAGCGCCTCGCCTGCCTTGCGATCAAAGTTGACACCCAAGACTTGAATATCAGCGTCTTTATTTAATTCGTTAAGTTCGGGGATTTCTTCCCGGCACGGCTTGCACCAGACGGCCCAATAATTGACAACGGTCCAGCTGTCTGCCTGAAACGGACGCTCAGAGCCCGAACAGCCTGCGAGCACAATCAATACGAAAGTTGTGATTACGTGTTTTAGTGACCGCATATCGCCCTGTCTTTTTCTATCTCGTCTCATTATAACGATGTCCGACTTGTGCTGACGACGTGATATCGTGCCTCTTTACTATTCATTTAGGAGTCACCTGGTGGACCAGCCGTATGTTCTCGTCCTTTATTACTCGCGCCATGGATCCACTGAAGCCATGGCGCGTCAGGTCGCAAGGGGTGTTGCCCAAGTGTCAGGTGTCGAGGCACGCTTGAGAACTGTGCCACCGGTGAGTGCTGAAACAGATCGACCTCAAATTCCCGATGTGCCCGAGACCGGCCCGGTTTATTGTGACGACGATGACCTCCGGCACTGTGCTGCGTTGGCTCTCGGCAGCCCCACACGATTCGGCAATATGGCCGCACCTCTCAAGTACTTCATTGATGGCACCTCACCGCTTTGGATGGGGGGTGCTCTCGTAGATAAGCCTGCGGGCGTCTTCACTTCGACAGCCTCGTTACACGGTGGTCAAGAGTCGACGCTACTGAGCATGGCCTTACCCCTTATCCACCACGGGATGATCTTTGTCGGTTTGCCTTACAGTGCACCTGAGCTTCACGCCACGCGGTCGGGTGGCACGCCTTACGGGCCGAGTCATTGGGCCGAGGGAGGTTCACAGGATGGGGAATTATCGGATCACGAAGCCGCTCTTTGCCAGGCCTTGGGCAAGCGACTGGCTCGCCTTGCGTTGATGGAAATACCGTCATGATGCCCCGCGGAAAGCTGACCGGTCGATTGTGGGTCATCATTTGGGTGCTCAGCGTGGCACTTATTGCCCAGGGCGCCCTGGAGGTGTTTGAGCTGGGCGCGAGATGGCCCGTTTGGCTGCTCTCAGTGGCGCCGCTCCTACTTTTCTTGATTGGGGTGGCACGTGACAGTCTTCACTGGTTGATTTGGTATTGCCTGCTACTGCTGTTTTACTTCATCAGTGCGGTTGAAGATACGTTCGCGCGACCTCATAACGTTATTGTGGTCAGCGGTCTCGTCATCGTGATCCTACTGTTTTCGACTTGCACGGCCTACATACGCTTTAGGGGTCGTGAAAAACGTGCTCTCGAAGAGGCGGGCGGCTCGGACGATTAGAGCAGCCACCAAACATGGCGTTGTGGAAGGGTCTTGGCGCATATAGCCCTGCTAGTCTCTCTAAAGTCGCTTGGGACGTGGTTTGTCGAAGCGGCGTTTTGGAAGGAAGCAGCGAGAACTGGTTAAATTCGTAACGTGAATACAAGCAGATAAGAGGGGCATCAATGGATTTTTTGAGAGCGATTTGGCGGATTTTGTCGGGGATCAGCAAAGTGATCACCGTATTAGTGCCCTTGGTGTTCGTTGGTATTTTTGTGGTGGCATTTTCGATCAGTCTCTCTGAGACAGTGCCTGAGCCGCTGCCAGAGCGAGCCGGCTTGTTGATCGCACCACAGGGGCGCTTGGTTGAAAACAAAACGCCACTCGAACCCGTTGATGCACTGTTCGCTAACGAAATGGGTGGAGAAATATTACTTTCATCGCTCATTGAGGCGATTGATACCGCAGCTGACGACGATCGCATTACCTCGATCATTCTTGATCTTGAGGATTTAGCAGGGCCGTCCACCAGTCAATCGATGGAGATCATCGAGGCAATTGATCGATTCTCTGCGTCGGGTAAGCCCATCGTTGCGGTGGGTGACTACTTCAGTCAGTCGCACTACCTGCTCGCTGCGCAGGCAGACGAAATCATCCTTCATCCAGAGGGCGGTGTAAGTCTGATGGGGTTTGGTGTCTACCGCACCTACCTCAAGCGCTTTTTGGACAATATCCGCGTCAACTTTCACGTTTTTCGCGCCGGCGAAAATAAATCCGCGGTAGAGCCTTACCTTCGTGACGATATGTCGCCGCAAGAGCGAGTTGTGGTTGGCCGTTGGATCAATAGCCTTTGGGATGATTACACCGCTCAAGTTGAATCTGGTCGAGGTAAGAGTTCGGGTGAGGTAACCGAGTTCGTCAATGATTTCCCCGCAAGATTGGAAGCTTACGGGGGTGATCTTGCAAAGGTATTTTTGGAAGAGGGCTACGTTGACACGCTGTTGAGCGGTGACGCTATGGAGGCACGTGTCACCGAAATTGTTGATGCCGTCGACGAAGAGGGCGATGTTGAACTTGTAGGTATTCGTCGTTATCTCATGGATATTCGACAACCCTTTGATGAAGCTGCAGCAACGATCGCTATTGTGCCGGTTGAAGGCACATTGATACCTGGCGAGAGCGTACAGGGTTCCGCCGGAAGCGAGACGATTGTTGGGCAGTTGACCGATGCGATGGATGCAGAGGCCGCGGCGATTGTTCTGAGAATAAATTCAGGTGGCGGTAGCGTATTTGCATCCGAGGAAATTCGGAGCAAAGTTCGAGAGATTTCAGAAGCAGGTACGCCCGTGGTTGCCTCGATGGGTGGCGCGGCGGCGTCGGGCGGTTATTGGATTGCGGCCGAGGCCGATCAGATCTGGGCGCTGCCAACAACCATCACCGGCAGTATCGGCGCCTTTTCTGTATTCCCGACCATAGAGGGCGTGTTTGATTATTTTGGCGCCAGTGTCGATGGTGTTGGCACGACTAATATGGCAAGTGGGTTCGACCCTGCGCAGCCACTAGACGAAAATACCCGCCGCATATTTCAGGCAGTGATCGATGGTATCTATCAGGAGTTTCTAGCGCTTGTCGCTGGTGGGCGCGATATGACCGTAGAGCAGGTTGATGAGATAGCAGGCGGTAAGGTATGGATTGGTCGACAGGCGCTAGAGATAGGCCTTGTCGATGAGCTCGGTAGCTTGAATGATGCCATCGCTGCAGCTGCGGAACTCGCGGGTGTTGAGGACTACGAGGCTGAGCGTTTTGGGACGCCCATTTCGCCGCAGCAGCTCGTGTTGGAAGAGTTGGGTAAAAATCTTCAGGTATCAATGCCCTCGACGGTTGAAAATGCCATGGTGTGGCTATCACCCTTAAAAGAACCGCTGACAGTACTATCGAAGCTACAGGACCCTAAGCACGTTTACCTTCAATGCTTCGATTGTAACTATGCTAACCAACATTGATCTGCCCATTGAGGATCGTGATGGCGCCGTTTTAGCCGCAACAATCCTGCTCGTTAGAGACGGCGAGGATGGGTTGGAAATTCTCTTGCTCAAACGCAATGCCAATGCAAAGAACATGGCTGATGTCTGGATGTTTCCGGGTGGCAAGATTGATGAAGAGGATGCGGGCAGTAATGAGTTGGAGCGTGCTGCCAGAGGTGGGCTGCGAGAGCTATGCGAGGAGGCGGATGTCTCGCTTGATCTCGATTCGCTGACGACGTTTTCGCACTGGCTGACACCCGCAGGGCAAAAGCGCCGTTTCGCAACCTGGTTTTTCATTGCGGCGCTTCCCGCAGAGGCGGCTGTAGAAGTTGACGGAGAGGAAATGGTGGAGGCTGCCTGGATGGCGCCCCGCGATGCTGTCGATGAGCATCGTGCTGGCAGGCTACGATTACCGCCACCCACTGTTGTCAGCCTGTTGGATGTCTCTGGTAGCGATAGCGCGCGCGAGGCAATTCAACGAGCAAGTAAACGACAAGCGCCATATTTTTATCCAAAAATTCTGGCTGACAATCCAGACGATATTGTCATGTTGTATCCAGGTGACGCCGGTTACGAAACGGGTGACAGAGAGGCTGAAGGTGTTCGTCACAGAGCCTTTTGGGTGGACGGTGTTATCGATTACGAACGCAGCTTCGAGTTCCCTCCAGCATAGGCTACTCGTTACGCCATGATGTTGATTCGGGTGCAGTTTGCTAGGTGTAGGGTTAGCGAGCTGTGGCGTGCAGAAATGCCGTGGATCTGTCCGTCATACATGCCCCCAGACACCGGGTCGCGCTGTGCGAGTCGCGTGACTTAGGGCTGAGCTTTGACGGAACCTTAGCCGGTTACTCTGATCTCTTGGGTGTTAAGACTGAGCTGTCTTTGATTTCACGGACTGTGCTCTAGCTAGATGGCATCCAGCGTGCGCCCGGCAGGCGTTGACTCTGTCGGCGAACTTGCTCATCAAATAAAGATTTCATGGGCGTTTCTGCTTTCGCAGCTAATCGACGTGAGATCATCGTAATAGGGAAAATGTAGATTTCCTGATCTCTGTACCGGAGCGCTCGCGATCGCCCCGCCCGATCTCGGTAAACGACCCAGTCAAAGCTGAGCTCCTTGGCGAGTAGATCGCCAAACACAATACCCATCGCCTGTTGCGTTTTAGCGTCCTCTTGGTCGATCCAGCGACGGTCGATGATGATTTGCAGGGTGTCTAGGTCACGAGCAGGGACGCCTGAGAGTCGTCTTCCGAGACGGTTAGCAAGGCCTTCAACGGTTGCGCGCTGTTGCTCCATGTACTGTTTATCGATGGCGCTTAGTGGGCGTATTTGGACTTCGAGGTCTGAACTATAGGCAGTCTGCACGGTCAAAGTAGCGACAAAAAAAACAAACGACAGAAACACCCAACTTAGTCCCGGTAAAACCGGTTGTGAAACGGCGCTCGACATGGATAATTGCGGCTTCATATTGATCCTCACTACGAATTTACCCGCCTCAGGAGTACGCTGATGATAACCGGAAGCATCGTTGCGCTGGTAACCCCCATGACAGAGACGGGGGATATCGATTGGGCAGCGCTCGAGCGACTTATCGATTGGCACATTGCGAACGGTACCGCAGCCCTAGGCTTGGTAGGCACAACGGGTGAAGCGTCAACCCTTAGCCACCCTGAGCACCGTGAGGTTATCCGTTTTGGTGTGAGTCACGCCGGGGGACGAATCCCCATTATGGCGGGCACGGGCTCGAACTCGACCTTAGAGGCCGTTGAATTAACGGTAGCAGCTGCCGAGGCGGGCGCAGACTGCGCGCTACTCGTCACACCATATTACAACCGGCCTACGCAAGAGGGTTTGTACGAGCACTTCAAGGCAGTGGCGGGTGCGATTAACTTACCAATCGTGCTCTACAACGTTCCTTCGAGAACCGGCTGCGATCTTTCTTCTGAAACGACACTGCGTCTGAGTCAGATAGAAAATATCGTCGGTTTGAAGGACGCGACAGGCGATGTCGAAAGAGGAGCCGCGCTCATACAGGCATTGCCGGAGGGATTCGCTGTCTATTCTGGGGATGATGGCACAACCTGCGATCTACTCGAGGCGGGTGCCTCGGGTTGCATTTCGGTTACCGCTAACGTGGCGCCTGCTCAAATGGCGAATATGTGTAAACTGGCGTTAGCAGGTGATATTGCGGCGGCGCGCATTGTTGATGACAGTGTGAGAGCGTTACACGATACGCTTTTCCTCGAGCCGAATCCTATTCCCGTTAAATACGCGATGGGACAGATGGGCTTGATTAATCCTATGATGAGATTACCCCTGACACCATTGAGTGAGATGCATCAGGGAACATTGAACAAGGCAATGGACGAATGCTTAAAATAAAAACGCGAATGCATGACGTAAAAAATGCTGCCGTATTGCTTGCACTGGCGGCAGTTGCAGGCTGTAGCTACCTTCCGGAATCAGTCAACGTAGTTCCCTGGGAGACTGAAACAGAGCTGTCCGGAGATTACGAGACTGCCATTGAGACTGCGGCAATAACCGTGCCCGAGGATTTGGATTCTGAGGCCATTCAGCAGGGCTATCCCATTCCTGAGGTGGCTGTGAACATCGCAATACCTGTCACCGGTAAGGTTCCTCGCCCCGCACCGTTGACTGCAGGATCTCAAGTCGATGCTGTCCGGTTGCAGCGCCTTGGTGGTAACAGTTGGGCTGTGGTCAACGTGGCGCCCGGGCAGTTATGGCCGCAGGTGCGTGCTTTCTTGGTGAGCAGTGGTATCGACGTGTCTCGCGTGGATGCAACTGGTGGTTTGATTGATACCGATTTTGTCCTTTTGCAGGACCGTGAACTCGAGTCTCGTTTCCGTTTTCGTGTCGATTCAGGCGTCCAGCGAAACACCTCAGAGTTGCATGTGCTGCAGCAGAATCAGGCAAAAGACATTGATCTAACATCATGGCCTGAGAGCTCGGATGATGACGATCTTGAGCAAAAGATGCTTCGAAACATCGCTCAGTTCATTGCGAATAATGCTGAGTCTGCGCCTGTTTCGATGATGGCTGGGCAGGCGATGACTGGCGCTGGGCGGATTGCGCTGGAGGAATCATCGGCCGGTGCTCGTCTCAGGTTGGAGTTGCCATTCAATCGCGCCTGGGCGGCTACTGAAAAAGGCTTTTCCGATGCCGGCTTCCGAGTCGACGATAAGAACCGGAGCGCAGGGTTGTTCTACGTGACTTACCTTGGTCCTGATGGCGAGGGTGAGGAAGGTTGGTTTGGCTGGCTCTGGGGCGGCGGCGATAGCGACGATCCACTCATTGGCCGTGAATTTCAGGTGATGCTCACCACTCAGGAGCGTGAGTTGATTTATATCGACGTTCTGGATTCGCAGGGTCAGGCTATCGAGCAAGTAGAGCAACAAGGGCTACTCATTCTTTTGCAAGGCAACATTACTTAATGTTGCGACTCGCCTCGCTAGGCTCTGGCAGTAAAGGCAACGCGACGCTGATCGCCTCGAAAGACACGGTCCTACTGATCGACTGTGGCTTCCCTGTGCGGGAGATGATGGCTCGCCTGCCTCGGCTGGGTTTGGAGGTCACTGACATCGATGCGGTATTGGTGACGCACGAACATTCAGACCACATCGCGGGTGTTGCTGCGTTAGCAAAGGCGGCGTCTGCTCCGGTATATACCACTTACGGTACTCGGCAATCCGGTAAGTTGGATTCCGCGCGCTCGGTAGTGGAAATTGAAAGCGACTCATCATTTGCCATTGGCGACATCGAAGTAAGGGCGGTAACCGTTCCTCACGACGCAAGGCAGCCCGTGCAATATCGTTTCTTCCACAATGGTGTCGCGGTTGGTGTGCTTACTGATCTCGGCTGCGTCTCGCCCCACGTCCAAGCCGCGTTTTCCGGGTGTGACATGTTGCTACTCGAGTTTAATCACGACTTAGACATGTTGCGGCGTGGACCCTACCCCGCAGCATTAAAACGCCGTGTCGCTGGTGACTATGGACACCTGAATAATGAACAAGCAATGACGATGCTTGTGTCTATGACTGACGGTGCGCCAAAGGTGGTCGTCGCTGGTCATATCTCCGAGCAAAATAATTCGGTTGAAGCTGTCTCATCTCGACTTGAGGAGTGGTCGCGTCAGGTAGAAGCGCAAGTGCTTTACGCCACTCAGAGTCAGGGATTTGACTGGATATCGCCCGATTCGGCCTCACTTTCTGTCAACGTCGCCTGATCGGCTAGAAACTCCTTCGGAGGTGTTCGCTTCCACCGACGATTACTCCACAAGTAACTCTCTGGCTCGAGACGGATTGTTTCCTCTGCAAGTTCTACGTATCGCTCGATCAATTCTTCCTGCGAAAGACTTCCGGGCTCTTTACAGATCTCAATGAGCTCGATCTCATAAAAACCGCGTCCCACACGCTGAACACGCACAAAGTAGACGGGATATTGCGTTATGTTCGCGAGAGTTGCGGGGCCCAGAAAGAAGCCCGCGGGTTGGTTCATGAACGTCGTCCAGTGCGCAGTTTCTTTTTTACCGGGTGCTTGGTCTGCGAGGAGTGCGAGTACTCTAGGTGTCCGGCGGTTTCGTAATACATGCCGTCCCATCGCTTTCATCGTGACGAGCGTTCCACCCCATCGTCCCCGGGATTCGAGTGCAAAGCGATCAGCACCTTTATCGTGAAGGGGCTTATAAACACCATCAAACGGAGCAGATGCCGCGAGGCTAGAACGTTGCACCAACCACTCCCAGTTTCCGTGATGTATGGAGAGCAGGATGCCTGGCTTCGGAGACTCGTCGGATGATGCTAGCAAAGGCTCCCAACCGATGAGTTTCATGCGCGCTTCCAGTTCCGCTTTTGGCATGCGCCAGCCATAGAGCGATTCGACGGTCACTTCAGCGAACTGTTTGTAGAAACGTTTGCGAGTTTCTGAGTACCAGGCATCGGTCTGCTCGGGAAAAGCGGCTCTCAGGTTGCGATCAACGGTCTCAACGCGATATCGGATGACGTATTGCGTCAACCAGGAAATGAGGCTCGCCAAGCGATACGACAAAGCGAGCGGTAGCGCTGCGATCGCGCGGTACAGCCAGTACGTCATGACTGACAATGCTCCGGCAATGTGATGCCAACGTCGGCGGAAAACTTGCCCAGACCATTACACTGTAGTGCTGGATTTCGAGCCAAGTTGACCTTCTCGAGAAGCGGAAGTCCAGTCAATGGCACGGTGTCCACGACGTGATTCCCGTCTAGCTGCACATCAATCAAGTCGCGCATCACCGATAACTCGACCAAGTTCCGGATGTTGTTGTCCGACAGTTTTAGCCGTTTGAGGTTTTTAAATTGTGATAGTCCCAGGAGAGATTCAATGCCCGCATCAGAGCAGTTAAGTATCTCTAACCCGCTGGCTGAGTAGACCTCGAAATCTTTGATGGCCTGTTCAATACACATGCTTAGCGCTTTGTCATTGATTCGATAATCGCTGAACAACACTTGAGGTGAATACACCGCTCGATCGTTAAAGGTTACGTCGTATTTTTGGAGATTGCTGCACCCCATCGGACTTAGCAAAAGTCCGATAAGTGTTATCCACGCAGCTCCAGTAAAAGGTCGCCACTTGCTGAGTGAGGTCGCATTAAATAAATGAGTAAACATGACGAAATCCAGTCCCCGAGCCAGTATGATGCCAGTGCTCGAAGTGAAGTTCGAGACGCAATCTCGCCACGAAAATAGATAGCTTGGGCAGATGAGGGTGAAGGGGTGGCACTAGAACAGCTAGAGGCGACACTACAGACGCAATGGCGACTCGGCCAGAGTCTCGTGCTTTGCTGGGCCTTCGATCCTAATGGCTTGCTGACCGTTGTTGTGCCTCACTATTTTCTAG
The DNA here is from genome assembly GCA_000227505.4 of gamma proteobacterium HIMB55. NCBI lineage: Bacteria > Pseudomonadati > Pseudomonadota > Gammaproteobacteria > Cellvibrionales > Halieaceae > gamma proteobacterium HIMB55. The sequence continues at coordinate 1,702,868 of AGIF02000001.1, read as the reverse complement.
GCAACTTCACAGCTCCTGATGAACGATTACCTGAACCTCTGGCTAATGAAGCTTATGTGCGCGAACTGCTCTCAGGTTCCCGACACAAAGGACATGCTGAAATCTTTGAGATCGCAGCGCGGCTAGGGGTTGCACCGAGTTTTATCAAGTTAAATCGCGCACTAGGTGGCGACAACGAGACTATTTCAGAGATTGATGCGCTGGTGAAGCGCTTTAGCATTGCGCATGTTGAAGAGCGTGCTGTCGCACTTTTTGACATCGTAGATTTTTCGTTATTTCGACCGTTTGAGCAGGCGAGCCAGCTAAACAGCCTGTCGTATTCAATGAACTCCGCCTACTCCAAGCTTAAGCGAGAGGGTGTCGAGGTTAATTTCGCTCGGACCACGACGGGGGACGGTTACTATGTCTGGAACCGCGATTTGGGAGCCTTCCCCAACGTTGATCTACTAACATTTTTCTTACTGGTGCTGATCGACAACGCGGTGGCACGTCAAAAATCGCAGGTGGGTACCGTACCGATTCTTCGCTCCGCGTTTCACTTAGGTAGCCATTACGAGCTATCGCAGGCAGAAGGCATCAACCCCACGGTCTTTAGCTACATCGTCGGTGATGTCACTATCCGTTTAGCGAGGCTAATCGAGCATGTGCCTCCGGGCGGTATTCACATGGGTCAATTCTCAGCATGTTTGCCCGAATCGGAAGAACAGAGCACGCCCGCAGAGTTTTTACATTACGCGCGAAGTGAGTTGTTGAGCATGTCCGGTCTCCGCATGGACGAGCGCCGGCTGACGGGAATGGAGTTCCTGGACTGGTCTGCAGGCGAGCCCGCCGCACGCGCAATCGAATTTACCGATAAGCACGGGCTGCGTCAGCAGGCATTATCAGTGGGTCTCAAAACAAGCTTGGATGACGGCGTATTTGAACTCGGTGTTAGGAATCGATGATTGCCTGCGAAGTGATACCCGCATCCAAATCAGCTGAGGAGGCGGCAGAAAAAATTGCTGAGCAATTAGGTCTGTCTCTAGCGCGCTCTTATGCCGAATCGAGGGCTTCTGTGGCGCTCGTTGTTGATATGCATGAGGTGTGGTTGCAGCCTCTGGAGAAGCCTCGTCCGGGCCGCGTCACTGTCGATTTTTCCTCTCCTGATATGCTCCACAGACGAAAGTCAGGCCACAATGAGCCTTTGGGTAGAGCAGTTGGCGTGAAAGCTGACAGAAAACCACGCGTTTTTGATGCTACCGCTGGTTTGGGACGAGACGCTTTCGTACTTGCTGACTTGGGCTGCGAGGTTGAGCTATCCGAGGCATCACCGGTTCTCTACTTTTTATTGAAGCATGCACATGAAACAGCGCTTATGAGCGCTTCAGAGAAAGTGGTCAACGCTGCTGAGCGCATGACTATCAGCCAGGGAGATAGTGCTCGACGTTCGGTATCAGGCTTCAACACGATCTATCTCGATCCAATGTTTCCGGATCGCAGCAAATCAGCCGCGGTAAAGAAAGACCTTGCCGCTTTGCAGTCGCTACTTGCCAGCCAATCGATGAGTACAGAACTAATGCAGTCTGGCTCGACCGATCCGGCTGTGGAATTGCTTCATTGGGCGTTGTCTCAGCCCGCAGAGCGCGTGGTAGTCAAACGACCCGCAAAGTCGCCCCATCTTGGGGGCGTTAAACCTTCCCACTCGATTACCGGTAAGACGGTGAGGTTTGATGTTTTGGTTCGCCCTGGTAACCAATGAAAGAGCGGCGTTAAGGATTATGTATGAAGACTTCACTGTTATTGATTGACTGCTTGCCCACGCCAGAGTTACTCGCCCGATACAAGGTAACTTTCGCGGGCATGGGGGTAGTGGAGCAGTCCGAGCTTCTAGAAGGCATCGTCGATGTCGACTTAGCAAGCGTTGAAGGGCAGGCCCGGTTAATGGATTGGTTGCGCCAAAACGAGCTACCTAGTCATGTGAAATGCAGTCTGGACAGTCCCGATTTTGAGGGTGCGGCTTCGGACTTCTTGCAGGCGAAGATCGTGGGTTTGACTCGGGTGCTCGAGGCCATGTTAATGCTCAACGCGTCGGTTGAGTGGGAGTTCGTCACTTCCCCCAATGCGGATATTTGGTCGCGATCTTGCGAAGCGTACTTCAGAACACTCACACAGGGCCTGAGTGCAGAGCTACCTCAGACTAAGATCTTCTTCACCTAATCGGCTCATTTCCCAATTAGCCGTTACCGCCATAAGGTAAGGGGCGCTGACTGATAGCCTTGGTGGTGGTTAAGTGCTCCGCTAGCTTAGTGAAGTCTGCTCGTGCCCTCCTGTGCTCCCTAGCACAGACTTCGTGATCTCCTACGAGCTTACGGTGCCTTGCTACACGAGGGGTTGCGCTACACGAGGGGTTGCTAAGCGAGGAGTTGGATCAGGATCTCTTCGTAAATTGCGGCTAGTTTCGGAATGTCTGAGATAAGCACATGCTCGTTGCGTTGGTGGATCGATTCGTTGATCACGCCAAGCTCTATAATCTGCCCACCCATTTTTGCAATAAACCGTCCGTCAGAGGTGCCGCCACCGGTACTCAGCACGGTATCGACACCGGTAACATCGACGATGCTTTTTGTGGCAGCTTCAACAAGCTCTCCGGGTTCAGTGAGGAACGGGTTACCACTTAATTGCCAGTCAATCTCGTACTCAACACCACTCTCATCAAGGACTGCTTGGCATTTTTCTTTAATACCATCTGCGGTTATTTCCGTTGAGAAACGCAAATTGAAAATAGCGGTCAACTCGCCTGGAATCACATTGGTCGCACCGGTTCCCGACTGTATGTTAGAAAACTGCAGCTGCGTTGGGTCAAAGAAGTCATTGCCTTGATCCCACTCAAGCGCACTTAGTCGTTGCAGCACTTCGAAGGCTTTGTGCATGGGATTATCCGCTAAGTGCGGGTATGCAACATGGCCCTGCTTTCCCTTAATCGTGAGCGTTGCATTGATGGAGCCTCGACGCCCGTTTTTGATGGTATCACCAAGCCGCGATGTGCTTGAGGGCTCACCAACAATACACCAATCGATGGATTCGCCTCGAGCCAGGAGTGTATCTACCACATGGCGTGTGCCATAAACCGCTGGCCCTTCCTCATCCGCGGTAATTAAGAACCCGATTCGCCCTTTGTGAGTAGGATGCTTGGCAACGAACGACTCTGTCGCAACGATCATTGCCGCAAGGCTCGATTTCATATCTGCCGCGCCTCGACCAAACAAGAACCCGTCGCGTTCGGTCGGAGTGAACGGGTCGCTATCCCAGTGTTCTAGGGGACCGGGTGGCACAACATCGGTATGTCCTGCAAAAACCAGTAATGGTCCCTCATCGCCCCGCGTTGCCCACAGATTCAACACTTCCTCAGCGGGCAGAGACTCGCAGGTAAAGCCGATGTTGCTGAGTCGTTCCGCCATAAGCGGCTGACAACCATCATCAGCAGGTGTTACCGACTGCTTTTCGATCAGCTCCTTGGTTAGGGCTATGGCATCAGTGTGCGCGTTAGTTGTTTGCATGGAGGCTTTCGTTGAGCTCAATCGCTGTTTTGTTGGTTAGGCATTCTACAGATCCCGATTGTGAATTCCGACGGAAGAGTAGATCCGAGCGACCGGCCAGATGCCGCGCGGCGATGTTTTCGATCGTATTTCTCTGATCGTCGAGTACCGCCACTTTCGTCCCTGCGGTGACGAAGAGTCCGGCCTCAACCGTGCAGCGATCACCCAAAGGAATCCCGAGTCCAGCGTTCGCGCCGATCAAGCATTCTTCACCCACTGAAATAATGATATTGCCGCCACCAGATAGCGTGCCCATGGTGGAGCAGCCACCGCCGAGATCCGAGCCTTTACCTACCATAACACCGGCGGAGATTCGGCCTTCGACCATGCCAGGTCCTTCAGTGCCGGCATTAAAATTGATAAATCCCTCGTGCATAACGGTAGTGCCTGCACCAAGGTGGGCGCCGAGGCGGACTCTTGCACTGTGGGCGATGCGAACGCCCGAGGGCACAACGTAATTTGTCATTTTGGGGAATTTATCAACGCTTGCGACTTCCAGTACCCGCCCCTGCAGCCGAGCAGTTAACTGTCGATCCGCAAGCTCGCTTAAATCAACAGGGCCCTCATCAGTCCATGCGACGTTGGGAAGCAAAGGGAAGATGCCAGACAGATCCGTGCCGTGCGGTTTTACCAGGCGATGAGAGAGCATATGTAACTTTAAGTAGGCGTCCTCAACCGTCTGGGGAGCTTGGTTTTCTGTCAGTGTTGATGCAACCACTCTTCGCCCACCATCTCGTAGCCTCTCTGCGAGCGCTGCTGTGGGCTCGTCATTAGCTGCGCGGCAATCCTTGGCAAGCGATGACAGCGCCGCGTCGTCGAGTGTGCCGGACACTGCACGAAGTGCATCGGCTGAGGGGCCGGATAGGCTCGCTTTCGGCGCCGGAAAAAAAACATCGAGAATATCGCCGTTAGCATTTTCAGATGCTACGCCTAGGCCAAAGCCGTGGAGAGTGCCAGACATCGAGTACGTACTCCTAAAGTGTCAAGTTAGTGAATTAGGTTTTTTCGGGAACGCGTTAATAATAAATCGCGAAAAATATCCTCAAAAAACCACTAGGAAAAATAAGCGGCGTAAGCGTCTGCCTTGAACCCAACATCCAAAACGTCGTTGTGTTCTAACACGGGACGTTTAATCAGCGTTGGATTTGCAAGCAAGACGGCAACAGTATCGCCGGCCTGCGCTTCGGCGCGTTCGTCTTCCGACATATTCTTCCACGTGGTGCTGCGCTTGTTGACCATCTTCTCTGGTCCCAGCACGGAAACCCAATGCGCAATTTGAGTGTTGGGTGGCGTGTTCTCACGCACATCGACAAAGGTATAGGCAATATCCTGCGTCTCTAGCCACTTTCGCGCTTTCTTAACGCTGTCGCAATTTGGAATGCCGTAGATAGTAGTCATGTCTTATTGTCTCTCGAACTGATCAGTTAAGGTTTGTTTACGCGCTTAGGATGCTTTCGCGCTGGATAGCAAGTGGTACAAATTTCGCAAACACGACCATCGCAGCCTCTGGCTGTGCAAAATTCTCTGCCGTAGAAAATGATTTGTAGGTGAAGGTCATTCCATCGGCTCTTCTTAAATACGCGTTTTAAGTCACGCTCTGTTTCGTTGACATTGCGCCCGCGGGTGAGCCCCCAGCGCTGCGCCAAACGGTGTATGTGCGTGTCGACAGGGAAGCTTGGGACCCCGAATGATTGTGCCATCACAACGCTTGCGGTTTTATGTCCTACGCCGGGAAGTTTTTCGAGGCTCTCGAAGTCTTGGGGGACTTCGCCGCCATGATCCTCGATCAAGATTTCACTGAGTCTTCTAATCGCTTTGGATTTTTGGGGTGACAAGCCGCAGGGTTTGATGATGGCGCGAATAGTTTCCGCACTCTCCCTGGCCATATCATAAGGATTATCCGCCAGTTCAAAAAGCGCAGGAGTCACTTGGTTGACTCTCTCGTCGGTACATTGCGCACTCAATAGCACCGCGACCAGAAGGGTGTAGGGGTCGGTATGGTCCAGCGGAACTGGAGGGTTGGGATACAGTTCTTGCAAGCGTTGGTCAATAAACGCTACGCGATTCTCTTTGAGCATATTGCCTGACATGTGCTTAGCGCCTCACCCTTGCTTTAGCCAATGGCAAATTCTATCTGCAGCTTCGAGTGTCTCGGTCATTGTTGCAACAAGGGCCATGCGAATATGGTCGGCACCCGGATTGACGCCGTTTACCGAGCGTCCCAAAAAACTTCCGGGCAAAACCGCCACATTGGTATGTCTAAGTAAATCTTTTGCGAATTCCGTGTCGCTTACAGGCGTCCTCGGCCACAAGTAGAAACCAGCCTCCGGAATCGACACAGGCAAAACGGGAGCAAGACGCTCGGTAACTGCATCGAATTTTGCCCGATAGAGCGCTCGGTTCTCGACCACGTGGTCCTCGTCAGACCACGCCGCAATACTTGCGAACTGATGGTGCAGCGGCATCGCACAGCCGTGGTATGTGCGATAGCGTTTGAATTGAACAATGAGGTCGGCATCGCCCGCAACGAATCCCGACCGCAGGCCTGGCAGATTCGAGCGCTTCGACAAGCTGTGAAATACCAGGCAATTCTTGAAAGCCGTGTTGCCGTAGCTCTGCGCTGCCTCAAGTAGTCCCACCGGTGGCTTTTCTTCGTCGTAGTAGAGCTCGCTGTAGCATTCGTCACTGATTAAAATCACGTCGTGCTCGAGCGCTTTTTCGATCAGATAATGCAGATCAGTTTCAGGAATTACTGCGCCGGACGGATTGCCAGGCGTGCACAGGAAAAGCATCTCGCACCGTTGCCAGTCATCGTCGGTAAGTAGTCGGTAGTTGGCAAGATGCTCCGTGCTTTCAGTTGCTGGAACAAGGAGCGGTTCTACGTTGGTCAGTAAGGCTGCGCCCTCGTAAATTTGGTAGAACGGATTAGGTATAACCACCCCGCCTGCTTTACCCGGTGTGACAAGCGCTTGAGCGATAGCAAATAACCCTTCCCGAGTACCATTTACCGGCAGTACTTCGCTCACAGGGTCAACAGCGCGCGTTTTAAACCGCCTGGCAATCCAGCTTGCAATTTGCTGTCTTAATTCCACAGTGCCAACGATAGTTGGGTATTTCGCCATTTCCTCGATGGATGCGACGAGCGCCTCTAATACATGTGCGGGTGGTTGGTGCTTTGGCTCACCGATAGTGAGAGGGATACGGCGAAGCGAGGGAAGGTCCACGCCCGATGTTAGCTCAGCTAGCTTCTCGAAAGGGTAGGGGTGGAGCGTATTCATACCCGGATTCATGCCGCTAGTCCTTGATCTAGAGCTGTGCATACTTGCTCGCGTAGTCGCTCGCAAATCGTGTCGTCAGCAAGCCGGTCACCCTGGTCGGTTGTGAGGAAAAATACATCCTCCACGCGCTCGCCCAAAGTCTGAATTTTAGCGCCTTGAATGCTGATTTGATTGTCCGCCATGATTTGCCCTACGCGTGCAAGCAGACCCGGTCTGTCAGGTGAGCTCAGCTCCATGATAGTGAGGTTGCGGTTCTGATCCTCGATAAAGGTTACTTCGGTAGGCGACAGGAAGGACCGCAATGTCCGGTTCATACGCTGATTACCTTGGCTAACAGAAGAAGCGCTGAGCGCCTCGACAATGGAGCGCTCGATCAAGGTCAAAGTCTCTGGAGCACTGTCTATCGGCGAACCGTCAGCTTTCAATACAAAGAAAGTGTCGAGCGTGGCGCCGTCTGTGCCGCTATAAATTCGCGCGTCATTAATGCTCAGGTCCAGAAGTTCCAGGGCTGAACACACTTTGGAAAAGACGTTCTCCGTGTCATGGGTGTGCACGAATATTTGTGTTGCGTTGGCTATTAGTGACTCTGAGGATTGCTTGATCAATACCAGAGGCTCACTACTGCCGTCAAAGTCGGCAATTGCCTCGGTGTGCCAAGCTACGTCCTCTGGACGCTCGCGAAGGAAGTAATCGTCGCCTCGATTCGCCCAAATATCGGATAGCTCGTCGTCCAAGAAGCCTCTGAATTCGAGGAGATGCGCTGCCGCTTTTTTTGTGGCGGTTATAACGTCTTCACGCGCTATCGGATTGGCGAGACCGCGCCGCAGCGCTCGACGAGTTTCCGTATACAAATGCCTCAATAAGGAGCTGCGCCACGCATTCCAAAGCTCTGGGTTAGTGCCGTTTATATCTGCGACAGTTAACGTGAAAAGGTAATCGAGTCGCTCCTCGGTGGATACATGTTCCGCGAAGCGCTGGATCTCTTCAGGGTCAGATATATCCCGCTTTTGCGAAAACGAACTCATGAATAGATGGTTGCGAACCAGCCAGACAATGAGCTCAGTATCGGGCTCATCGAAAAAGTGCTGCTCACAAAATTCACGGGCATCAACCGCGCCGAGCTCCGAGTGGTCGCCACCTCTCCCCTTACCGATGTCGTGAAAAAGCGCGGCTAGAAAGAGCAGGGACGGGTTTCGAAGGCGCTGTGCAATTCGCGTGGTGACAGGAAAACGATCGGTATAGTCGGCGCGAAGAAATCTGCGGCAATTGGCAATCACCTGCATGGTATGCGCATCAACGGTGTAAGTGTGGAACATGTCAAATTGCATCTGCCCTACGATGGCACCAAACGCTGGGAGATAACGTGCAAGCACCCCGTGACGCAGCATTCTGCGCAACTGCTTCGTCATGTTGTGGGGTGCAGCAATAATCTCGAGGAATGCGCGTCGGTTGACAGGATCGCTTTTAAACGCGTCGTCAATAATCGGTGCCGAGGCGCGCAAAAGTCGCGTGGTTTCAGGATCAATGCGCTTTACTCGGTCGTCGCGTGCAATAACTGAAAAAATTCTCAAAAGATTAGACGGCTTCTCCGAAAATACCTTCTCGTGTCGCGCCGAGATACGATCATCAATGAGTTCGAAGTCCTCATCGATAATGACGGCTTTTGATGATTCGCTATGCAACAGCGTCTTTTGGAAAATATCGATTAAAAGAGCCGTGGTATGAGAGACCGCTTGCACGTTACGGAAGTAAGCCTGCATAAACTGCTCGACGGCTAACTTTCCGTGATCCTCAAAGCCCCACTGCTTGGATAAGGTCTGCTGGTGCTCAAAAAGGAGTCGATCCTCCTCTCTGCCTGTTTGTGTGTGCAAGGCAAAACGCACGCGACTCAAATAGTCGTGTCCTTCCTTTAACAGCCCGAGCTCCTCCTCCGAGAGGAATTCGCCTGTTGGGAGCTCGTCAAGACTGATCCCGAAGTGACGGCGAGCAATCCAGCCTATGACTTGAATGTCGCGAAGGCCCCCGGGTGAGGACTTGACGTTGGGTTCCAAGCTGTAGCCTGTGAGACCAAATTTTTCATGGCGAGTGCTTTGTTCTTCGATCTTTGCGTTGAAAAACTCCGCTGATGGCCAAACACGCTCCTCGTCCAGTCGTTTCGTGACCTCATCGAGTAACGCTCCTTCACCTGCTAACAAGCGAGTTTCTATCAGGGTGGTCATTACCGTGATGTCAGTGGAGGCGAGCGAGATGCATTCGTCGGGCGTTCGAACACTATGGCCAATTTTGAGGCCTAGATCCCAAAGGGCGCCAACAAAGCCCGATAACGAAGTGTTATCGACCTTTGCCTCATCGGGTATCAGGATGAGCACGTCTACGTCAGATTGCGGGTATAACTCACCCCGACCGTAGCCGCCAACCGCCGCAAGCGTTGCATTAGCCTCGTCAAGGTTAAAGTGCGCCCACAGCTGGTCTAATGCGTCATCAACGGCAGCGCACCGCGCCGTTAATAAGTCGCTGACTGACTTGTCAGGAGAAAACTGATCAGACAGTTCAGCATTGCGTGCCTTAAGACCGTCTCTCAATTCTGCGATTAGCACTGTCAGTGTTGGTGTCACCATAGGGTCGTATATTGACGATTCTCATTAATTACGAATTAAGCATGGGATCAGAGCAGTCGATGGTGAGAACACCGCCGATCACCATGGCATCAACTAGCACCTGTGATCCATCCGTCAGTGCTGCACTTAGAAGGGAAGCGTTTCTCTACTGCGTTTTGTGAGGACTTCGCACCCGTCGTCAGTGACAGCAATAGTGTGTTCCCACTGTGCAGACAGACGACCATCGCGCGTTGTAACTGTCCAGCCATCGCGCGTGTTCAACTTCGTATGTCGCTTGCCTGCATTGATCATGGGCTCCACGGTAAAGGTCATTCCTTTTTCAAGAACCAGTCCTGTTCCCGCGCGCCCGTAGTGCAGTACCTGAGGTTCTTCGTGGAAGACTTTTCCAATGCCATGGCCGCAGTATTCTCTCACCACAGAGTAATACGAGGATTCCGCATACTGCTGAATGACTTGGCCAATGTCGCCCAACCGTGCGCCAGGTTTTACCAACGCCAGGCCTTTATAAAGACATTCCTGCGTTACGCGCATCAATCGTTCTGCGTGCGGCGCAACCTTGCCAACAGGAACCATAATGCTCGTGTCGCCATGCCACCCGTTTTTAATCACGGTGACGTCAATGTTGATGATGTCGCCCTGTTTCAGAATTTTTGTTTCTGAGGGGATGCCATGGCAGATCACCTCGTTGACCGAGGTGCAGATAGATTTTGGGAATCCCTTATAATTGAGTGGCGCCGGGATTGCATTCTGAACGTTCACGATATGGTCGTGGCATATTCGATCTAGCTCAGCGGTGGAGATCCCAGGGACGACATGCGGCTCAATCATCTCCAGCACTTCAGCTGCTAGACGGCCGGCCTCTCGCATACCTGCGATATCTTCATCGGTTTTGATCGCTATATTGCTCACGTACTCATTTCCAAGACTTTTTAATTGAAGTTCACTAATACCGGTAGTTTACCGCAAGGAGCGGTGAATATTACAGGTTAAGGGTTCTGGACTTAGCGAGCGTGTGGTATAAAGCGCGCCGTTATCGGGAATGCCGGTAATTAATAGCACGTTTACACTCAACAAAGTGCCGGGTGCCGCTCTGTCGGTTGGACACTTTGCGTAAACGGAAGTGAAACCCAACTTAGAGAAAAGTTATGACACAAGTAAGCATGCGCGAGTTGCTGCAGGCCGGCGCGCACTTTGGCCACCAAACCCGTTTCTGGAACCCAAAGATGGATCAATACATCTTTGGCGCGAGAAACAAGATCCACATTATCAACCTCGAGCACACTGTTCCTGCGTTCAATGATGCGCTTGGATTTATCCAGCGATTAGCAGAGAACAAGAACCAAATTATGTTTGTTGGTACTAAGCGTGCCGCAGGTAAAATTATTCAGGAGCAGGCCGAGCGTTGCGGTATGCCCTACGTCAGCCACCGATGGTTAGGCGGCATGTTGACCAATTACAAAACCATTCGCTCTTCTATCAAGCGTCTTCGTGATCTTGAGACGCAGGAGCAGGACGGCACATTCGACAAGCTGACAAAGAAAGAAGCTCTGATGCGCTCGCGTAGCAAAGACAAACTTGACCGTTCTATTGGTGGTATCAAGGACATGGGCGGTTTGCCTGACGCTTTGTTCGTCGTTGACGTTGATCACGAGCGTATCGCGATCACTGAGGCAAACAAGCTTGGTATCCCCGTTATTGGCATCGTGGATACAAACAGTGACCCCGATGGTGTTGATTACATCATTCCAGGTAACGATGATGCGATCCGCGCTATCAAGCTTTACGTGACAGCAGTCGCAGATGCGGTCATGGCCGGTAAAGGTGCTAGCTCTGAAGCGCCTGTCGTTGACGAGTTCATGGAAGTTGTTGAGACAGAAGAAGCTGAGGCGCCCGCCGAGGCCACTGGCGACGCCGAGTAAATATTGATAGGCCGCGCCTAGCGCGGCTTTTTTTTAAGTGTTGTTCCGCAGTTATAGCGGGACTGTTTTAAGTCGTAAAAAGGGTAAAAAAATGTCTGCTGCATTAGTAAAAGAATTGCGCGAACGAACAGGCTTGGGTTTGCTTGAGTGTAAAAAAGCACTCGCAGCTGCAGGTGGGGATATCGAAGTTGCGATCGAAGAGCTTCGTAAATCAAGTGGTATGAAGGCTGCGAAAAAAGCCGGTCGTACTGCAGCTGATGGTGTTGTTGCAATAAGAATTGCTGAAGATGGTAAGTCCGGCGTCATTGGCGAAGTAAACAGCGAAACAGACTTTGTAGCTCGCGATGAGAATTTTGCTGGCTTTGTTTCTCAGGTCATGGACAAAGCAGTTGAACTTCAAACTGATGATGTTGCGGCTATCGCCGGTGGTGATATCGAAGATGCACGTCAGGCGTTGGTTCAGAAAATCGGTGAGAACATCTCTGTACGTCGTATCGGCGTTGTGTCTGCAGCTGATGGCGTTGTCGGTGGATACGTCCACGGTAATAACCGAATCGCCGTGCTCGTAGAGCTTGCAGGCGGCGATGAAGAATTGGCGAAAGATGTTGCTATGCACGTGGCCGCTGTTAACCCTGCGGTTGTAGCTCCTGCTGATATGCCAGAGGACCAGTTGCAGAAAGAGCGAGAGATCTACACGGCGCAGGCTGCTGATTCTGGTAAGCCGCCAGAGATCGTTGAGAAGATGATTGAAGGTCGTATTCGCAAATATCTCTCGGAGAATAGTTTGACCGAGCAGGCGTTCGTGAAAGATCCAGATGTCACTGTCGGTAAGTTAGTAAAGGCTGCGGGCGCGAGCATTGCAGGGTTTACACGCTTCGAAGTCGGCGAAGGCATCGAAGTCGAGAAGGTCGACTTTGCTGCTGAGGTTGCTGCGCAGCTCGGTAATTAATAACGCGAGACACCAGAAATACCTCCAAGTCGCTGGTTAAACAGTGATCAGGGACTTGGGGGCTTTAGAACAACAAAGGCGGGTTCAAATGTCCTGCCTTTTTATGGTCTAGGTGTTGGATGCTCAGTGACGTTGAAACTGTTGGAAGTAACGTGTAGCTGAGAACGAGCTAAGGCCGCTGGCTCGTAATGACAGGTTGGTAGTTGCTAGCGGGTTAATAAAAGCATCGCTGTTGCTATGATAGCGGTCGAGCTCTGGGAGATAAGTATGGCAACCGAAAAAGTCTACAAGCGCATCTTACTCAAACTCAGTGGTGAGGCCCTTACTGGCGACGAATCCTTTGGTATCGACCCGAAGGTGCTTGATCAAATGGCGTTAGAAATTGGCCAACTGGTTGGTATTGGCGTCCAAGTCGGCTTAGTGGTCGGTGGTGGCAACCTCTTCAGAGGCGCGGCTTTGCAGTCAGCGGGACTCGATCGCGTAACCGGTGATCACATGGGTATGCTAGCGACTGTCATGAACGCATTGGCACTTCGCGATGCGCTTGAACGGTCAAATATCGCCACCCAGGTAATGTCAGCCATCCCCATGAGCGGCGTTGTTGATCACTACGACCGAAGAAAGGCGATTCGTGCCATGTCACAGGGTGACGTGGTGATTTTCTCAGCCGGAACCGGCAATCCATTCTTCACCACAGATTCTTCGGCCTGCCTTCGCGGTATCGAAGTCGAGGCGGACGTTGTCCTGAAGGCCACCAAGGTCGACGGCGTTTACAATACAGACCCAATGAAAGACGCAACGGCGGTCAAGTACGAGTCACTGACCTACGATGAGGTGCTCGACAAGAAGCTGGGTGTCATGGATCTCACTGCGATATGTTTGGTCCGGGACCATCAAATGCCGGTACGTGTCTTTAATATGTCGATGAAAGGCGCTTTATTGAGTATTGTACGAGGCGGTTCTGAGGGGACACTGATTCAGTAGGCGGAGCCAGAGAGTTAAACGCACTACTGCTGGGGAGATCGAATACATGATTGACGATATACAGAGCGATGCTGAAGAGCGTATGGAAAAGTCGCTCGAGGCCTTGGGGCAGAACTTTAATAAGATCCGCACGGGTCGCGCCCACCCCAGTATCCTCGACGGTATACGAATTGATTACTACGGAGCGGAAACACCGCTCAAGCAGATGGCAAGCATCAATGTAGAAGATGCGAGAACACTGGCGGTGAGCGTGTTTGACAAATCGATAACCCCAGACGTTGAAAAAGCGATCATGAAGAGTGATCTGGGTTTGAATCCTTCAACGGCGGGCGATGTAATCCGAATCCCAATGCCGATGCTTACAGAAGAAACGCGTAAGGGGTATATCAAACAGGCCCGCGCTGAGGCTGAGTCTGCACGTGTTTCTATTCGAAATGCACGGCGTGATGCAAATGGCATGTTGAAAGATCTTGTGAAAGAAAAAGAGATTTCAGAGGACGAGGAACGCCGAGGCCAAGATCAGATTCAAAAGCTTACCGATGCGTTTGTCGCCAAGGTCGACGCGGCTCTTGGTGTCAAAGAAGCCGACTTGATGGAAATTTGATAGCGAGTTGATGGCGCGGTGAATCTTCCTGCCAGCACCACAGGGGCTGTCCCCGAGCACATTGCCATCATCATGGATGGCAATAATCGCTGGGCAAAAAAACGTGGCGTTCCCGGGCCGATAGGCCATCGAGCTGGGGCTGATGTTGTTAAACCACTTATGTACGCCTGCCGCGATCGTGGCATTAAAACGCTAACGCTCTTCGCGTTTTCGAGCGAGAATTGGCAGCGACCAGAGGCTGAAGTTCGTGCACTAATGGCGCTACTTTCACGCTACCTGCGACGAGAAATTAAAGAGCTCGCCGCTGACGGTGTCCGTGTTCAATTTATCGGTCGACGAGACCGTTTGAGTCCTCGAATTGCGAAGCTGCTCGAAGACTCAGAGCGAGCAACAAGTCACAACACCGAGTCCACTCTGGTTTTGGCGCTTGATTATGGCGGCAGATGGGACTTGAGCGCAGCTGCATCCTCGCTAGCCCGAGATGTCGCGGCAGGCCTCCTCTCTGCAGACGATATCGATGAGAATATGCTCAGCTCACGAATGTCACTTGCTGACAAGCCAGCACCTGATCTTTGTATTCGTACAGGTGGTGAATGGCGGCTTTCCAACTTTCTCTTATGGCACTTTGCCTATGCTGAACTTTGGTTCACTGATACGCTCTGGCCGGACTTTAACGTTGAAGAACTAGACGTGGCTATTGAGCACTTTCGCGGCAGAGACCGTCGATACGGTGCACGGCCAGCGGGGGAGAGTGTCTAGTGTTAGTTAAGCGTATCTATACGGCACTCATAATGCTGGCAGTTTTTCTCGTGGCAGTGACGCAGCTGCCTCCGCTTGCCATGTCTGTCCTAGTTGCTGTTGTGTTTGCTGCGGGTGCTTGGGAGTGGGCCGGTTTGGCAGGGTGGGATACGCGCTGGGTGCGAATGGTGTTCTCTCTGGTATTCGTCGGCCTATGCGGTGGATTCATTTTGACCTACCACCAGGATCTGATCTCGAGCTCGACGGCTATTAGGCCTGTATTAGGCGTTGCTTGTTTTGCATGGCTAGCCAATGCGTTGCTTGTCGATAGTTATCCCAAGCTGTCATTTCTCTGGCGAGCGTCAGTGACTCGCGCGTTGATTGGGTTGTTTGTTTTGGGGGCTGGCTGGTTATCGCTGTCTTATATGGTGGGTTTGCCTAATGGCTGGGTGCTGACCACCTTGTTTATCATTATCGTTGCTGCGTCCGACGTCGGCGCCTATTTCGTTGGCAGCACCCTGGGGCGAAATCCATTAGCGCCTGACGTGAGTCCCAAGAAAACTATAGAAGGGTTCTGGGGCGGCCTACTTGTTGTATTAGGGCTTGCCGCTCTGGTCTGGTGGCTTTTACCGCCTGAATATGCCCATATTCATCCTGTCGAAATCTTTTTAATCGGCATTTTCTGCTGCGGTGCTTCAGTGCTGGGTGACCTCACTATCAGCATGTTTAAGCGCGAGAGTGGGTGTAAAGACTCCGGCACCTTGTTGCCAGGTCATGGCGGGCTTCTCGATCGTCTGGATTCTATCTGCGGTGCGGCTCCGTTTTTTGCGCTTTCGCTGATATTGGTGGGTTACGCCTGATGCAACGTGTCATGGTGCTCGGTGCTACAGGGTCGATTGGGCTCAGTACGCTCGATGTCATAGGCAGACATCCTGATAAATATCGAGCGCAGGTCCTCGCGGCAAATCGCTCGGTCGATCAGATGGAGGCGCTTTGCCTTGAGCACAAGCCTGCACATGCAGTGATGTTCTCTGATGACGCGGCTGCCGAACTAGAGATTCGTTTGAAGGGAAGGGTAGACACGCTCGTTCATGCAGGCGATCAACCCATGGTCGATTTTGCGCAGAGCGACGAGATTGATACGGTGATGGCTGCTATCGTTGGATTTGCCGGACTGTCCGCTGCGCTGGCGGCAGCGAAAGCGGGTAAAAGGCTGTTGCTCGCCAATAAAGAAGCGCTGGTGAGCGCGGGTGGTCTATTCATGAACGCCGTCCGCGAGGGTGGCGCCTTACTTCTACCCGTCGATAGTGAGCACAATGCGATGTTTCAGTGCTTACCGAGCGACGAACAAGCTAAACCACAAATGGAGCGGGTCGAAAAAATATTACTTACCGCATCGGGTGGGCCTTTTAGGGGGCGGTCGCGAGAGTCGCTACACAATGTGACGCCTGATCAGGCCTGCGCGCATCCAAACTGGTCGATGGGTCGAAAGATCTCTGTCGACTCTGCATCGCTCGTCAACAAGGGGCTCGAGCTGGCTGAAGCGTGCTGGTTGTTTGATCGAAAACCGTCTCAGATCGAGGTGGTGGTTCACCCACAATCGATTATCCATTCGCTGATCAGATACGTAGATGGCTCAGTTCTAGCGCAGCTTGGTCAACCCGATATGCGAACGCCGATTGCTTACAGTCTGTCATGGCCCGATCGCGTGGAAGCGGGTGTCGATGTCTTGGACTTAGTAAGAACGGGTCGACTGGACTTTGAGTCACCGGATCTTGATGCGTTTCCGTGTTTGCGTCTCGCTTATGAGGCTATAAACATCCCTGGTGGTATGTGTGCCTTCAGTGCCGCAAATGAAATCGCGGTCGATGCGTTCTTGTCCGAGGCGATTAGATTTACCGATATCGATAGGACGATAGAGACGACACTCGGAGCGATCAGTTTGGCGGAACCAAATACGCTACTTGAGGTCCAAGCCTTAGATCGGTCGGCGCGAGAAGCTGCGGCTGCATTCATTTCAGATATTTCGCTCGGGTAATAACCACAAAAGCATGCAAATTTTATTCTCTATCCTCATGGCCTTGGTGACCCTAGGTGTCCTTGTGACTATCCACGAGTATGGCCATTACTGGGTTGCGCGGCGATGCGGTGTTCGGGTGCTCCGGTTTGCGATTGGCTTCGGGCGTCCACTCGCAAAGTGGGAGGGAAAAGACGGGACTGAATTTGCGCTTTGTGCCATCCCTCTTGGTGGCTACGTAAAGATGCTCGATGAGCGCGATAACGAGGTTGTTGTTACCAATGCCAACCGTTTTGAATCCTTCAACGCTCAGCCCGTTAGAAACAAACTCGCCATCGTGGCGGCAGGGCCTGCGGCGAATTTTTTGTTGGCGATTCTCGTGCTGTTTGGGCTCTTTTTGCGCGGTGAAACTGGTTTGGCACCCGTTGTTGAAGCCGTCTCCGAGGGCTCTATTGCTGAGCAAAGTGGCTTGGTCGTCGGACAGGAAATTATCGCTGTCGATGGCGAATCGACGAAGACGGTCTCAGCTGTCAGGTTTGAGTTACTCAAGCGCTTGGGCGACTCGGGTCGGATCGAGTTAACCGTTGGTAACGCGCTCAGTGACATTAATCAACGATATTCGCTGCCCATTACTACTTGGCTCGGCACTGAAGAAGCGCCAGACCCCGTCGGAGCACTCGGGCTAACACTTGGAGTTCTGCCCGTGAAGCCCGAGGTTGGTTCTTTATCCGAGGATGGTGCCGCGACCCAAGCAGGGTTTCAGGTGGGAGACGTCATTATCGAGGCTGCTGGAGAGCGGATTGATCAATGGACGCAGTGGGTTGATTTTGTGCGAGCGCGCCCAGACGAGCGATTCGACGTCGTGGTTAGCCGATCGGGTGGTCAGGTAGCATTAAGTGTGATGCCAGAGAATCGCGATTCAATCGGTACTGTGGGTATGGGCGTTGCTGTCCCTGAGATCCCAGAGAGTCGGATCCGCCGACAGAGCCGCGGCCCCTTGGAAGCATTAACCGCTGCTGTCGAACGAACGTATTCGCTGACTGTTTTTACGTTTGAGTCAATGTGGAAAATGGTGCAGGGGCTTATCTCAACTAAGAACCTGTCTGGTCCCATCTCTATTGCGCAGGTCGCGGCGAGCACAGCTGAGAGTGGTTTTACTACTTGGCTTTCATTTCTCGCGCTACTGTCCATTTCGCTTGGAGCGATCAATTTACTGCCGATACCCGTTCTCGACGGGGGCCACATTGTTTTCCACGCACTCGAGGGTATTTTGGGTAGACCAGTGCCTGAACAGGTTCAGATGGTGAGTTTTCAGGTCGGTTTAGTAGCAGTTTTCACACTAATGATGTTCGCCATCTATAACGATGTGGCTCGACTGTGAGATACTCCCGCGCGCTCATCGGCAACCTAATGTAAGCAAAGATAAAAGACGTGAAATTAGTCCTCAAAAAAATAAGCGATCGGATTCGCTGTCGGTTCATTAACATCAGAGTTGCCGCCGTATTGGCCGTGTTTAGTGCGAGCTTCGTTGGCGGTATTGTGCCAGGCGCTTATGCACAAACAGAACCGTTCGTTGTGGCGGACATTCGGGTTGAGGGTTTGCAGCGTATTGCCCCTGGTAGTGTGTTTGCGGCATTGCCAGTCAGCGTTGGCGACGTGGTCGACGAACTCGCTATTCGAAGCATCTCGCGCAACCTTTTTTACACGGGCAATTTTGATGACATTTCGGTGGGACGTGACGGCAACGTGCTCGTTCTCACCGTCGCCGAGCGACCCAGTATCAGCGAAATCACGATTGAGGGTAACAAAGCCATCGAGACCGAAGCGCTTCTCGATGGACTGAAGGGCGCTGGACTTGCTGTGGGGCAGGTTTTCCAGCGCTCAACTCTCGAGGGCATGCAAGGCGAATTGCGCAGACAGTACGTTATTCAGGGTCGCTACGACTCTTCGATCGATACCGAAGTCATACCAGAACCCAGAAATCGCGTGTCGATCGCTATTGAGATCGACGAGGGTACGGTTTCGAAGATCAAGCACATCAATATCGTTGGCAATGAAGTCTTTAATGACGAGACGCTTCTCGAGCTTTTCGAATTGCAGCTGGGTGGCATGTTCTCGTTTTTCTCAAGCGCAGATAAATACAGCAAGGAAAAACTCGAGTCAGACTTAGAAACACTGACCAGTTACTACCAAGACCGAGGTTATTTGCAGTTTGAAATTGAGTCGACACAGGTGGCCGTATCGCCCACTAAGGACTCTGTATACATCACGGCTAATGTCTCTGAAGGTGATCTGTTCACAGTTACCGATGTCGATCTTTCAGGAGATCTAGTCCTGCCAGAAGAGGACCTATCGCGATTCCTTTTGGTAGGTCCTGGTCAAATCTTCTCCCAGCAGCTCGTGACGAGCACCGAGGAATACCTCACGCGAAGACTGGGTAACGAGGGCTATAACTTTGCAAAGGTTACAGGCATACCCGAGGTGGTCGAAGGCGAGGGTGAGGCCGAGGTTGCGATCAAATTCTTTATCGATCCGGGCAGGCGAACCTACGTTCGACGTATCAACTTTAAAGGTAATTCACGAACTGCCGACGAGGTGCTACGACGTGAGATGCGACAGATGGAAGCGGCACCCGCTTCCGCTGCGGCGATCGAGCAGTCGCGCATTCGTCTTCAGCGACTTGGTTTCTTCAGTTCTGCCGAGGTGGAGACGGTAGAGCTGCCGGGTTACGACGACCTTGTCGACATCGATTTCTCTGTCGAGGAACAGAGCTTTGGATCTATTGGTGGAAGCCTCGGTTATTCTCAGTTCGCGGGGCTTATCGTGGGCCTCAACCTTCAGCAGAACAACTTCTTGGGTACCGGACGACAGGTTGGTCTCAATTTGAACTCATCTCGATGGCAAAGTGTCGCGAGTATCAACTACAACAACCCCTACTTCACCGAAGACGGTGTGAGTCGCGGCTTCAGCCTCTTTTACAGGAAGTCTGATCTCTCGGAAATCAACGTCGCTAGCTATACGACGAATACCGTGGGTGCGACCATGTCATTTGGATACCCAATTAGCGAGACGCAGCGCTTGGGCTTTAATGTGGGTATTACCGACACCGATATCACGTCTGGCCGATTTGCCGTACAGGAGATTCGTACCAGCCCTAGATTGATCGAAGGTATCGAACAGTATTACGTGTCTACGCGTCAGCCAGACGGTACTTTCTCGGGGCCTGAGGAACTGTTCCCGATTACTGACCTGCCGCCAGAGGCATTTGTAAACCTCAATAATGACGGCTTCTTGGATCAGAACGGCACACGGTTTACTAACTGGTCGATCACGGGCTCCTGGATTCAGTCGACACTGAACCGAGGTCAGCTCGCAACGCGCGGCGTATCAAATTCACTGTCGGCGCAGTTATCGATGCCAGGTTCTGATCTTGAGTTTTTCAAGGTGAATTACCGTGGTGAGATGTATGTGCCAATTTACGGTGAGTTCACTTTCCACCTGCGCGGAGAGGTCGGCTATGGTGACGGCTACGGCGATACAACCGAGCTACCATTTTACGAGCACTTCTTCTCCGGTGGCTTCGGCAGTGTGCGAGGGTTCGAGGCAAACACTTTGGGCCCCCGAAGTACGCCACCTATTCTCTACCAAACAGGTCTTGCGACCACGGGTGTTGATGAAGAGGGTTTGCCGACCGAAATTGGCGGACCTGATGGTCTTGGCTTCGGTTATATCGTCAATCCTGAAACAGGGCGTATCGAAACTCAGCAGGTCTTTACAGGCCGCCGCCGTGCTGACCCATTTGGTGGCAACGTGGTGATAGAGGGTTCGGCAGAGGTTCTTTTCCCGATGCCTTTCGTCAAGGATCGTAGTTCTATAAGATCCGCGTTCTTCTTAGACGCAGGCAATGTGTTCAATACAAATTGCCGGCAAAACCAGCTCAACTGCTTTGGTGTGGACGCCAACGAGTTGCGCTACTCGGTTGGTATAGGTGTGACATGGTTAAGCGGCTTCGGGCCTCTGACATTTGCACTTGCTAAGCCGCTCAATGCTAGCGACACTGACCGTACAGAGGTATTCCAGTTCACGCTGGGGCGTGGATTCTAATAACTAACCAGGAGGTTAACCCAAATGTTGTTCCGCTTCGTCGCCGTATTGGCACTGTTGGTTGCATCGACCGTAGCACACGCTCAAGGTCGGATTGCTGTTGTGAATTTGGAGGAGGCAATTTTGCAGACCGACTACGCGCAGCAGCGGTTGCGTGATTTTGAGGCCGGTGAAGCATTTGCAGAGGACAAGGCCGAGTTCGATAACTTAAAAGCTGAACTCGATAAATTAGTTCAGGATTTTCAGCGCGATCAGGCTGCGATGAGCGATGATGATCAAGTTGCAGCACGCCAGAAAATGGCGAGCAAGAACGCTGACCTTGAATATGTAGCCAAGAAACTCCAGTCGTTGCAGCAGCAGAACGCTCAGCGTGTTTTCCAAGAGCTAGTGCCCGCCGCTCGCCAAGTATTAGGCGAAGTTATCGAGACAGATCAGATCGGTCTTCTGCTTCAAGCGCAGTCAGTGATTCACGCTGATCTCGGCTACAACATCACGGCGAAAGTAACTGACAAGCTCAACCAGTTGCCACAAGAGTAATATGCCGACTCTGGGCGATGCAGCCGAGGCGCTGGGTCTAGCCTTCCGAGGTGACCCATCATTGACGTTGGATCGCTTAGCGCCCATCTCTCAAGCAGGGGTGGGCGATCTCTCCTTTATCGCACAAAAGAAATTCGCTAAATCTTTGGTGGCCTCTAAGGCGACAGCCGTTATCTGCCCCGACGCTTGGGCGGGGGAATTTTCTGGTGCAGTTCTTTTTAGCGATGACCCCTACGCAGATTTCGCGCGCGCTACTCGGCTTTTTGATAATCGACCTGCTTCGACTGGGCGAGTAGATAGCAGCGCTGTTATCGCAGAGTCAGCCCAGCTTGGCGCTAATGTGACAGTCGATGCTGGTGCAGTGATTGCAGAGGGCGCTAGCATCGGCGACAACACATGGGTGGGCCCAAACGTTTGGGTAGGTGATCGAGCGAAAATTGGGTCAGGCACGCAATTGCGCGCGGGTGTGGCGATATACCACGATGTCGTAGTCGGCAAAGACTGTCTCATACATGCAAACACGGTTGTCGGCTCAGATGGGTTTGGTTTTGCACCGACAAGCGCCGGATGGGAGAAAATTCTTCAGCTAGGCAGCGTCACCATCGGTGATCGAGTGGAAATTGGTGCTGGGTGTGCCATTGACCGAGGCGCGCTTGAAGATACACACATTGCCGACGATGTGATTATTGATAACTTGGTCCATATTGCCCACGGGGTAAAGGTTGGCCAAAGATCAGCAATTGCGGGGCAAGTGGGCTTTGCGGGTGGGACCGAGCTGGGCGAGCGATGCACGGTTGGAGGCCAAGCGGGTTTCGCCGGGCATTTAAAAATTGCCGACGACGTTCACATCGGGGGGCAAGGGCGAGTATCCAGGGACGTACATGAAGCGGGCCACTACGCGTCGGGCACCTCATTAATGCCTGTCCGAGACTGGGCTCGCAATGCAGCGCGCTACGAGAAATTGTCGGATATGGCAAAGCGAATCGAGGCGCTTGAAAAGTTATTGCCGGAAAAGGACGGTAAAACCCAATAGGGAAGAGCAAGATATGATGGACATTGAGGGGATTAGAAAGCACTTACCTCACCGTTATCCCTTTCTATTTGTAGATCGAGTGGTAGCGCTGGAGCCTGGTGTATCTATCGAGGCTTACAAGAACTTGAGTATTAACGAGCCTTATTTCGACGGCCACTTCCCGGGTAACCCGGTATTTCCTGGGGTGCTTCTGGTTGAGGCGATGGCACAGGCCGCTGGAATACTTGGTTTCGTGACTATGGGAAAAACCCCTGAAGATGGTTCGATCTATTACTTGGTCGGCACTGATAAACTGCGTTTCAAGCGGCCATGTGTACCAGGCGACTGTGTCAAGCTCGAAGCCTCGATCGTCAGTGAGAAGCGCGGTATCTGGAAGTTTGATGTGCGTGCCTCAGTAGATGGGCAAACAGCGGCCTCAGCCACGATCCTGTGTGCCGACCGCTAAGCAATGATTCACCCAACAGCCATTGTCGATCCTCAAGCTGACCTGCACTCATCTGTCAGTGTTGGTCCTTACGCGATCATTGGTCCAGGTGTCGTCATAGGTGAAGACACGATTGTCGAGTCGCACGTCGTCATCAAGGGTCCTACCACTATTGGTGCCCGGAATCATATTTTTCAATTTAGCTCGATTGGTGAAGCAACCCCTGATTTGAAATACCGGGGAGAGCCGACAACCCTGACAATTGGCGATGATAATGTCATTCGTGAAAGTGTCACGATACACCGTGGCACAGTTCAAGATCGCGGGGATACTTTCATCGGCAACAGCAACTTGATTATGTGTTACGTCCATATCGGGCATGACAGCGTCGTCAGGAATAACACGATTCTCGTCAACAATACGGCCCTGGCAGGTCATGTCATCGTTGACGACTGGGCGATTCTGTCTGGCTACACGCTCGTGCATCAATTTTGCAAAATCGGCGCACACAGCTTCAGCGGTATGGGCACAGCGATTGGTAAGGATGTGCCCGCTTATGTCACCGTATCAGGTAGTCCCGCTGAAGCGAGAACCATCAATACTGAAGGCCTACGCCGCAGAGGATTCTCAGATACAACACTGTCCGAGCTTCGCCGCGCATTTAAACTGGTATATCGTCAGGGCCTGACACTCGATGTCGCGATGGAAAGACTTGAGACCATGTCGGCAGAGACGCCTGAAATTCTTCCATTGATCGAATCACTCAAGGCGTCTGAGCGCGGTATTGTCCGCTGATGTCGAACGCGCCACATTTTGGTGTCTTAGCAGGTGAAAAGAGCGGCGATATCCTAGCCGGATCTGTTTTACGTGAGCTCAAGCGGCGTAATGAGGCTCTGCGCGTCACGGGTATTGGTGGCGAAGCGACTGCGCTCCACGGGCTGGATAGCCTTTATGATATGGATCGGCTTGCTGTCTTCGGTTTTGTCGAGCCACTCAAGCGGCTGCCGGAACTCTTATCGATTCGTGGTGCTGTCAGGCAGCATATGTTGACCGAGCGACCTAATGTATTTCTTGGCGTTGATAGCCCTGATTTCAACTTAACACTAGAACAGCAGCTGCGTGCTCGGGGTATAAAAACGGCCCACCTCGTAAGCCCTTCTGTTTGGGCGTGGCGCCCCGGGCGCATTAAAAAGATCAAAAAAGCGGTCGATCTAATGCTCTGCTTGCTGCCGTTTGAGAAGGACTTTTATGAGCAGCACGGTGTCGATGCTGTCTGCGTTGGCCACCCGCTGATTGAGGAATTCTCAGCGCTTCCGGATCAGGCAACGGCTAGAACTTATTTGGGACTGCCGCAAGGCGCCCCTGTGCTTGCTTGTCTACCTGGTAGTCGTGCTGGCGAGATTGAGTATATAGGCCCTACTTTCACGCAAGTCATTATGCGCTTGCTTGCCACCGATAAAGATATGCGGGTTGTTTTACCGGCGGCATCGGAGGAGAGGTTGGATCAAATTAATCGTCTTATGCCCATAGAGGATGACCGATTTATGGTGATTGAGGGACAGAGCCGTTTGGCTATGATGGCATCGGATGCTGTCCTCTGTGCTTCAGGCACAACGACGCTGGAAGCCATGCTGATCGGCAAGCCAATGACCATTGCCTACAAGATGGCGTGGTTGTCCTGGCAACTACTGAGCCGAATGGTCACGTCGCCTTACGTGGGGTTGCCAAATGTGATTGCTGGTCGTGATGTAGCACCGGAATTCCTCCAAGGCGATGCCAACGTCGAAAATCTTTACCAGTCAGTCCTAGACAGTTTCTCCGCGAGTGGCGATCAGCAAAAAGCTATTTTTACTGAGCTCCGGCAAACGATTGGCGATGATTACGCGGTGCGTTCGGCTGATGCGCTAGAAGAACTCATGGCGCGAGGCGAGATGTAATGGTTGTTGCTGGCTGTGACGAGGTTGGTCGAGGTCCACTTGCGGGTGATGTTGTCGCGGCGGCGGTGATTCTGGGTGACTACATTCCCCAGGGTTTAGCCGACTCGAAAAAGCTGTCGGAGAAAAAAAGAGAGCGTTTGTTCCCCGAAATCCAAAGTCACGCAGTGGCCTTCGCCATTGGTCGCGCGAGCGTTAATGAAATCGATGAGCTCAATATTTTGAACGCATCGCTGTTGGCAATGAAACGCGCTGTGGAGGCGTTAACTGTGAGACCCGATCATGTCTTGGTGGACGGTAATAAATTGCCCACTTGGGACTATAGCGCCGAGGCAGTGGTGGGTGGTGACGGCACAGTACCTGCGATTAGCGCTGCGTCGATATTGGCGAAGGTAACGCGTGATCAGGAGTTGATTGCACTAGATGCACAGTATCCTGAGTACGGGTTCGCCAAGCACAAAGGCTATCCCACGTCCCAACACATGGCGGCAATTAAGGCGCACGGCATTCTGCCCATTCACCGACGAAGTTTTGGCCCCATTGCCCGTTTGCTGAACGCCTAATTCGGGTTTTAATAGAGGCTATGGAACCCACATTCGTTCATCTTCGCGTCCACTCGGAGTTTTCGCTCACCGATGGCTTAGTGCGCGTTGGGCCGCTGATGAAGTCGGTTGCGGCAGCGGGAATGCCTGCAGTTGCAGTCACCGACAGAAACAATTTCTTTGGGCTCATCAAGGCCTACAAAGCGGCTGAACGCGAGGGTGTGAAACTCATCATCGGAGCCGATTTTGAGGTATTAGAAGAGGATGAGCGGCGTCACCAGGTGACCTTCCTCGCGCAGTCGACTGAGGGATATCGGAACCTGACAGTTCTCATCTCCCAAGCGTACCAAGAAGGCCAAATTCTTGGCCGGCCACTACTACGTCGAGATTGGATTCAGGCGAAAAGTCAGGGCTTGATTGCGCTATCAGGAGGTCGTAACGGGGAGGTTGGTCAGCATCTCATTGCTGGGCGGCCTCAGGAAGCATTAACGGCCCTTCGGTGGTGGATGTCACTGTTCCCCGATCGTTACTATCTGGAGCTCCAGCGAACAGGGCGAGAAAACGAAGAAGACTATCTGCACTCGGCAGTCGAGCTGGCCTCCGCGGAAAACTGTCCTGTTGTTGCGACTAATGAAGTTTGTTTTCTTTCGCCGGATGAATACGACGCACACGAAGCGCGAGTATGTATTGGCGATGGCCGAACGCTTAACGACCCCCGCCGCCCGCGTCATTTCTCTGAGCAGCAGTACCTTAGAACTCCTGACGAGATGGCTGCCTTATTTGAAGATATTCCCGAGGCGATTGAAAACACGTTTCATATTGCGGCGAGATGCTCGACAGAAATAGAGCTGGGCAAAGCCTACCTGCCGGACTTCCCAACGCCCGACGGGGTGAGCATTGAGCAGCACCTCGAAAACCTATCGAACGAGGGTTTGGATAAGCGGCTAGCCGTATTGAACGTCGACGACGTTCAAGTTTATCAAGATCGCCTCAAGTTTGAACTCGACATCATTAACCAGATGGGGTTTCCCGGTTACTTTTTGGTTGTTATGGACTTCATCCGATGGGGCAAGGCCAATGGTATACCCGTTGGTCCCGGTCGAGGCTCCGGTGCGGGCTCGCTGGTCGCCTATGCGCTGGAGATCACTGATTTAGACCCCATCGAATACGACCTGCTGTTTGAACGGTTCTTGAATCCCCAACGGGTCTCCATGCCTGACTTCGACGTCGATTTTTGTATGGATCGCAGAGACGAAGTTATTGAGTATGTTGCGGAAACCTACGGGCGTAACGCGGTCTCACAGATCATCACCTTTGGAACGATGGCGGCCAAGGCCGTGGTGAGAGACGTGGCTCGAGTCCAGGATAAGCCGTATGCCCTTGCCGATAAGATGTCCAAGCTCATTCCTTTCGAAGTTGGGATGACCTTAGAAAAGGCGCTCGAGCAGGAAGAGCAGCTGGTCAACCTTCTTAACGAGGACAGTGCCGCGCAAGAAATTTGGGACATGGCGGTTCAGCTCGAGGGTCTCACTCGAAATGCAGGTAAGCACGCGGGCGGTGTGGTTATCGCGCCCTCCCAGCTTACCGATTTCTCGCCGCTTTTTTGCGATGAGGAGGGGCATGGACTCGTTACTCAATACGACAAGAACGATGTCGAAGACGCTGGCCTCGTTAAGTTCGACTTCTTAGGCCTTAGGACGCTCACGATCATTGATTGGGCTGTCGCGATGATTAATGAGCGCGACGACATCCAAGAACCGGTCGACATCAATCACATACCCTTAGACGACGGCGCGGTTTACAGCCTGCTCCAAAGCGCGGAGACAACAGCTGTTTTTCAGCTTGAAAGTAGGGGTATGAAAGAGCTGATTAAGAGTCTTCGTCCCGACTGCTTCGAGGACATTATCGCCTTGGTGGCCTTATTCCGGCCGGGTCCACTCCAGTCGGGCATGGTCGAGAACTTTATCGATCGAAAGCACGGTCGAGAGCAGGTCTCCTACCCGGATGCTCAGTATCAGCACGAGTGGCTGCAACCGATCCTCGAGCCAACTTACGGCATCATCCTGTATCAGGAACAGGTGATGCAGATCGCACAGGAGCTCGCTGGCTATACCCTGGGTGGTGCTGATCTATTGCGCCGTGCCATGGGCAAGAAAAAGCCAGAGGAAATGGCAAAACAACGCTCGGTATTCGAGGAGGGCGCGAAGGAAAAAGGCGTCGATCCAACGCTTGCCATGAAGATTTTCGATCTTGTGGAGAAATTTGCAGGCTATGGTTTTAACAAGTCGCACTCGGCTGCCTATGCCCTTGTCAGTTATCAAACAGCATGGCTGAAGCGACACTACCCAGCTGAGTTTATGGCGGCGGTAATGAGCTCGGAAATTGATAATACGGACAAACTACTGAGCTTGCGTGACGAGTGTAAGCGCATGGGTTTGGTGGTTAAGGCGCCCAATATTCTCGAGGGAAAGCACCACTTTTCTGTTAATCGCGAAGGCCAGATCATCTATGGGCTGGGCGGGATTAAGGGGCTTGGCGGGGGGCCAATCGGTGACCTACTCGAAGCGCGAGGTGACTCAGCCTTCACAGATCTCTTTGACATGTGCAGCAGGACAGACCCAAGAAAAGTGAATCGACGCGCGCTTGAGGCCCTTATAAAGAGCGGCGCTCTTGATGAGCTCGGTGCGGAACGATCGGTGCTGATGTCTGCCTTGGATGATGCGCTCCGAGCCGCCGAGCAATCGGCCGCCAATGAGGCCGCTGGCATGGGTGATTTGTTTGGGGAAGTGGTCCCTACCGCAGGGACAGGAGATCCCTATCGAGATCACCGTCGGGCCCGTAGTTGGACACTCCGAGATATTCTTGCGGGCGAAAAGGAGAGCTTAGGTAGCTTTTTAAGCGGACACCCAATGGATGAGTTCCAGCAGGAGGTTCGGAAGTTTTCACCTCGCTCGATTCGTGAACTTACCGCGGGAAGCAAACAGTGGGTGGCTGGCCTTATTGTCGATGTGCGTCTCGTGAAGACTCAACGGGGCACGATGGCTGTGCTTCAGCTCGACGACGGGACCGGGCAAATTGAGGCCACGGCGTATAGCGAGGTTTACGAGCAGAACCGCGATTTGCTGGTGAAGGATCAAATTGTATTGGCAGATGGTCGCCTACAAATGGATGATTTTCGAGGTCAGCTGTCACTCCGTGCCAAGTCCTTCACGACGCTTGAGGCTGCTCGGAGTTCTCGCGTACGCGAGCTGAAGCTGGGACTAAATTCTGAGGCAATTGAACGAGGTGTGTCTGCCGAGCTG
Source organism: gamma proteobacterium HIMB55 (assembly GCA_000227505.4). Classification (NCBI taxonomy): domain Bacteria; kingdom Pseudomonadati; phylum Pseudomonadota; class Gammaproteobacteria; order Cellvibrionales; family Halieaceae; species gamma proteobacterium HIMB55. Next base: position 1,674,310 of record AGIF02000001.1, on the reverse strand, counting down.
AAACGTGCATTCTCAGCGCACACAGGCGATTGCCCCATCGTTGTGGAGTATAAGCAATCGGCAGGATCTGCCATGGTGAGGTTTGGGGACCGCTATCGGATTAAGCCCACTGACACCTTACTCGATCAGCTAAAGGAGCTGGTAGGCCATGATGCTGTGGAGCTCGTCTACGAGCGTTAACAGCCTTGGCACTGATGCAACCTATTTCCGCGTGAATTTGTAAAAAAGCACTGTGAACTATGTTGATCAGATGTTTTTTGCACGGATTTAGTGCATAGTTCACGAAAATGTCACATTTCCGTCACTTTTCCCGTCAGATGTCTAAGATATCGACCGCAAAGACTTTGGTGTCAGAGTTAGAGCCAAATTATCGGAGGAATGTCATGAGATTGCGAATTCTTTTCATTCTTGTCGTCGCAATGGTTTTGTCGGCATGTTCAACCGAACCCGCTTGCTCAGTTGAGGGGGGCAACATGGCTGCACCCAGCGCAGGCTGCTTAGTGGTTGATCAGGGCGAGGTATTACTTGTGAAGATCATGGGAGGGACTTACGGACCTCCAGGTGGCTCAGTCGATAGACGCGAATCTGCACAATGCGCGGCAGAGCGAGAGACCTACGAGGAGACTGGTGTCGTCGCGCATGCCGGAGAGTTGGCAAAGCGATTTGATAATGGTTTCCATCTCTACTGGTGTGAATCAGTTTCAGGGCGTGAGATCGACATTACCCGACCGATAGAAATTAAAGATGCGAATTGGTTTAGTAGTGAGGAGTTTCTGCAGTTACGCTGGCGTTATCCTAATCAGGGCGCCACGATTTACTCACTTATTCAGGGCAGTTCATCATGACAGAGACAGAATTACAGGCAGCCGTTTTTCGTCGCTTGGTCGGCCACCTTCAGGAGCGCACCGACATTCAGAATATCGACCTTATGGAACTCGCGGGCTTTTGCAGAAACTGCTTATCAAAGTGGTATGCCGAGGCTGCTGCTGAGGCCGGCGAGCCCATGACCAAGGAAGCCGCCCGCGAACTCGTATACGGGATGCCTTACGACGAGTGGAAGACAAAGTTTCAGACGCCACGGAACGACTGAGAGGCGTCGCTTTAGATCCAAGGGTTACTGGATCAAATTTATCTAAGCTGTTTCGAGGTAAGACTCGATGCTGGGACAGGAGCAAATGAGGTTTCTGTCCCCATAGACGTTGTCCACACGATTTACAGGCGGCCAGTACTTATCTGCTCTCAGCGAATCAACGGGCCATACGGCCTGTTCGCGCGAATAGGGCCGATCCCAATTTGTCGCTGTCACCTCATCCAATGTGTGCGGCGCATTTTTTAGTGGGTTGTTCACGGGGTCGAATCGACCGTCCTCAACCGCCCTAATCTCATCTCTTATGGATAGCATTGCATCGCAGAAGCGATCAATTTCAGCGAGGGATTCTGATTCCGTTGGCTCGATCATCAATGTTCCCGCAACAGGAAAGGACATTGTGGGCGCGTGGAATCCATAATCAATTAATCGCTTTGCAACGTCTTCTTCGGTAATGCCGGTCCGCTCTTTTAGCGGCCGGATATCGATAATACACTCGTGCGCCACTGTATCTTTGCGCCCCGTATAGAGAACATCAAAATGACCGCGCAGTCGCTTAGCGATGTAGTTAGCGTGAACAATCGCAACACGACTTGCCTCCGTCACGCCATCGGGCCCCATCATCGCGATGTACATCCACGAAATTGGAAGGATCGAGGCGCTGCCAAAAGGCGTTGCGGAAATCACGTTATTCGTTGCGTCCAAGCCCTCTTGCGGTACGACAACTGAAGAGGCCAAGTGAGGCGCAAGGTGCTGTCCAACACCGATTGGCCCCATGCCAGGCCCACCACCACCGTGGGGAATGCAAAAGGTCTTGTGTAGGTTTAGGTGAGAAACATCGGCACCAAATTTACCCGGTCCGGCTAAACCCACTAGGGCATTGAGGTTCGCTCCATCGACGTAAACTTGCCCGCCGTGCTCGTGAATCAGAGCGCAGAGCTCGACAATGGATGCTTCAAACACACCGTGTGTCGATGGATACGTCACCATGATCGCGGCAAGGTCAGACGAATGGGTCTCGACCTTTTCCTTGAGGTCTTGCATATCGACGTTGCCGTTCTCGTCACAGCTAACGAGCACCACTTTCATGCCAGCCATCACCGCACTCGCGGGATTTGTTCCGTGCGCTGACGTCGGTATAAGGCAGATGTGTCGGTGTGATTCGCCGCGCGCGCGGTGGTAACGTCGAATCGCCATGAGGCCCGCGTATTCTCCCTGCGCGCCCGAGTTTGGTTGGAGCGACATAGCGTCGTAGCCAGTACACTCTGTTAACCACTCCGATAATTCTTCCAGCATAGCGAGATAGCCGCTTGCTTGATGTGAAGGCGCGAAAGGGTGCATGCGCGCAAACTCGGGCCAAGAAACAGGCATCATTTCCGCCGCGGCGTTGAGTTTCATCGTACAGCTACCGAGAGGAATCATCGCGCGAGTCAGCGAAATGTCTTTGTTCTCTAAGCGCTTGAGGTACCGAAGCATCTCTGTTTCTGTTCGATAATCATGAAAGAGCGGGTGCTGGAGATAATCCATCTCGCGGCGAAGCGTGGGTGCTATTGGCGAGGGTGTTTTGTCGCCTGATAGATCAGTAATGCCGCCGAAAATCTCGATAAGCGCTGCGAGCTCCTCTTCAGTGGTGGTCTCATCGACTGCGACCCCGACATGGGTGGCGTCTACATGGCGCAGATTGAACCCAGTCGCCTCAGCTTTTGCTAGCAAAGTCTCAGCGGATTCAACTTTGATGGTGAGGGTATCGAACCAGCTGTCATTGACCAACTCGTGCTCTGATGCGCTTATTGACGCTGCTAGCTGAGAAGTAAATTGATGTACTCGACTGGCCATTGCACGAAGGCCTTCAGGACCGTGATGCATGGCGTAAAGCCCAGCCATAATCGCGAGCAGTGCTTGCGCGGTGCATATGTTACTTGTCGCCTTTTCTCGACGAATATGCTGCTCGCGAGTCTGCATCGCCATACGAAGTGCTTGCCGTCCGTTGCTATCGATTGATACGCCAATCACACGCCCTGGCATTGATCGTTTGTATTCGTCACGGGTGGCGAAGAATGCAGCATGAGGGCCACCGAACCCCATGGGCACGCCAAAGCGCTGCGAGCTACCGATAACCACATCCGCGCCCATTGAGCCGGGAGATTTTAATAGCGTCAGAGCGAGTAAGTCAGAGGCAACGCCCACTAAGATGTTTTTGTCATGCGCGCTTGCGATTACCTCGCTCAAATCTCTTACATGCCCATAGGTACCCGGGTATTGCACCAGCATGCCAAAGGCCTCATCAACCTGTGTCAGAGAGTCAGGGCTGACCAAAGAGACTCGAATACCCAGCGGCTCTGCTCGGGTCTGAATGAGCGATATGGTTTGTGGGTGACAATCGTCTGAAACAACAAAGGTTGAGGACTTTGAGCGTCGATTCATTCGATGCATCAGTGTCATGGCTTCGGCAGCTGCCGTCGCTTCGTCGAGCAGTGAGGCATTCGCAAGTGGCATTCCCGTGAGATCGATTATCACTTGTTGGAATGTAAGTAGGGTCTCAAGTCGCCCTTGTGAAATCTCAGGTTGATAAGGGGTGTAGGCGGTGTACCAGCCAGGATTTTCAAAAACGTTACGCAGCAATACTGGGGGTGTCAGGGTGTCGTAGTACCCCATGCCGATACAGCTTCGGAGAACCTTATTTTGCTCTGCGTGCGCGCGAAGTTTTTTGAGTGCTTCGGCTTCGCTGAGTGCGGTTGGTAGAGAGAGGCTTTCTCCCAATTTGATGTTGTCAGGGATAGCTGTGTCGATAAGGTGATCGACACTTTCGAACCCTATAGTCGATGCCATTTCCTGTTGTTGGGCTGCTGTTGTTCCGATGTGACGCTGTTGAAAATGATCCGTGACGCCCTGACTCAAAGCTCTATCTCCCGTTGGCAAACCGCGCATTCAAGTGAGTAAAAAGAATAACACCTACTGGCCGAATCCGTAGTCAGTGAAGATAGGATTTGTCATGTTTCCAAATAGTCTATTTTGACTTATCGATATTCGATAGCGTCAATAAACCACTCGGCTGCTTGCTCGGGTGTCTGCACCACAGCAGTATCGCCAATGGACTTACCGAGCAGTGCCCGTCCAAGCGGCGAGTCACAGCTTAAAAGGCCCTGAGAGAGATCGAACTCATCTGGCCCTACAATCCGAAATTGGTGAGACGCTCCGTCAATATCCTCGAGGGTGATGTAGGCACCGAAGTAGACTTTGCTTGGGTCACTGGGTTTTGAGTCCACGACATTGAGCTCGTCTAAGCGTTTTTGCAGGAAACGTATGCGAGAGTCGATTTCACGCAATCGTTTTTTGCCATAGATGTAATCGCCGTTCTCTGATCTGTCGCCGTTGAGGGCTGCTGCATGCACCACTGCAGTGACTTTGGGGCGTTCATCTTTCCACAGCGTGGTGAGCTCGTCTCGAAGCCGTTGAGCGCCCTCTGGCGTAATGTAGGGCGAGCCTTTGGCACGGGGTGGCCGATACCGTGACATTCTTAATCCTTAACCGTATGACCCACAAAAATAGGGTTTGCAAAACAGAAGCGTCGAGACAGATCCTTCAAAGCCTCGTCTCTGAGACAGGTCAGTGGCAATAAGTTAATAGCAACTGAACGCTGCGCCAGGGAGTATCTTCCCGCGTGGTCTTCGCGGTGAGTATAGTATGCAGAGTAGGCAGTGAGTATCGGGTGGGCTAATGCGTCAACTCTGGAAGTAGACAAGTAGCGCACGAGCAGAAAAATTACGGACGCATAAAAAATGAGAGACAAAGGACACAAAGAAACTATTCAGAAGCCTGGTCGTTTTTCCCGAGCCCTTGCCTTTGCTCTTTTCGGGGGCTTGGTCGCGACTAGCATCCCACCTGCCTTTGGCGCAGAGTCTGCCTGCCCTAAACTGGAAGGGGATTTTCAGCCAGGTGGTTTACTTTGGGGACGCGTAAAACCCAAGACTTCTCTGGTGTTCAACGGCGTCAACGTGCCCGTTCTAGCAGATGGGGGCTTTGTTTTGGGCCTTGGACGCGATGCGCCTGCAACACTTGAGCTCGAGATTGATGATGTGGTCGGGTGCGCTATCGATATAAAGAGTCGGCAATATCGTATCTCACGCGTGGAGGGTGTTCCTCAGAGAACCGTAACGCCGCCGGAGGAGCAGCTCGCGCGCATTCGGTCGGAGAGACAGCGCGTACGCTCAGCAAAAGCGAAGCGTGTGCAACGGCAAGATTTCTTGGGAGCGGTCAAAGCCGGATTGGCTTGGCCAGTCACAGGGAGAATAAGTGGGGTTTATGGCAGCCAGCGCTTTTACAATGGCAAGCCTGGTAATCCTCATTATGGTGTTGATGTCGCACGCCCGACCGGTACGCCGGTGCTGTCCCCGGGACCAGGTGTGATAACACTTGCTGAGCCAGACCTATTTTACTCAGGTGGTACCGTTATTTTGGATCACGGATACGGTTTGAGCTCTTCTTTCCTTCACATGAGTCGCATCGATGTCAGTGTGGGTGACGAAGTGCAGACGGGGGATCCTATTGGTGCTATCGGAGCAACGGGCCGCGCGACGGGCCCTCATCTGGATTGGCGAATGAGTTGGTTTAATCAACGAATTGATCCCCAATTACTCGTCCCGCCAATGCCCTGAGACCGTTTAGGGCGTATACTCAGCGCGCGTCAAAGGAGAAAAACGTGCTCGATAAAAAATTACTTCAGATATTGGTTTGCCCCGTGACAAAAGCGCCGCTGGATTATGATGAGTCGGCGCAAGAACTCGTGTGCAAGGCGAGTGGGCTCGCCTATCCTGTCCGCGATGGTATCCCCGTGCTCTTGGAGGGTGAAGCGAGAGTACTCACAGCGGATGAAAAGCTAGGGTAAGTCAGATGGAAGATACGATCTTTGGGAAAATAACGCGTGGTGAAATCCCGACCGATTTTCTCTACCAAGACGAGCAGTGTGTCGTCATCAAGGATATCTATCCGCAGGCGCCAACACACGTGCTGATTATTCCGCGAAAGCCCATACCTATGCTGGCGGCGGCTGATGAGGAAGATCAGGCACTTCTAGGTCACTTACTTGTCGTCGCGGGAAAAGTGGCAAAGCAATTGGGTGTGGATGACGCTTTTCGTCTTGTCATCAATAACGGCGAGGGCGGTGGCCAAACCGTTTTCCATCTTCATTTACACATCCTCGCGGGACGCGACATGAAAGAGGGCGAACTCGCTCAAGGCTTGAGCCAATAGTCGACGTTCCCTGAAACCCCTTATTTAGAGATCTGACCATGAAAACCGCTGATATAAGAGAGGCGTTTCTTTCCTACTTTGAGCGCCAAGGACATACACGTGTGGCTTCCAGTTCACTGGTTCCCCACGACGATCCAACCTTGCTCTTTACCAACGCTGGAATGAATCAATTCAAAGATACCTTCCTCGGATTGGAGGTGCGTGACTACAACCGTGCCGTATCGAGTCAGCGCTGTGTTCGTGCCGGGGGTAAACATAACGATTTAGAGAACGTGGGCTACACCGCTCGGCACCACACGTTTTTTGAAATGCTGGGTAACTTCAGCTTTGGCGATTACTTCAAGCGTGAGGCGATCAATTTTGCGTGGACTTTCCTGACCGAGGATCTGAAGCTTCCCAAGGAAAAGCTCTGGGTTACAGTTCATATTTCCGATGACGAAGCTGCTCAAATTTGGGTGGATGAAATTGGTGTCGACCCTAATCGGCTATCCCGTCTCGACGAAGATAATTTTTGGCAAATGGGCGACACCGGTCCTTGCGGGCCCTCGTCAGAGATTTTCTTCGATCATGGGCCAGAGGTGCCAGGTGGGCCACCTGGGTCGCCAGACGATGATCTAGATCGCTACATCGAGATCTGGAACCTCGTATTCATGCAGTACAACCGCGATAGCGCGGGTGAACTACATCCACTCCCTGCACCCTCGGTCGATACTGGGATGGGTCTTGAGCGCATCGCCGCAGTGCTACAGGGCGTTCACAACAACTACGACATTGATCTTTTTAAAGCCTTGGTTGCCGCTGCTGCTCAGCAGTTGGGTGTCGAGGATCACAGTCATACCTCGCTTCGTGTCGTAGCCGACCACTTACGCTCTTGTGCATTCCTAATCACTGATGGTGTCCTCCCGAGTAACGAAGGTCGTGGTTACGTTCTGCGTCGTATTTTACGTCGTGCTATCCGTCACGGTAACAAGCTCGGTGCAACCGAGCCCTTCTTCGCTAAGCTGGTACCTGCGCTCGCAAAGGAGATGGGAGATGCTTACCCAGAGTTGCTGAAGCAGCAGGATGCCATCATTAAAGCGCTGGCGTCTGAGGAGGAGCAGTTTGCTCGCACCCTCGACAAAGGTATGGATATTCTTGAACAAGCACTTGCTTCACTCGAGGGCAATCAAATACCGGGCGATGTGGTTTTTCGGCTGTATGACACCTTTGGCTTCCCTGTTGACCTCACAAACGATATTGCGCGTGAACGAGGCCTTGAACTCGATATCGAGGGCTACGAGGCAGCCATGCAAGCCCAACGTAAGCGCTCGCAAGAGAGTGGTTCCTTCCAGGTCGACTACAACAGCATGATCAATGTTGAGGGTGAAACCGAGTTTTTGGGTTACGCCGACGTCGAATCAACTGCCTCTGTGCGCGGCTTATTTGTGGATAGTGAGGCGCGTGACGTAATTACCGCGGGCGAATCTGCGGTGGTTATTCTCGATAGAACGCCTTTTTACGGTGAAAGCGGTGGTCAGGTTGGTGATACAGGCTACATAAGCACTGACTCTGCGAGGCTTGAGGTCCGTGATACGACCAAAGCCCAGGGGCACCATCTGCATCACGTAGTCGTTATTGAGGGTGCGCTGAATACAGGTGATCACGTTAAAGCTGTTATCGACGCGTCGCTGCGGACGCGAATCAAAGCGAATCACTCGGCGACGCACTTGATGCACGAAGCACTTAGGCAGGTGCTAGGGGAGCACGTTCAACAGAAGGGCTCTTTGGTAGACGCCGATAAATTGCGTTTTGACTTCTCGCATACCGAGGCAATGACCACTGAGGAGTTGGCGCGGGTTGCAGCTATCGTAAACGACCAGGTGCGCGGTAATGCTGACGTCCTCACACAAGAGATGGATATGGAGTCTGCGATTGCGGCAGGTGCTACCGCTCTTTTCGGTGAGAAATACGGTGACGAAGTGCGCGTACTGACGATGGGCACTGATCGCTTTTCTGTAGAACTTTGCGGCGGTACCCATGTCACTCGAACAGGTGATATCGGCGTTTTTCGTATCCAAAGCGAGGCCGGTGTTGCGTCGGGCGTGCGGCGCATTGAGGCGGTAACCGGGGTTGGAGCCTTGGCCGATATTGCAAAAACGGACCAGGCGCTTGCCGAGGTTTGTGATGTGGTTAAAGCGTCGCCTGCGTCAGCAGCAGAGAAAGTTTCAAACCTGCGTAAAGAGGTCAGAGAACTTGAGAAGCAAATCACGCAGCTCAAGCAAAAACTCGCCACGGGTGCAGGCTCAGACCTCACGGCTGACGCTGTGGCAGTAGGCGATATCAAAGTTCTAGCCACTGTTGTTGATGGCGCAGACGCATCGACACTCCGAGACACCCTAGACCATTGCAAGAACAAGCTGGGCTCAGGCGTGGTGTTACTTGCGGCCGTAGATGGCGACAAGATATCACTGGTCGCAGGTGTTACCAAAGACCTAACCGACAAGGTGCGCGCAGGTGATGTGATGAAAGAGTTTGCAGGTCGCGTGGGTGGTAAAGGCGGTGGAAGACCGGATATGGCTCAAGGCGGTGGGACAGACGTCGGTGCACTCGAGCCAGCGCTCGCCGATCTTCCCCCGTGGGTGTCTGATCGACTCGCATAGCACCCTCGTTTGGCAGTACGAAACAAGGTGATATGAGCACTTTGCACGCTCGTATCACCTTTAAGTGATGCTCCAAACCGTGTTTAATACGCGACTTTTCGACGGCCCTTATATTTCCCATGGCACTTATCGTCCAAAAATACGGTGGTACTTCAGTAGGTTCTATCGAGCGCATTGAAGCCGTTGCTGAGCGCGTGGAGAAGCACCACGCTGCCGGCGACCAACTCATTGTGGTCGTCTCAGCTATGTCCGGAGAAACCAATCGCCTGCTGGGCTTAGCAGGTGAAATCTCCAATACACCCGATCCTCGAGAGCTCGATATGCTGGTATCGACGGGCGAGCAGGTATCGATGGCATTGCTTGCCATGGCGCTTCACAAGCGGGGAATTGGTGCAATCTCTTTGAAGGGAAGTCAGGTTGCGATTAAGACCGATAGTTTCCACAGCAAAGCACGCATTAAGGATATTGACGCGACACGGCTTCACACTGAGCTCGCTGATGGCAAGGTCGTTATTGTCGCGGGGTTTCAGGGCGTCGACGAGCAGGGCGAAACAACAACGCTCGGGCGAGGTGGTTCGGATACCTCGGCAGTTGCGCTTGCAGCCGCAGTAAAAGCCGCAGAGTGCCAAATTTATACCGACGTTGATGGTGTTTATACAACAGATCCGCGCGTCGTGGACGGCGCCCAGCGCCTCGATAGCATTACTTTTGAGGAAATGCTTGAGATGGCAAGCATGGGTTCGAAGGTACTTCACCTGCGCTCTGTAGAAGTCGCTGGGAAGTACGGAATACCGCTGAGGGTATTAAGTAGTTTTAAAGATGGTCCCGGAACACTCATCTCCGTGGATAACGAGGAAAGTCTTATGGAAGCGCCAACCATTGCGGGCATTGCATTCAATCGTGACGAGGCAAAACTCACTATCGTTGGCGTCCCGGATACGCCTGGAATCGCTTACCAAATTTTGGGACCCATTGGCGATGCAAATATCGAAGTTGATGTCATCCTTCAGAATGTGGGTGACGAGGGTAAAACCGACTTTACCTTTACCGTCTCTCGCAACGACCTGACTCGTGCAGAGGCGATACTCGATAGACATATTTCCGAGTTAGGGGCCATGGAATGGCGCTCAGACAGCAGAATTGCCAAGGTCTCAGTAGTTGGTGTGGGCATGCGATCACATTCTGGCGTCGCTGCAACGATGTTCCGAGCATTGTCTGAAGTCGGCGTTAATATTCAGATGATTAGTACGTCTGAGATAAAGATCTCGGTGATCATCGAAGAGAAATTCCTAGAGCTTGCTGTTCGTGCACTGCACTCGGCGTTTGGCTTGGACGCTGAAGAGGCTGGTGATACTGAAAGCTGACGTGTAGTCTGACCACAGGTTAGGCAAACAAGGACGTTAGTTATGCTGATATTAACCCGCAGAGTCGACGAGTCGTTGGTCATTGGCGACAACGTAACCGTGACGATACTTGGCGTTAAAGGTAACCAGGTGCGTATTGGTGTCGATGCGCCGAGGGATGTCACCGTTCATCGTGAAGAGCTAGCGCAAAAGCAGGACTCGTTAGAGCAAAAACTATCCCTTAATCGAGACGACTGAGATGTTTTTTTTGAGCGTCTTCGTTTAAAAGAATAAGAAAGACCATGGCCTCAAACATAACCGTATCCCCGCTGACTCCTGCGATCGGTGCCGAAATTGGGAATATCGATCTACGGCAGGTCAGTAGCGACGAGATTGCAGACATCCGAGCGGCATTACTCGAATACAAAGTCGTTTTTTTCAGGGATCAGACCCTAACGCAGGCAGAGCACATTTCGTTCGCGCGTGAATTTGGTGACCTTGAGATTCATCCAGCAACACCCAAGTCGCAGAGCAACCCAGAAGTACTCCACATCGCCCACGGGCCTGAATCCAAGGGGAAAGAAAACTTTTGGCACTCCGATGTGACTTGGCGCGAAAAACCTTCACTGGGTTCGATTCTCAAAGCCGTAGAAGTGCCAGCAGTCGGCGGTGATACCCTTTTTGCCAATATGGTAATGGCTTACGAGTTACTGCCTGACGATATAAAGGAGGCGATCACGGGCCAAGTGGCAGTCCACGATATCGCCCGTGTCTTTGCGGGTCGGTTGAACAAAAGCACAGAAGAGTTGCGTGAGCGTTATCCGCCCATGGAGCACCCGATTGTGAGGACACACCCCGAAACGGGTGAATCCGTTCTATACGTAAACACTGCCTTCACCAGCCATATCAAAGATATGGAGGAGGGCGATAGCGCTAGGCTGTTGCGAAAGCTTTATCGCACGGCAGCAAATCCAGAAATCCAATGTCGATTCAGATGGCAGCCAGGATCTTTGGCGTTTTGGGATAACAGAGCTTCACAGCATTTTGCGAGCTCTGACTACTTCCCCCAGGTCAGAAAGATGGAGCGTGTGACGATTGCGGGTGATCGACCGTACTGGCGTGCAGCCTGACAATCCAACAAGTCTTCTATAAACCTTCAATTTGTAATGTACAGATATCGCAATTCGTGTCGGTTGTGATATTCTCGCGCGCTCGTTGATTGGCGCAAAAAATCGACGAATCTTGGAGAAGTGGCCGAGTGGCTGAAGGCGCTCCCCTGCTAAGGGAGTATACGTTAATCGCGTATCGAGGGTTCGAATCCCTCCTTCTCCGCCATTATTAAAAAAGGGACCTAGTGGTCCCTTTTTTTGTGTTGCAGAATCCACAGTCCCCATAAGTGTTGCGCAAAAGGCATGGCCTCGCTGCAGCTCACAACCTCCTAAAGTAAACGTTCAGGTTTGTTTCGAGTCTTCTTTAATCCAAGAATCAACCCAGTAACAGCACCTAGAAGCACGCCAACTGGCCCCAAAAAAAAGATGCCCCAGAGCGGGCCTAGATTTGCTTGAGAGCCGGCTAGCACCCCAATGAGGATTGGCCCGAAAAAGCCGATGATGAATCCTGTGGTGCCGAGCAAAAGAGCTGTGCCAAGGACGTACCCTAAGATTGTTGCTAACCGTTTAAGTTGCCCCATCAACTACTCACTCTGGCGGACTTCCTCTGCTATGGTGGGATTACTATAAAAGCAACGAGCGCAGTAATGATACTTTACAGCGGAGATTTAAGTCCCTACAGCGCAAAAGTGCGCATGCAAATCTATGCCATGGGCATCGCTGGCGACTTCAGTTTCGAACTGCCAGTGGTCCAGTTTTTCTCGGGAAAGCTGAAGGAAACTTCGCCCATTGGGCGGATCCCCATACTGAAAACCAGCGAGGCGATCATTCCTGAGTCCGAGGTGATTGCTGAGTATATTGACGAGCTATATCCGCAACGGGCACTGGGTGGAAAAACAATACTGGAGCGAGTCAATGTCCGGGTTTTGAGTCGCATTGCGGACACCTACCTTATGGATAATATTTTTCTAGCGCTTTCTCAGTTAAGGACGCCCGAACCCAACCAAGGCGTAATTGATCTCCTGGTAGCTCAAGCTGTGCGTGGGATTACGGCATTGGATGAGCACCTTTCCGCAAATGGTTACGCGGCAGGCGGTCCGGAGTTGTCCCGTGCTGACTGTAGTTTAGTGCCCGCCCTGTATATGTGTGATCGTACACTTCCGCGGTTGGGTGTGAGCAATCCGATAATAGGGCTGGAGAAAACCGAGAGGTACTGGTCGCGCGTTCAGAAAAACGAGCACGCAGCGAAAATTATTTCCGAGATGGATCGTGGGCTCAAAGCGCGTTTGGATGGATCCGAGCAACGTATGGTGGAAGAGGCGATGAAAAAAGCGGCGAAGCAGGATTCGTAGCTATAAGGTGCTTTTTGTCATTAATCAGGTTGTTCGCAGCAGAGATTTGTAGGTGCGTAAGCACATATTAAAAACGCAATTAAAGGCACTGGCATGAAATCACAGCAGCTGAGTGAGATCCCCACGGTTGATTGGCGTGATCTAGATAACAATCGCGAAAAATTCATGAGTGATCTCAGATTCGCACTCTCTGAATGTGGCTTCTTGGTTCTTTTGAATGCGCCCGGATTAACTGATGCGTTTCAGCAGGAAGCTTTTCGTGAGGTTCGGCAGTTTTTTGATGCGCCGATGGACGTTAAGAAAACCGCCCATATATCTAATACGCCATACTTCCGAGGCTACACATTGCCCACGCCGGCCGATCGAGGCCAAGGTCAGGTGATCGAAAATTTCCAATATGGATTTGAACAGGAGCCTGTTTGTGACTACGACGACACGTCGCAACCAATTCATAGGCGGCTTTTCACGGGTCCGAATACATGGCCGAAAACGGACACAATGCCGGGCTTCAGGCCGCTGATTGAGCGTTTAACTGACGTATATCACGAGCTGACACATAAGCTTGGAGAGCTTATTGTGGAATCCCTTGGAGAGGATCCAACAGAGTTTCGACGCTACTTTGACTTTGATGAGCCGTACCTTGCAGCAAGTCTGAATCACAATTACAGCCTCGATGTCTTTTCTGAGGGGGCAAAGCAGGGAGTCCGGGATTCATACGCCAAATTCGATGCGAAAAATGTAGGTGCGCATATCGATGGCCCCCCTTTCGTAGCGCTGTTAATCAACGATCGTCCCGGGCTGCAGGTGGTGGCAGGGGAAGGCAATTGGGTGAATGCGCCCGTGACCTGCCGAACGGCACCGGGGGACTACAATGTACCCGTTATTCCCGGGTCAGTGATCGTCAATACAGGCGGCACTCTGATGCACCTGAGCGAGGGACGGTATTCCGCGACATTACACCGGGTGAATACGCTGTTAATTCCTGAGGGTGAAACCCGCGTCTCAATGCCCTATTTTTTGCTACCTAAAATGGAAGGCGATTTGGTGCCCTTTGGGAAAGAAGCCGCGGAAGCGCAAGGTGTTGCGGGATATGAAGCTGGTCGCGACAGAGGCGCAAACGCCTGTGTTAATCGCATGGGCACATTTCCACAGGTCACTCGTCGCTGGTGGGTGGAGGAATTCAAGGCGTTAAGCGAGCAACAACGACGAGAGGTTGAGGCGGAAACGCAAGCCGCGTTCGAGCTTGCGGCTGAGCGCGGCAAACGCTATCAGGACCGTACCGCGGCCGAAAAGTAAAAATTAAGTGCTCCACAAGACTGACGGACGCGGGCGTACGTAACGATCGTTTAGAACCGTTTCCTCTCTATGTGAATAACTACTCAAGGATCGAGCACCCTTTGAAACCACTTATCAAATTAATGCTCACTTTAGGCTTGGCGTTTGCAACGACCTTTTTGCTACTTAACGCCACGGGCGTCGTCACAGTGGCGAAGATCGAGACCTGGTTAACGCTCGCCAGGGATGCTGACCCACTTTGGGTTGCCCCGATAATTGCTTTGCTACTTTTTGTTGATCTTATCATCTCGGTTCCCACGCTCGCTACGATCACCTTGAGCGGCTATTTTCTCGGGCCGGTCATTGGCGCGCTCGCAGGCATAGTGGGTTTGGTGATGGCGGGGCTGGGAGGCTACACCGTCAGTCGTCGTTACGGCGATTTGCTTTTGAAGCTTGTTGTTAAAGACGAAACAAAACGCATGGACGCGGTTGCGACTTTTCAGGAGCACGGAGCCGTCGTGATTTTGTTATCACGTGCGTCTCCTATTTTACCCGAGGTTTCTGCGTGTATGGCTGGGATGACGGGTATGCCCTTGGGTAAGTTCTTTGTCTTGTGGTTAGCGAGTAGTGTTCCCTATGCAGTCATAGCGGCTTACGCGGGCTCCATTAGTAGTCTCGATAACCCGCAGCCCGCTATTTTTGCGGCCATCGGACTTATGTCTTTTTTGTGGATTTCTTGGTTGGTTGTGAGAAGACGTAGTCATGAACGCCAGAGCTGAACCGATCGCTGTGTAGACCCAGCCAGCGGGCGGATGTTAGGAAAAGGCGCCTTCGCTATTCTCGTTATTTTTGCTACTGCCGCTGGTGCTAGTGCCGCTTGGATACGGTAACTGAGATGGGCTGCTTTGCGTATTTAGTGTTTCTGTTGCTGACTGTGCTAGCGTGCCGTCTAGACGGATGAACTTATTTGAGCCCAACGAGGAGATACGCATATGACTGCTCTTGCAAAGAGTTATTACTGCGGCGCTTCCACAACGCAAATTATCTACGAGACCATTGGTGGATACTTTGATCGTGTTGCCAATGAGCATCCCGATAATCCCGCGTTGGTGCTTAGGCATCAAAATGTTGATTGGACCTACTCGGAGTTACAGCGGCGTGTTGATCAGCTTGCTGCGGGTTTGATCTCGCTAGGTATTGAACCCGGTGATCGTGTCGGCATCTGGGGTCCAAACAGTGCTGAATGGGTGCTAACGCAATTAGCCACTGCGAAGATGGGCGCCATCATGGTGTGTATTAACCCGGCCTATCGACTCTATGAGCTTGAGTACGCGCTGAATAAAGTCGAGTGTAAAGCGCTAATAACCGACGAGCAGTTTAAGACAAGCGATTACTTAGGCATGTTGCATACGCTTGCGCCCGAGCTCGAGCAATGTGCTCCGGGTCAACTCGAAGCAGCCAAGCTTCCGCACCTTAAGCATATAATCCGTATGGGGTCGGGTAAGAGCCCCGGCATGTATAACTTTGATGAGGTTTGTGCCGATGCTTCGGACGGTGACCTTAGCGCCTTGGCAGATCTTCAAAGTAAGTTAAAGCCGGACGATGCGATCAATATTCAGTTCACAAGTGGCACGACGGGCAACCCCAAGGGCGCAACACTCTCGCACTGCAACATTTTGAATAATGGGTACCTCACAGGCGAGGCCATGCGCCTGACGCCCGCCGATAAGTTATGCATCCCTGTTCCGCTGTATCACTGCTTTGGCATGGTGTTGGCTGTTCTCGCCTGCATATCTCACGGCTCGACGATGGTTTTCCCAGGGGAGGCGTTTGACCCAGAGCAGACCCTACAGACTGTTCAAGATGAGCAATGCACCGCACTTCACGGTGTCCCCACCATGTTCATCACTGAACTCGATCATCCCAACTTTGGGCATTTTGATCTTTCAAGTCTTCGAACAGGCATCATGGCTGGTGCGCCTTGCCCAGTAGAAGTTATGAAACGCGTGATCTCGGAAATGCACATGCAGGACATTTTGATTGCCTACGGGCAAACCGAGTTGAGTCCGATTAATAACATGACTTTGCCCGATGACTCGCTTAAACGCCGAACTGAGACGGTTGGGCGCGCCATGCCGTGGGTCGAGATAAAAATTATCGATGAAGCAGGGCACGTTGTTCCTGTCGGACAAAAGGGGGAGATATGCACCCGAGGTTACTCGGTGATGCAAGGCTACTGGAACGACCCCGAGAAGACTGCCGAGACGATTGATGCCTCGGGTTGGCTGCACTCGGGTGACATTGCGACCATGGATGCGTCGGGTTATGTGCGCATTGTCGGTCGCATTAAAGACATGATTATTCGCGGTGGTGAAAATATCTACCCTCGCGAGGTTGAGGAGTTTCTTTACCAGCATCCAGCAATTACTGAGGTTCAGGTGTTTGGTATTCCGGACGAGAAAATGGGCGAGGAGGTCTGTGCTTGGATCCAACTCAACGAGGGCGCCGACCTCACTGCGGATGATGTGAAGGCCTACTGCAAGGACCAGATTACCCACTTTAAGGTGCCTCGACATATTCGGTTTGTAAGTGAGTACCCGATGACAGTGACGGGAAAGATCCAGAAGTTTGTCATGCGCGATGAGATGCTTGCTTTGCTGTCGGATGCTGGCTGATACCTTGCTTCGATCAAGCCTGCGTAAATACCTGGTGCGAGGCTCTTTGATTTCACTGAATTATCTGAGAGCGGGTACTGCTGTGACGGGGGGGGCACGGTGCTCGTCGCACACGCGTTTGCAATCTAATTTGCGCATAGTTCACTGTCTGGCTGCGGCAGTATGTTTATTTCTCTCGCCTCCTAGTCCTGCCGACGTTCGACTCGACGCCTTAGTCAACGGGACAGACGTGACACCGCCTGTCAGTGGCCTGCAAATCACGGTTATCGAAGATGGGGAAGTCTCCCGGCGGTTCGCTATGGGGCTGGTTGGAGACCGTAATGGTCGTCCCACAAGACTCAATCATAACCACAAGATGCGGGTGGCTTCGATCTCAAAATTGGTCGTTGCAATCGGTGTGATGCGGCTGGTAGAGAAGGAAGAGGTAGATCTGGATGCAGACGTATCTGGATATCTGGGATGGACACTGCGTAATCCAAATCATCCGAAGCAAATAATTACGCTTCGTCA
The DNA here is from genome assembly GCA_000227505.4 of gamma proteobacterium HIMB55. NCBI lineage: Bacteria > Pseudomonadati > Pseudomonadota > Gammaproteobacteria > Cellvibrionales > Halieaceae > gamma proteobacterium HIMB55. Next base: position 1,657,070 of record AGIF02000001.1, on the reverse strand, counting down.
ACTGCTATCTCATACGTCATCGGTACGGGATGCAGGCAAATATTTCATTGCGGCAGGGCAAGGTGAGCTGAGAGATTTTTTCGACTCGGATTCAACGCTTTGGAGTAATGGTGCTCATTGGGCACCTCAGGCCGAGGCGCCCGGAGTCTACTTCGAATACGCCAATCTAAATTTTGGTGCGATAGCAGAGGTTATCGAGCGTGTCTCAGCACGACGATTCGATCAATTTATGCGTGAAGAAGTGTTGAGGCCGCTAGGATTGGCGGCTGACTTTAACGCCTGCGAAGTGCCTCGTGCTGAACTCGGGGGCGCGCTCAGCAAGCGTTTTGAAGGCTATGAATGGCATCCCGAGCAATCGTGGATGACACAGGTGGATGGCGCGCAACGCGTCTGCTTCTACGGTGATGCGATGCTTGATGACCCAGCCTTATTTCTAGCGGGCTACGAGTTAGGCAGCAACGCGACGTTGTTCTCTCCTCAGGGTGGGTTGCGGGCAAGTGCAGATGACTTGGCCATCATTATGCAGCTGCTTATCAACAAGGGCTCCCTCAACGGTAGGCAGTTGCTGACACCGACCTCAGTCGATGCAATGTTGAAACCTGTCTGGCAGCTTTCTTCCTCATCAGATAATGGGTTGAGCGCGGGAGAGGCTCAGCCAGGCGGAGATTCTGATGGTTTAATGACAAGTTACGGCCTCTCCGTACATCGCATCGATATGCGGGCTTGGGGTTTCCAAAAAGGTCCAAGATACTTAGTGGGACATCTGGGACAGGCTTACGGCGTTCTGAGTCACGCGCTATTTGACCCTGTCTCAGGTGATGGCATTGTGACGATCGTGGGTGGTACGGGTGATAAGCCTGACGCGAATGCTGGCCATAGTCCGCTGTACCGCCTCGAGGAAGAGCTCTTGCACTGGTGGATTAACCACCGTGAAAGCGGTGGCAAGGAGGTTACTCAGCCAAAGGTCATGGCGCTTCCAGTCGATAAACCTCTCTTGCAACCCCCGAAAACATAAGGTTTTTATCGGTTTCTGAAAAATGCGAGGTCATCTTTTTGAACGCGTTCCAGAGCACTCGATATCCGACCGATAAGCGATCTACCGGGAAGTTGCTCTCAAACATACAGCGCTCGGGACCAAAACAGGCGATCGTATGCTCGTAGTAGGGCAACTGCGCTTCGACAAACTCGTCTGAAGTCGGTGGCATCTCGCGTCCGTACCAACCAAAACCGTTATCGGGCATCGCCAAACCACCAACTTTCATGAAGACATTTGGACACTCAGCAAGGGCTACAACGTCAGATTTCCATTTTTCAAAAATGGCTTGTCGCTGGCCTGCAAAAGGGCCGACACCCAGTGGTGTTCCAAAATGGTCGAGAATCATTGTGGTCTCAGGCACCGCACGGGCTAGTTCAATGAATTCGGGGAGCTGGAAGTGGTAGAGCCATGTATCGTAGGTGAGTCCTAGTGTGCCTAAATGTTCTAAGCCGCGCCGGAACTCCTCTTGTTCAAACAGGTGTGCTTCCGCGCCCCCCGGGATGACAAGTCCCTCAATGCCTTCTGAGCATGCCCCTGCCTGCCTAATGCCTCTGAAGAGCCCCTCCGCAGCAGCTTCGTGGGCCTCCAAGGTGCTGTCTAACTTTTCATCTCTAAGATCCGCGCGTGCGACTAGGCCTGCTATTTGCGCCGGGCTACCTTGCTCCTTTGCGAGTCTTGCCGCGTTGGCGATGAACTCAGTCTCACCGACACACTTTAAATGTTCGGGACCCTCTCTGTGGTATGCAGCGCCACACTCCATGTACACGGTTTGCGACACGTGGTGACCGTCGGTCGTATCTGCCAGCAATTCCGCCAAGTTGTAGCCCATGCTGGGCTGTGGCCAAAGATGGTGGTGAGGATCGACAATATCCCGGTCAGGATCTAAAACCGGCTCTTTTACCTGCGCGAGCCAAGCTGAGTTGTTGAACATGGAGCTCACTCCAAAAATGGGTGCTTGTTGGTTGTTATGGATATCACATCCTTACGTCCGATTATATCGATCGAAGTAATTCAAAAATCGGCACGCCGTTTGCAAGACTAAGGACAATAAATGCACAGTTGTAGTTTTTGAGAAATAAATGTCGTCAACGCTAGACACAGCTACTCGCAGTTTTTTGGATAAATTCTGCGAAGCCAGAGAGCTCAACGGGATTTTCATGCGCAACGTGGAATCCTATTTTTTGGATTATGCATCTCGGCTGAGTCAACGCGCAGAAGCCGCAGACAGGCCCATCATCGTTGGCTTAAATGGCGCGCAGGGCTCAGGGAAATCAACACTTAGTGAGTTGCTAGCAGAGGTTTTACCTGCTTTTTTCGGCGTTGATTGTCATGTTTTATCGATCGACGATTTTTACTTATCAAAAGCACAGCGCCGAAAATTGGGCGCTGCGATTCACCCGCTTCTGGCAACACGCGGTGTGCCCGGCACACATGACTGTGCGCGTTTGAAAGAGGCGTTGGATAGCTGTTCTGTTTATTCATCTGGCGAGATCTCACTGCCGATCTTCGATAAATTAATAGACGATCGCACCAGAAAGGTGCGCAAGATCAAGATTGGTGCAAAGCCGACGGTCGTTTTGTTAGAGGGCTGGTGCGTGGGTATTCCCGCGCAGACATCCTTGGATCTTGCCGTGCCGGCTAGCAGCTTTGAGTTTTCAAACGATAACGTTGGCACCTGGCGGAATTACGTCAATGAACAACTTGCAACATCCTACGCGGAGCTTTTTGCCAGCCTCGACTATTTGAGCATGCTCAAGCCTCCCTGCTTCGAGGCGGTGCTCGATTGGCGCGTCGAGCAAGAGGTTCGTCTAATTGCAAAGCGTCGGACGGCGAGCGGCGATGACTCGATAAAAGGCATGAACGTCAAACAAGTGGCCGAGTTTGTCGAAAATTTCAGAAGGCTAACCTGTCATGCGATGGCAGTTTTACCGGCCATGGCGAATGAAACGTGGGAACTTCAGGCGGATAGACGGATTCTCGCAGAGGTGAAGTCTTAATGCTGAAGTCGCCTGTTATTTACACCGACCTTGACGGCACCTTACTCGATCACGACACCTACTCTGCGGACGAGGCGAGGGAGGTTCTCAGTGACTTGGCAGCTCGAAAGGTGCCTGTGATCCCGGCGACGAGTAAGACTTTCGCTGAGGTTGCTCACTTTCGTGATCAGATGAGCATGGATCACGCCTTTATCGTAGAGAACGGTGCGGCTGTTTATGTCCCAATGGATCTCAATATCCGATGCCCTATTGGCAGCAAAATTTTTGAAAATTACTGGGTTCGGGAATTTGGCGTGCGACGCCAAGCGCTGTGCGATGTGATTGAAGCACTGGATATGCCCAGCCGTCACAGTTTCAAATCGCTCAACGAAATGCGTCCATCGGAGGTGGCAGAAATTACGGGGCTCGATATCGAGTCAGCCAAGCGGGCTCAAATACGGCTCTACTCGGAAACGATTGATTGGCGCGATTCAGCTGAGTCGCTAGGAGAATTTTCGAGGGTACTCACGGACATCGGTTTTGCCGTATCTCAAGGTGGTCGGTTTGTTCATTTAATGGGACCCAACCACAAAGGTATAGCGGCGCTTTGGTTTCACAACTTGCTCAAGCGGGAGTGGACACCCGACCTTGCCTCTATTGCCGCGGGCGATGCGCCCAACGATCGAGAGATGCTTGAAAACGCTGACTTCGCGCTGGTTATGCGCAACGACCGAGGTACACCACTCTCACTCGAGCGCACGGGGCCCACTTATATTTCACAAGGCTCTGGTCCTAGTGCCTGGTCTGCGGGAATCCAAGAAATTTTTGAATCCAATGGATGGGAGATCTGATGGCTGATTTTTATCAAAGTCCACATATCGCTACGTTGCACAACCTGCGTAGCCGGGCGGTTGAGGAGTTGGAAGCGCAGCTGGTTAACTTCTCCACGACACGGCCGTTGGGTCTGATCCTGCCCTCACTGTATTCAGAACTTGAGACGCCAGCGATGCCGCTAATTCGCTCAGAGCTCGAAAAAGTGCCTTACCTTTCGCAGGTGGTTGTTGGACTCGATCGTGCCGATCGCGACCAGTACGAGTCGGCACTCGCTTTCTTCAAGACATTACCGCAGCAGCACCGCGTCTTGTGGCATGACGGACCCCGTCTGCGAGCAATACACTCAGAGCTTGCTATCCGTGGGCTGGCACCTTCTGAACCGGGGAAAGGGCGAAATGTCTGGTATTGCATGGGGTATGTGTTGGCGACCTCGCGCGTCGATGCGGTAGCGCTCCATGACTGCGATATTCTCACCTATGACCGTAGCCTTCTCGCGAGATTGATATACCCGGTGGCACACCCGCAGTTTAGCTTTGAGTTCTGCAAAGGCTATTACGCGCGTGTTGCTGATGCGAAATTGAATGGCCGAGCGTGTCGGCTATTGGTAGGGCCTTTGATTCATGCGACGAAGCGCGTGCTGGGCGAAAATGATTTTCTCAATTATCTCGACAGTTTTCGCTACCTGCTCGCCGGCGAGTTCGCCTTCCGTAAAGAACTTCTAAATGATATGCGCGTGCCGAGCGATTGGGGTTTGGAGATGGGAGTGGCATCCGAGATGTATCGGAACAACAGCACCAATCGCATTTGCCAGGTCGAGCTTACTGACAACTACGATCATAAACATCAGGAGCTGTCGGCGAATGATGCCGCGCACGGACTTTCTCGAATGTCACTCGACATAACCAAGTCGCTGATTCGTAAATTGGCAATACAGGGAACGGTGTTCAACCAAGAGACCTTTAGAACACTTAAAGCCACTTACTATCGGGTCGCACTGGATTACGTCGAGAGTTATCGGCGTGACGCCATCATGAATGGGCTCGACTTTGATACTCACGCTGAGGAGCAGGCGGTTGAGTTGTTTGCAACCAACATTCTCGAGGCGGGGAAACAGTTTCTCGAGCGTCCTCTGGATGCACCTTTCATGCCGACATGGTCGCGAGTGATTAGTGCGGTGCCGGATATTTTTGAGCAACTTATCGATGCCGTCGAAGAAGACCACCGGGAGTTCTCTTCTGGAATCTAGTTAAAACGAATGGAGTTAAGGCAGATCAAATGAAGACGGATGCTGTGAATCCCTCGATCAGTCGGTCTCAATCAAAAATTAAGCACCTCACTCGGGCGCTGTACGGTCAGCTCAAGGGTGGGCGGGAAGCTGAGGGTGAAAGTTTCGAAATCGATAACCTCTGTTACCGCTTGCACGATGCGATACAAAATACAGAGAAGCCCGACAGCGCGGGTCAAGGCGAATCAATGCTTTGGGATGAGTCCGATATTGCGCTTATTACATACGGAGACTCCATACTGTCCGAGGGCGATAAGCCTCTGAGTGTTCTCCATCAGTTCTGTCATAAGCACTTCACCGATTACATTTCTTGGGTCCACATCCTGCCGTTTTTTCCCTGGACATCAGATGACGGTTTTTCTGTATTGGACTACTCGACGGTCAACCAGGCACTCGGCGGATGGGAGGATATCGAGGCGATCGGGAAAGACTTCAAACTCATGGCGGACCTTGTGCTCAACCATTGTTCAAGCCGGTCAGTATGGTTTGAGAACTTCAAGCAAGGCGTGCAGCCGGGGAAGGATTTTTTCTTTATTGCCGACGACAACTTCGATGTATCGCAAGTCGTTCGACCAAGAACGAGCGAGTTACTTCAGCCCATCAAAACGAGCGAGGGTGAAGTCAATGTTTGGTGCACCTTCAGTCATGATCAGGTCGATTTTGATTTCTCAAATCCCGAGGTGTTAATCGAATTCGTCCGAATCATTCGCTTATACCTCGATCGAGGTGTGCGCGTATTCCGCTTGGATGCGGTTGCGTTTACTTGGAAGCGCTCTGGGACTACCTGCATCAATTTACCGGAGGCGCATGACTTGGTTCGTCTCCTGCGAGCGCTCATTGAATCGGTGCAATCGGATGCTGTCATCATCACTGAAACCAATGTACCGAACATTGAAAACTTGGCTTATTTTGGTCAGCGTGACGAGGCCCATTGTATCTACAACTTTGCTCTACCTCCGCTACTGATCCATACGTTGTTGGAGGGCGATTCCTCGCGCATGACGCGTTGGCTAATGAGTATGCCGCCGGCTGTATTGGGGACGACCTATTTCAATTTCATAGCCTCTCACGACGGTATTGGTTTACGACCGGTCGAGGGTCTGCTCAGTGAAGCTGAGCTCGAATCCATGCGTGACAAGCTGCAAGCTAATGGCGCTTTGCTGTCATGGCGAGAGCTCGCAAGTGGTGAAAAGAGCATTTACGAGGTCAATGTTTCCTTATTCGACGCTTTGCGAGCCCCATCCGGAGAGGAGGGAGAATCCGTAGACCGAATGACACTCGCGCACGCAATCTTATTGGGATTAGAGGGTGTTCCGGCTATCTACCTTCACAGCTTTCTTGGGACACGCAACGATGAGCAGCGTGTCCTCCACACAGGTCACAACCGGGCGATCAACCGCCATCAATGGGATCTCGATCTATTAAGCACAGAGTTAGAGGACCCTGATAGCACACACAGCCAGTGTCTTGATCAAATCAAATCGCTCGTCAAGATTCGTCGCAGCCAGCCCGCTTTTCATCCAAACGCGACGCAATTTACCCTTAACTGTGGGCGCGCAATTTTCGCTTTCTGGCGCCAGAGCCAGGATCGGCGTCAGAGTATCTTTTGTCTCTACAATATCAGCGGCGATGGTACGTCGGTTCCACTCAGCACGCTTAATCTGATTGGTGGTGATGTTTGGGTCGATTTAATTACGGGAAAGGCTCATCCAATGGAACTCGTTGACCTACCAATGGCACCCTACCAAGCAATATGGCTAAGTAATCTGGATGGAGGGACCTACGGAGAATTAAGTAGCTAGCTGATTAGGCAGGTATCAACAGTGTCTCCCTCAACGGTAAGACTTCGTTTTCGTCCACTCGCTGATCGAATGGCTGCGTAACGGCCTCCGCCGAAATCCAACCGTATTGGCCTCTACAAGGTGATAATTTTTTGTCACGCAGATAGCGTTCATATGGTCGACTTGTGACAATCTGTGTGATGATTCGCGCATGCTCCCCGTCGTTTTTTTCTTTGTCGCTGCTATTTACTCCGCCGTTGGCTTTGGTGGTGGTTCGACCTATATAGCGCTGCTAGCGCTCAGCGATCAGCCGGCGGAGCTGATACCGTTGGTGGCGTTGCCCTGCAACATCCTTGTGGTGACTCTGGGTAGCTACTTTGCGGTCAGTCGCCGGGATTTTGATTGGCGGATGGCGGTTCCCTTTTTTCTATCATCAGTGCCGATGGCGTTTTTAGGTGGCATTGTTCCTATAGACGCTAGTATCTATTTCTTACTTTTGGGCTTGAGCCTTTCGCTTGCCGGCGTCAGCTTGTGTGTCCGGCGGGCGCCTGACGGTTCTGTAGTTGCTGAAAGATCGTGGGCCCTTGCAACATGTGTTGGCGGAAGCCTTGGGTTGCTGTCAGGTATGGTCGGCATTGGTGGGGGAATCTTTCTCGCACCAATCCTGCATCATTTGCGCTGGGCGTCGAGTAAGACCATTGCTGCGCTTTGCAGTTTCTTCATCTTGATTAATTCTATCAGTGGGCTAGCCGGTCAGCTTCTCAAAACAGGCGTCGATCAAGCTATTATGCAACTGACCTACGGGCTGCCATTATTTGCTGCAGTCGTTTTGGGTGGTGTCATCGGTGCCCGCTTTGTAATCGAGGGCGTAGCGCATCAGCGGGTTGCTCAGCTTACGGGTCTGCTTGTGCTCGCAGTCGGTATAAGAATTTTATGGGCGTGGACATCTTATATACAGGGGTGACCGAGAAGGTTTCTTGCTCATTAACGAGCCGCCCGTTGAACTAACAGAGATCTTCGTGACAATTTAAATAGGGAGGACTAGCAATATTTCGCCTACCTCCAGTCAATTTAGAGAGGCTTATAGGAGTCTTGCCAATGAAGGCTGAACGCATGCCTAAGTCACAGCAGAATGTTTTTGGAGAGCCTATCGAGCTCTGCTGTGAGGACCCGCTGACAGGTTTTTACCGAGACGGTCACTGCAACACTGGCCCCAATGATTTAGGGACCCACACTGTGTGTGCCTTGATGACCGAGGAGTTTCTCGAATTTTCAGCGTCTGTGGGTAATGACTTGAGTACCCCCCGTCCCGAGTTTGGATTTCCCGGGTTAGTTGAGGGTAATAAGTGGTGCTTGTGTGCACTCAGGTGGGAGCAGGCGCACCAGGCGGGTAAGGCCCCCAAACTTTTCCTGCGATCAACTAACATTGTCACGTTGAGGGCTATCCCGCTAGAGGTGCTTAAGCCCTACGCCATGGACTTGGTCTGAGGCCTCGTTTCGAGCCAACTTTTAACCGTTTTGGAGGATGGCGCTTCTCGCAAGTCTGCTGATAACCTCGCGCCGATTGAAGACGAAGAGTATTTAACGGTTCTAGCCGGCTGAGGATGATTTAAAGCGTCCCAGCAGCACCAGAGGCGTTGGGGGAAGACATGGAACTATCGCGAGTGGCCGGCGCATTGGGCGCAGAGGTAACGGGCTTTAATGTGAGTGCTGCGCTAGCTAGTGGCGAGGGGCACAAAATTCGAGCGCTTTTGAACGAGCACGAGGTGCTGTTTTTTCGTGATCAACAACTCAAACCCAGTGAACAGCGCGATGTTGCGGCGCTGTTTGGTCCGCTTCAAACACATCCCGCTTACGGCACCGTAGATAACATTCCCGAGGTGATGCTGCTCGAGAGCACACCCGAGAATCCCTCAAAAATTGAAGTCTGGCACTCGGATATGACGTTCCGTCAGCATCCACCCTCGGTTACTGTTTTGAAAGGAGTCACCATCCCTCAAGTAGGTGGCGATACGCTATTCGCCAGCATGACCTCGGCTTACGACGGTTTATCCGAGGGTATGAAACGCTACTTAGAGCCTCTTGTGGCCGTACATGATTTTTCGCAAGGTTTTAAAGAAAGTCTTGCTGAGCCCGGTGGTCGTGAACGACTGGCTGGCGCGCTGGCAGACAATCCACCCGTTCGTCATAAAGTCATTCAGACCCATCCTGAGACCGGGAAGAAAGTGATTTTTGTAAACGCACTATTTACCTCGCATATTGAGGGCGTCTCGCCGCTCGAGTCTGCTGAAGTTCTTAGTTTTCTGTACCAGCACGCCGTGCTACCTGAATACACCTGTCGATTCAATTGGGCAGTCGATAGTCTTGTCTTGTGGGATAACCGAAGCACGCAGCATAAACCGGTAAACGACTTCTTGCCTGCGCGTCGCGCCTTGCACCGGGTTGTGAGTGAGGGCGACAAGCCTTACTAAACAGACGCTGTGGGGTTGGCGTCTTTATTGGGCGTCTTCGGTCCAAATATGGGCTAACTGCCGGCGAGCGATCCTGAAACGCCTTATGCTTTTGGAAACCAAAGTGGTCCGCGGTTTACGACTTGTGTGCAGCGAGGTAGTCGTTGAGCTCCCGCTTAACCATTGGCGCAAATAAATAGAGCGCAATAAGGTTCGGTACCGCGACTACGAAAACCATCGCGTCCGAGAAATCGAGCACAGCACGCAACTCAAGGATGCAGCCGAGTACCAGACACGCCAAGAAAAGTAATTGGAAGAATAAGGTCCGTTTGCGACCCACCCCGACCAAATAATTCCATGCAGTGAGTCCGTAGTAGGACCAGGCTAGGGCCGTTGAGAAGGCAAAGAGGACAGCGGCGAAGGCGATTAGGTATGGCGACCAAGCGATGTGGTGAGAGAACGCTGCAGAAGTAAGCTCGATACCTGCAAGCTCGCCACCCATCATCCCGTTTGGAATCGCTGTGGTAAGTATGACGAGAGAGCTTAAAGTGAGCACCACCACGGTATCGATGAATGGCTCTAACAAGGCCACCAAGCCCTCTGAAGCGGGCTTGTCAGTCTGCACCGCTGAGTGTGCAATCGACGCCGTACCAAGGCCTGCTTCGTTGGAAAAAATGGCGCGCTGGAAGCCGTAGATCATGGCCCCAATACCACCGCCGGCCATTGCATCGAGACCGAAGGCGTTTGCGACAGTAGATTGGATGGCAAAAGGGATGTGCTCCCAGCTCATGCTGATCACGTAGAGGCAGCCAATAATGTAAACGCTCGCCATGACAGGAACGATAACCCCTGCTACTCGCGCAATGGACTTAACACCGCCAATGACCACAGCACCAACAATCGCAGCGAGAATGAAGCCGAAGATCATCGGATTTGCGCCGATAAAGCCCTCGCTCCCACCTGTTACAACCACCATTTGCGAGTAGGCCTGGTTTGATTGAAACATGTTGCCCGTACCGAGACATCCGATGACAAGTGCTGCTGCATAAAACATTCCCATTGATCGTCCGATCTTGGGCATCTTTCGGTCGCTGAAGTAGGAGTCCAAATAGAACATGGGGCCACCTAGTACACGGCCCTCTTCGGTTATGCGTCGATATTTGACGCCAAGCGTGCACTCGATGGCTTTTGTCGACATCGACAAGAACCCAGCGACAAACAGCCAGAAAGCCGCGCCTGCACCGCCGATACTTATTGCGATGGCGACACCGCCAATATTGCCAACACCGACCGTGCCGGATACTGCCGTTGCTAGCGCTCGGAAATGGCTGATTTCACCTTTCGCTTTTGGGTCCGCGAAGTCGCCTCGGACGTGCCTTACGGCTAACCAAAAGCCACGGATATTGACGAAGCCAAGGTACACCGTGAAGAAGAGGGCGCCGGCAGCTAGCCATGCAACTACAAGAGGAACGCTGACTCCGAAAAGGCTGACCGAAAAGAACACTACCTTTGATAACGCTGCAGCGAGCGGAGATAAAAAACTTTCGATAGCTGCAGCCAGCGCGTCCATGTATGAATCCTTATCTTTTTGTGTGTAGCTAGCCTTGATCGGCGTTTACCGACACATGATCAAGTTAGACGAGCAAAAAGTTGTAGCGTGCGATTTACTTTTGTGCCCGCATTTCTCTTGCGGCACCCAAGGCAATGCCCACAGGTATCCAGAAAACCTCTCGGGTGAGCACGTACATAACAGCACCGAACACCAGTCCTAGTCCAAGTGAGAGTCCCTGCGGACGCTTTGCTTTTTTGTCTTCCATACCCGATGTCGATAGCTGTTTTGTTATTTGTCTTTACTTCCAGAGCGCTGTTACCTTGAGGTGCTCGCCTATTGGAGTCAAGTTTCTACATTGACGAACTGACATTTTCGATGAGATCTGCGTTAAGGCGGGAACGAACACATGAGTTGTCTAACGTGAGCGACACAGGAGGCAGTGGATGACGGCACGTGATCGGATTATTTTCAGCCTCGCGTGGGCTAATTTCTTATTAGGGCTCGCAGGTGTTCTGAAGTTTATCCCCCTGGGTTTCGTCGCGCTGCAGTCGACATTGGGTGCAAACTCAACGGTCGCATGGCGATGGTCTTTGGACCTTATCTCTGACACACATTGGATTTTTCTGGTTTGGGTATTGGTGCTAGCAGGAATTCGTTATTCGTCAGATCGATTAATGATTTTTCCTTGGCGAGCCCGTTTAAAAAAGCGTTGAGGACACTGATCAGTCTTCTACCTGTCGGTTCTTAGCCTGACGTATCGCAGTCTTGTGTACCTTTTTTCGCATACCCAGCAGCACCCATAAAGTGCAATGAGACGTAGGGCTCGTTACCGATCACCCAGCTGTCATGGGGCGAGGGTGGTACATAGAACAGATCGCCGGGCGTCATCTCGACGATCTCACCATTTGCCATGGCTGCTGTAGCCGAGCCTGAGACCACCATCCCGACATGTTCAACATGGCAGTAGGCCTCGTTCATGGCGGAGCCAACGTCCTCTGACCACTTCCAGCCTGGTTGATAGGTTGCTCTTCCGATAGTCATTCCGCCGAGGGTTACCAATTCAAACTTTCCCTTTTCGAATTCACGAAGTTCGTCAGGGTTATCAAAGCGTTTTAAAACAACATTCACGTCGGTCATTGAAGTGTTCTCGGTTGTAGTGAGGTGTGATGTTTCTTCAGGGGCAATGCCGCCCTGCGCCATAGTGACGAGTGTAAATCGGTATTCAGGCACAGGAAACAAGGACGAAGTATAGGCAGTAACCATCTCATTGAGGTGTCCAGTCTACCATTACGACCCCTACGCCAATCCTTGGACATGCTCATGACTGAGATAGCTCTTGCGCTGTTTTTATTCCTCACGTTAACAGTGCTCGTGTACGCCCATGTTGGGTTCGACAACATCCTGAAAAGTTACCGTATGTGGTTCGAAGATGGCTATTGGGTTAACTACAACGTAGTTGAGGCAGTCGCTTGGGTCGCAAAGGCGGCGGTGATTATTCCGGGCTTAGTGTGGCAGCGGGAAATCTGGCAATTGCACGTGGTTACGCTACTAACATCAGCGCTACTGATTTGGGTCTCGGAGCGAAAATTGCTGCCGACAATGGTGGCTTTTAATACGCTGTGGATTGGTCTTTCATCGGTTGTTATTGCTCGCAACTTACTTTAACCCAATCGCTAGTAGCATCGGGCTGGCTGTCTATTAACAGCACCTTGGGATTTCAAAACTTGGGGTTTTTTAGGAAATATCTCATCGGTATGGGCAGACGCAAATACTGGATGGCTGGGTTGTACTTAACTGAACTGAGTGAAGCGGTCGGTATGAGTGCATACTCCTTGTGGAGCATTGATTTCGCGAAGTGAAAGGCCTAGTGTGAATTGTGAAGACCCCGCTTTGAGTGATGGAATCTAGGGCATGAGCACGTTCACAGCCACTGGTCGCTTATACATTACTGCACTGATAGTGCTGTTGGGGTTGTTGATGTGGGATATCACCTCTCGCCTCACAGATTCTCGAGCGATCATTACGCAGCAATACGAAGCTACATTTCAGAAGGACGCGTCTCGGCGAGAGGGTATGCGTGATCTTTTGGCGCGAGACGTACAAAGCGCAACGCAACTCGCACTTTACAGTCTCTCAGAACTCAACGAGGTCGATACGGATGAAGCGCGGGCGGAGATCTTAAAAGATGCGTTTTCGAGTATTGGGTTCGCACTTAGGAATTCTCGCTACGATTTTTTTGAGACCTACTTAGTACAAGAAACCCCAGACGGGCAGCTGTTGCTCAGAGGTCGCTACCCAAGCAAAGCGGCGATAGAAGGGGTATCCGTAGCAAATACACCCTTATTCGATCACGTTGACCTCGCGGCAGTTGAGCTCTTTGCGAGTAGCAACGAGATCTATCAGGTCGAGGAAAGCGCATTACTCAAAATAACGTCACCGCAACCCGTGCTGATCAGCACAAGATTGATCTTTGAGGACGACACGGGTTTATCACGCTGGTTTATGGTCCATCGTGTCGGGATTGCTGATACCCACAAGAGTATCGATTTGATTGGTCAGCAGATGGTGGGCGGCACGACCCCGATGCGCATCGTCAACGTGGATGCCCGGACTGGAAATTGCCAGCTGGTTTGGGATGTTTCGATCGGTGTGCTTGATTGCGAGGGAGTCGACCTTGATCGAGGCTTAAGTTACGAAACGGCCTTCGATACTGAAGTTTCAAGAGCGATGACCTACAGCGTCTATCAGCCTAATGATGCATATAACGCACTGAAGATGCCTGTTTCCGAGTCGGCATCGCAGTGGAGAACGGCGATTCCTTTGGTATTGGCGCTTTTTCTCCTGATCACTACCGCGGCTTACATGCGCTACCGCGCAACCAGCACTGATACTTTGAGATCGTTTGCTGACTCGCTGCTTGTGAAGGACTCCGTCAATTCATCGATCCATGACGTGTTGAGCCGTCAGCTCGAAAGGATGAGTCAGTTTGCTTTTGCAATGCGTGATGGTGATATTCCTGAGAGCGAACGTCGATATTTTGATATCGCGATCAGCGAGTTCATGCAGGCAACTTTGAGTCTCAACACCTTGAGGTTGGAGAGTCCTCCGACGTCGGTTAACCAGCGGCCTGCTATCGAAAAGATCGATCTGAAGCAGCTCGCATCTCTGGGGCAAATGGTGCTGGAGGTATCGACCATAGATACGCCGGTTGATGCCAAGTTTTTGAATTCGGATGAGTTGCCAGAGACAATTCTTGGTTATAGCTATAGTGTCCAAACCGCCCTGGTAGCGGCCATCAGCGTGTCTGCTGAGACGACCGATGATGGGCGTATTGAGGTCTCGCTCTGGACTGAAGAGGTTGAGGGTTTTGACTGCCTCTATCTTCGAATCATTGATAGTGGCCTTGGCTGGGGGCTTGCGCTCGACGAAGCAACGGCCGGTCTTCCGGACTCAGACCTTGGCGCCGCTCGCAAGGCAATGATTGCGTGCTTGAATCACTCGGGAACAGAGTTGATATCACAAGATGAGGGTGACGAGCAGAATGAGTACCAACTGCGACTGTGTAACGGCAATCCAGCAGCCTAAGTTGTTTTCTCCTGAAGGCTAGGGCTCATTCTCCAAAAACTTCAGTAAGGTCAGATTAAAAAGCTCGAGTGCCGCTTCTGTGAACCGATGCATATTCTCCTCGCGCTCCGCTATTGACGTTTCCACCGTCAGCGTAGCGTTTACCGGCCCGCTGATGCCGATGACACTTGTTCCAGCTGCATGGCCGTAGGGAGTGCCCGTAGGTCCTGCGGCACCAAGCTCCGCAATACCCCAGGTTGCATCCAATTTTAAGCGTGCAGCGTGGGCGAACTCAGCCGCCATGGGCTCGGTGAGAGGCTTGAGTGCTTTTACCTTTCTTAAATCAAGATCTAGGAAGGCGTGTCGGGATTCCCGCGTGTAAATAACGCTGCCACCTTTGAAGTAGCTCGACGCACCAGAAACCGATAATAGGTTCGCGGCAATCAGGCCGCCAGTGGACGACTCTGCGATAGAGACCGTGTGTCTGTTGGCTGTCAGTTGGGAAGCAATCGAGTTGCAAATTTCCGAGAACATGTCGCTATGCCTTCCAAGTTAAGGAAGTCATTACGCTAACGTTAAAACACGCAATTTGCTACGCGGCGTCGATAAAGGAATTGCTAAAAAAGGTTGGTACCAGAGGCCGGACTCGAACCGGCACGCTTTTAAGGGCGGGGGATTTTGAATCCCCTGTGTCTACCAATTTCACCACTCTGGCATGTGCGGCTTACTGCAGGCGGCGGAGTATATCAGGTCGCACTGAATCAGCAATCTAAGCATCGCTATAATTCTGAGTTGTGCGTATACTACGCCGCAATTTGGCGCAGAGCCCATCGCTTTGTGCTGTTGCTGAGTATCTTGAGGGAGAAAAGACATGGCGATGAAGCTTGTCCGTAAGACCGCTGACTACAAAATTTTCTTGCGTGGTGATAACCGTTACGCGGTTCAAAACGCCGCTGGCAAGCCAGTAAACGGCGAAGAGAAAGTAAACATTCTGATTGCGGAGGAGCTGGTCACTGTTGCAGCGCCACCTACACCTGAACCCGAGGTTGTAGAGACTGAAGAAGAGGTGGTTGCCGAAGAGGCAGCGGCTGAAGAGGCGCCAGCAGAAGAAGCTGTCGAAGAGGAGGCGCCTGCAGAAGAGCCTGCTACGGAAGAGGAAGAACCTGCGGCGGAAGAGGAAGCACCTGCAGAAGAACCTGCTGCTGAAGAGGAAGCACCTGCAGAAGAGCCTGCTGCTGAAGAGGAAGCACCTGCAGCTGACGAAGCGCCAGCGGATGAAGAGTCAAGCGAAGACTGATTGTCGCCGTGTTAAGAATTTAAAGCCGGCGTATGCCGGCTTTTTTATGAATGCGTGACAGACCATCGAAAACCATGAAGACCGCTGACTTCCACTTTGACCTTCCTGAGCACTTGATTGCTCAGTCACCTCTCGAGGAGCGAACGAGCTCGCGTCTTCTTGTTCTCGATGCTCCCACGGGTAATCTCGATCATCGCCAGTTTTTAGATATTGAATCCCTGTTAACGCCCAATGACCTGCTTGTGTTCAACAACACGCGGGTAATCCCTGCAAGGCTCTACGGTCAAAAACAAACCGGGGGGCGCGTCGAGATTCTCATCGAGCGTTTGCGCGGTGATGGTTCTGTGCTGGCGCATGTCAGAGCGAGCAAAAGTCCGAAAGAGGGTTCGCTGATTTTTGTCACTGCAGATCAGGACTCGGATATTTCAGATTTCACTTTGCGAGTCCGTGGTCGCGATGGCGCTTTGTTCGAGTTAGAGGCAGAGACCGGTACGGTGTCGCAAATGATGCGGTTGTTTGGTCACATGCCGCTGCCACCTTACATCGACCGTGCTGATACCGCTGAAGATCGCGAGCGCTACCAAACGGTTTATGCAAAGCGCGAGGGCGCTGTTGCAGCACCTACCGCCGGACTGCATTTTGACGAAGTTCTCTTGTCTCGCCTCAGGCGGATGGGTGTGGAGACGGCATTTGTTACGCTGCACGTGGGTGCAGGCACGTTTCAACCTGTGCGCGTTGACGATATTACCCATCACAAAATGCACAGCGAATGGATCGAGGTTGATCAGACCTGTGTTGACGCCATTCGTGCGTGTCGCGAGCGGGGCGGCCGGGTGGTCGCAGTGGGTACCACCTCGGTGAGGTCACTCGAAAGTGCCGCAGCTGCTGGACTCGAGTCAGAGCGCTGCCCCCAGGTCTTCGAGGGCGACAGTGATATCTTTCTCTACCCTGGCTGCGAATTTAACGTTGTCGATGCAATGGTGACGAATTTCCACTTACCAGAAAGCACGCTCATCATGCTGGTGTCAGCATTTGCCGGCTATGAAGAGACTATGGCCGCTTATGACGAAGCCGTGCGTAAGGAATATCGTTTTTTCAGTTACGGTGATGCCATGTTCATCACCCGCAAATCTTGAGGGTCGAGAGTGAAGTTTTCGGTTTCAACTAAAGACGGTCTCGCTCGACGCGGAACGATGACTTTCGAGCGCGGTGAAGTTCAGACGCCTGCATTTATGCCTGTTGGCACTTATGGAACGGTCAAGGGTATGACACCCGAGGACGTACGCGCGACAGGTGCACACATTCTGCTTGGCAATACCTTTCACCTTTGGCTACGACCCGGTACCGATATCATTTCGATGCACGGTGATCTCCATGATTTCATGGGATGGAAAGGTCCGATTCTCACGGATTCGGGCGGCTTCCAGGTCTTTAGTTTGGGTGATGTGCGAAAAATCGAAGAGGAGGGTGTCACCTTTAAATCGCCCGTTAATGGCGACAAGGTATTTCTTAATCCTGAAATCTCGATGCAGATTCAGCGCGACTTGGGCAGCGACATTGTCATGATCTTTGACGAGTGCACGCCGTATCCTGCGACTGAGGATGAGGCACGGCGATCGATGGAGCTCTCGCTACGCTGGGCGCAACGCAGTAAGGATGCTCATGGCGATAATCCGTCAGCGCTATTTGGCATTGTTCAAGGCGGTATGTACAAGCATTTACGCGAGGAGTCCCTAGCAGGGCTGGTTGATATTGGCTTTGATGGTTACGCCCTTGGCGGTTTGTCTGTTGGAGAGCCCAAGGAAGAGATGATTCAGGTGCTCGATGATGTCGCACATCAATTGCCGGACGAGAAGCCGCGATATTTGATGGGCGTGGGTACGCCCGCTGATTTACTCGAGGCCGTACGTCGTGGCGTGGACATGTTCGACTGCGTCATGCCGACACGCAACGCCCGTAACGGTCACCTGTTTACGAGCCATGGTGTTATCAAGTTGCGCAACGCACGACACAAGAGCAGTACGCGGCCGTTGGACGACAACTGCCACTGCTATACCTGTTCAAACTTTAGTCGCGCTTATTTGCACCATCTCGATCGTTGTAACGAGATTTTGGGCTCTCAGTTGTGCACTATCCACAACCTCACGTACTACCAAACTCACATGCAGGGCATTCGTGATGCCATCGAGGCGGGAACCCTCGATGAATTTGCTGATACCTTTTACGCTGCCCAGGAGGCGGGCGATCCTCATGTCTGAAGCACCTCAATCACCCTGTATTTCCATCTGCGCACTCGATCAAAACGACGTCTGCGAGGGGTGCTTTCGCACGGGTGACGAAATCGTTGATTGGTTCACCGCTAACGATGTGCGCAAGCGAGAGATCCTTGAGGCCAGCGAACGACGCCGCAAAGAGTCGGGATTTACGCTCTTCTAGTGATTTGGAGCGAATCCAGAGCCATCATCTGATAACGCTACACAAGGTTGTGCCTCACGCTTCCTTTGCTTCTAGCGTCGCCAGTGGCGTGACACGAACCTGCGTAATCGCATTCCCTTCGATGCACTCGATATCGAGTTGATAGTCGCCAATACGCACAGACGCTTGGCCCACTGGGAACGCCTCTAGTGCCTCAAGGGCGAGGCCACTGATTGTTTTGGGCCCATCAGTTGGCAGTGACCAGCCAAATTGCCGATTGATGTCTCTGATAGGAATGCTACCTGTGCATGAAGCGCCACCGTCGGCCATAGTTGCTATTTCTTCCTGATCCTCAACGAGATTGGAAGTAAAGTTACCCACGATTTCCTCGAGAATATCCTCAAGCGCAACGAGGCCCATGATGTCGCCGTATTCATCGACGATCATGCCCAAGCGTAGCTTGCGCTGCTGAAAGTGGCGAAGTTGGATATGAAGCGCGGTATTCTCGGGTGTGAAGTAGGGCTCTTGGAGTTCGCGCAGAAGCGATGTTCGGTTCAGACCTTCACCCTCTAGGCATTTGCCAAGATTCCGTAAGTGGAGAATGCCCTCGATTTTGTTGATATCGCCCCGGAAGACGGGCACCAGTGTATGCGTGCTGGATTTCAGTCGACTGAGAATGGTTGCGTCGTCATCTTCGAGATCGATACCGTAGATCTCATTCCTGGGAACCATGATGTCATTAACTGACACCTGCTCAAGGTCGAGAATATTGACCAACATATTCCGGTGACGTCGAGGAATCAGGCCGCCCGATTCGCTCACAATCGTTCGGAGTTCTTCTTGAGTAAGTGCGTCCTCGCTCGTCGCGTCTGCCTTGAAGCCAAGAAGCGATAGGAGTCCATTGGTGATGGCATTGATCGACCAAACCAGGGGCATCGCCAATTTCATCAGTGGCAGCAGAATGATGCTCGCCGGGAACGCAACTTTTTCGGGGTGAATAGCCGCAATCGTTTTGGGTGTGATTTCGGCAAAGATCAAAATCACGATCGTCAATAAAATGGTGGCGATGGCAATGCCCGCATCTCCGTAAAGTTGAATAGCAACAACTGTTGCTATGGAGGACGCGAGAATGTTGACGAGGTTGTTTCCGATCAGAATCAGCCCGATGAGACGATCCGGCCGGGCGAGCAGCTTTCCTGCGCGCAGCGCGCCTTTATGCCCCTGCTGCTGGAGGTGTTTCAACCGGTAACGGTTGAGCGCCATCATTCCAGTTTCTGAGCTCGAAAAAAATCCGGATAAGAGTATGAGTGCTGCCAGAATGGCAAAGAGGAGTCCCAGCGGGGCGTCGTTCAAACTTTATGCGCAAACGTCAAAATGAACCGTAATTGTTGAGAAAAACGCGCGCGCTCGCAACCCCAGATTTCAATTAGGTGAGAACCAGCTCGAGGACAAGTTTCGAGCCATAGAACCCTATCGTCAGAAGTGCAAACCCGCTGCAGCAAAGCATCACCGCCGTATTGACTCGCCAGCCGTAGCGGATGTGCCGCACGGAGACGACTGCGAACAGAACCCACGCAATTATGGTGAGTACCGTTTTATGGATGAGGTGTTGTGCAAATAAATCGTCGACGTAGTAGAAGCCCGCGACGATAGACACCGCCATGACCAGTGTGCCCATGGCAATGAGTTCGTGCATGACCTGCTCGGTACGATCGAGCGGAGGCAGGAGGCGAATCAGGCCACGAGTCTTGTGTTGCCTGAGTAATCGGCTTTGCTGCAGTACCAATAAGCCCTGTAGCGTTGCCAATCCTAGTAGCGCGTAGCCGATAATCGATGTTGAGATATGGAGCAGTAAGCCACGCGGGGTATCGGTCATCGGTCTCGCGGTCTCTGGCGTCAGCGTAGCTACCAATATCGCTATCGCTGCCAGGGGGAAAATAGCCATCAACAGGGTTTGCAGCGGTCGGACGGCGAGAATGAGTAGGCTGAGGACGCCCATCAGCCAGAATGTCAGCGAGGCCACGCGGTAGAAGCCAAAATTACCCCCAACCGTCGCGGAGCTGTCGAAGATCACGAAGCCATGGAGTAGAAGCGCCACAACGGCAGGAATCAATATGGCGCGAGGGAGATTTTCCTCGCGTCGCTCAAGTCTCAAAAGCTGTTGCACCGCTGTGTAGAGATAAAGCGCAGCCGCTAAGGTCGCTGCCACTGCAAGCACTTCATTGGTCGCAAATCCTGCCATGGTTATCGCAGAACTCCCCTGATTATTTTTCTATCGTCAGCGTATACTACGCGCTTCCAGCGCCTGCGGCACTGTAAATCGACACAGGAAAGAACATGTTTGAAAGCTTAAGCGAACGTTTATCCGCCAGTTTGAGAGCAATGGCGGGCAAGTCACGCCTCACTGAAGACAACATCAAGGATACGTTGCGCGAAGTACGTATGGCGCTGTTGGAGGCCGATGTCGCGCTATCAGTCGTCAAAGAATTTACTGATCGCGTCAAAGAGCGCGCGGTTGGTACAGAGGTTACGTCGAGCCTCACACCCGGTCAGGTCTTCCTGAAAATCGTTCAAGCCGAACTCCAGAGCGTCATGGGTGAGGCTAATGAAGAGCTAAATTTGGCTGCGCAGCCGCCCGCGGTTGTCATGGTTGCCGGTCTTCAGGGTGCGGGTAAAACCACGTCTGTTGCAAAACTCGCGCGCTATCTCATGGAGCGTGAGAAGAAGAAAGTTACGGTTGTCAGTGCTGATGTATATCGACCTGCCGCTATCAAGCAACTCGAGACGCTCTCGGAAGAGGTTGGCGCGCGGTTCGAGCCTTCCTCGGTGGATGAGCGGCCTGTCGATATCGTTAATCGCGCTCTGAAAAATGCGAAGACTGCTTTTAGCGACGTTCTATTGGTGGATACCGCGGGACGCCTCGCAATTGACAACGAAATGATGGAAGAGATCTCGGATCTCCACAAAGCCATCAACCCCGTTGAAACGCTCTTTGTCATCGACGCAATGACCGGTCAAGACGCGGTTCACACCGCAACAGCCTTCAATCGCGCGCTTGCGCTCACCGGCGTCATTCTGACCAAGGTAGACGCGGATACCCGCGGTGGTGCTGCGCTCTCTGTCCGTCAGGTCACTGGTAAGCCGATTAAGTTCATGGGTGTTGGTGAGAAAACCGAGGCCCTCGAGCCGTTCTTCCCTGACCGACTCGCGTCGCGCATTCTTGGCATGGGCGATCTGTTATCGCTTATCGAAGACGCTGAGCGCAAGGTCGACAAAAAGAAGGCGCAGAAGCTTGCCAAGAAGGTAGAGAAAGGCGGGCGCTTCGATCTCGAAGATTTCCGCGATCAGCTGCAACAGATGAAAAACATGGGTGGCATCGGTGCCATGCTCGATAAGATGCCTGGCATGGGTGGTATGGCGCAGGCGGCTCAAGCCCAGCTGGATACAAAACAGTTCGACCGCATGGAAGCCATGATCAATTCCATGACGCCCAAGGAACGCAAAAACCCTGATCTCATTAACCCATCGCGCAAGCGTCGCATTACCGCAGGTTCGGGTACAGCTGTCCCCGATTTAAATCGACTTCTGAAGCAGCATAAGCAGATGCAGAAGATGATGAAAAAGATGAAAGGCGGTGGCATGCAGCGAATGATGCGTGGCATGGGCGGCATGATGGGGGGCGGTGGCGGTATGCCTCCCGGCGGTGGCATGCCACCGGGCTTCCCGCGTCGGTAATTATTCTTGTCGGTGGGACTTTAAACACAGGGAGACTTCCTGTACTCTTCGCGACCTCAAATTTTGCCTCGGGAAAATCCTGAGGGTTAACGTTTAGGACAAAGCAATGGTCACAATTCGTCTTTCACGCGGCGGCGCAAAGAAGCGTCCTTTTTATCACGTGACAGTTACCGATAGCCGTAACTCACGTGACGGTCGTTTCATTGAGCGCGTAGGTTTCTTCAACCCCATCGCACGTGGTCAGGAAGAGCGTCTGCGTATTGATACCGATCGTATTGATGCATGGGTAGCAAAGGGTGCACAGTTGTCACCTCGCGTTGCTAGCCTAGTCAAAGAAGCGGCGAGCCAAGCAGCCGCAGCAGCTTAATCGGTTGTCTGTGGCGCACTCTGACGCCACAAACCCTGACATCGCCGCCGCCAAAATTGTAGGCGTATACGGCATCAAGGGCTGGGTGAAACTCAAAGTTAATCTTGAGAACCCAGCCTCGCTAACCTCTCTCAATCCCCAATTTTTGATTGACTCACGGCAGCAGTCGCGTCGTCCTATCCGTGTGCTCAACGTTCGTGCACAGGGAAAGGGTTACATAGCATCGTTAGAGGGGGTAGAGGATCGGAACGCGGCGGAGCTACTGCGCGGTCACGACATCATGGTGCCTAAGTCGGCCTTACCCGCACTTGATGATGGAGAGTTCTACTGGGATGACCTAGTGGGCTGCACTGTCAGGGCGCAGGATGAGGAAGGCAACGCTCTCGACTTGGGTACGGTCAATTACCTTTTAGAAACAGGTGCGAACGATGTGCTCGTGGTGCGCGCCTCTGAGACCAGTATCGACGACCGCGAGCGTCTGATTCCCTACATCGAAGACGACGTTGTCGTAAGCGTTGATCTCGCTAATGCGATTATTGACGTCAATTGGCATCCCGATGACTGATCAATCGGTCACACTTCGTAAACTGGCTTTTATCAGCATTTTTCCTGAGATGCTTTCCGGACTAACCGAGTGGGGAGTGACAGGCCGTGCTGCACGCGATGAGCTCTACACGGTAGAAGCCATCGACCCACGCGAATTCGCAACCGATAAGCACGGTACTGTTGACGATCGTCCGTACGGTGGTGGGCCCGGAATGGTCATGAAAGCGCCAATACTGAGTCAGTCGGTGAAAAAGGCAAAAGCCTTACTGGGTGAAGACGCATTAGTCATCGCGATGAGTCCACAAGGTGTTGCTGTTGATGAGACTATGATCTCTCGTTTAGTGGCGCATGAGGCGATCATTTTTGTCGCTGGTCGGTATGAAGGATTCGATGAGCGATTCCTCGAGAGCGAAGTTGATCTTGAGTTGTCGGTCGGCGATATGGTGGTCAGTGGGGGTGAAATGCCCGCCATGTTGGTAATGGATTCGTTAATTCGTCGCATTCCGGGTGTTTTAGGCGACGAAATGTCCGCAGAACAGGACTCTTTTGTTGACGGATTGCTCGACTGTCCTCACTATACGCGCCCTGAGATTTTTGAGGGTCGAGCGGTGCCTGAGGTGCTGCTCAGTGGAGACCATGCTCGCATCGCCGATTGGCGAGCTGCGCAGGCCCTAAAGAGGACTCTCGACCGTCGGCCAGATTTATTAGATTGGGCTGATTTGACAGATGACCAGAGGGCTCTGCTCTCGCGTTGGGATTTAGACGCCCAAAACTGATTATCTGGTTACAGGAACGCGAGCGGGGACGCTCGATACGAGATTGAAACGGGGTTGCTTGAAAAAAGCGGCCGACTGAGGAGAAAGCCATGAGTGCCAACAAAATTATTGCCGAGCTCGACGCGGAGCAAATGTCGAAAGAAGTCCCTGCCTTTGCGCCAGGCGATACTGTTGTTGTTCAGGTAAAGGTAAAGGAAGGCAACCGTGAGCGCCTTCAGGCCTTCGAGGGTGTTTGCATTGGTAAGCGCAATCGTGGCGTGAACTCTGCTTTCACTGTTCGCAAGATCTCTCACGGCGTGGGTGTTGAGCGCACATTCCAAACGTATAGCCCGCTGGTTGATTCAATTTCGGTTAAGCGCCGTGGTGATGTCCGTCAGGCAAAGCTTTACTACTTGCGCGAGCTCTCTGGTAAGGCAGCACGCATCAAGGAAAAGCTCTCCTAAAGCTAAGGCTTTAGCTTTAGGAAGCTGCATTGCATTATCAAGTCGGAGCTGGAGCGTTTTACGACAGCCCTCTGGCTTGAGCGCGGTCTCAGTGATAACACCTGCCAAGCCTATAGACGCGATGTCGAGGGCTTGGATCGTTGGCTTATAGAGCACAAGAACTGCACCGCACTGAAAGCGGATGAGTCCGATGTGCAGGCCTATCTTGGGGCCCGTCTAGCGACGGGTAGCTCTCACCGGTCGATCTCTCGTCTTTTATCTAGTTTACGAAGCTTCTATCAGTTCCTCGTTCGCGAGGGCGAGGTGCCCTTGGATCCGACCCAGCATTTGGATCGACCCAAACCCTCTAGACCACTACCCAAGTCGCTTTCCGAAGGACAAGTGGAGGCGTTGCTAAACGCGCCTGATGTGGGTGTTGCAGTGGAGCACCGTGATTCCGCCATGCTCGAGGTGCTTTACGCATGCGGTTTGCGGGTTTCAGAGTTGGTCTCGCTAACCATCCCCCAACTGAGTCTTAACCAGGGGGTTGTTCGTGTTCTGGGCAAGGGGGGCAAAGAGCGGTTAGTGCCCATGGGCGAGGCGGCAATTCAAAGCCTCACGGATTACATGCGGTCTTCCCGGCTTGATTTACTGGGAGCCAAACAAAGTGATGTGCTTTTTCCATCAAATCGAGGTGTGGCAATGACTCGCCAGACCTTTTGGTATCGTATTAAACTCTACGCTCAGCGCGCGGGTATTAAGGACAGCTTGTCTCCACATACTTTGCGGCATGCGTTTGCCACGCACCTTATCAATCACGGCGCCGATTTGCGCGTTGTCCAGATGTTACTGGGACACAGCGATTTAACGACGACCCAGATTTACACCCATGTGGCACGCAGTCGAATGCAAGCGCTTCACGAAAAACATCACCCTAGGGGTTAGAACATGTTGGCATCTTTGCGATTACGAGCGGTTACTTCGATTATTGTCTCGTGCTGCGCCCTCGTTACTCCCGTTTCAGCGCAGGATGAGGACGTATTTAGTGAGCCCCGTGCGCGGTTAGAGGCAGGGCTATCGGCCATGGTGGGCAGTCCGATTAGCATCGATCGTATTGAAGAGACGCCGTCAAAGGATTTAATCGAAATAGCGATTGCTCAAGGACCTGTTCTATACGCAACGCGCGATGGACGCTTTTTGCTACTTAACGGCGATTTGCTCGCCGTCTCTGAGACCAGTGTCTCTAACTGGACAGAGCAGCGGCGAACAAACGAGCGCGTCGAACTCATTTCTGCTCTTGATATCGATGACATGATTGTCTTCTCACCGGCCGAGCCAGCGAAGGGGTATATCAACGTCTTCACGGATATTACTTGTGGCTATTGCCGTAAGCTTCACCTGGAGATGGATGACTTGAATCGCCGCGGTGTTGAAGTGCGCTATCTCGCGTTTCCTCGGGGTGGTCTGGAGTCAGACGGTGCGCGCCAGCTGGCGACAGCCTGGTGCTCGCGCAATCGAGAGTCGACGTTGACGTCTCTGAAAGCAGGCGTTGAGATGCCAATAAACGAATGCGATGGCAATCCCATTGCCGAGCATTACGCATTGGGTAACCGATTAGGAGTCCGAGGGACGCCCGCTATCGTAACCAGTGATGGCCAGCTGATACCGGGTTATCGACCCGCAGCTGATATTGCAGCATTACTGGGTATCGATTAAGTCAAATAGCCTGCGAAAACGCTCAAGGGAAGTAGATGAATCAGCAGTTTCAACGCATTGAGCGCTTGCCGCCCTATGTGTTCAATATTATTGGCGAATTGAAACAGCAGGCGCGTGCGCGTGGTGAAGACATTATTGATTTTGGTATGGGCAACCCCGACCAACCAACACCTCAGCATATCGTCGATAAATTAAAAGAGACGGTTGAGCGTGGTGATACGCACCGTTATTCACAGTCGAAAGGTATACCGCGTCTTCGTAGGGCCATGTGTGACTGGTATGCATCGCGCTACGACGTTGATTTAGACCCAGAGACCGAGGCAATCGTTACCTTGGGCTCAAAAGAAGGGCTTGCCCACTTGGCACTTGCCACCACGGGTGTGGGAGACGCGATTTTGGTGCCCAACCCATCTTATCCAATCCACCCCTACGGATTTGTGATCTCAGGCGCTGACTTGCGTCACGTACCAATGACCGAAGACGGTGACTTTTTTGAGGAGCTGGATAAGGCCATTAGAAATACGTATCCACGTCCCAAAATGCTGGTATTGAACTTCCCTTCAAACCCAACGGGCGACTGTGTGGAGCTCGACTTCTTCGAAAAAGTCGTGGCTGTGGCAAGAGAACATAAAATTTGGGTCGTGCATGATCTCGCCTACGCCGACTTGGTGTTTGACGGTTACAAGGCGCCCAGCATCCTTCAGGTGCCCGGTGCACGCGATGTGGCAGTGGAGTTTTTCACGTTGTCAAAGAGCTACAACATGCCCGGCTGGCGAGTCGGTTTCTGTTGTGGAAACAAAGAGCTGGTCGCCGCGCTTACACGCATAAAATCCTATCTCGACTACGGCATCTTCACGCCTGTGCAGGTGGCTGCAATCTCGGCGCTCGAGTCCGATCAATCTTGTGTAAAGGAAGTTCGACAAATGTACCAAGATCGGCGTGACGTGCTCTGTGACGGGTTGAACAGCGCAGGGTGGGCAGTGACTCCGCCCAAAGCCACTATGTTCGTGTGGGCGAAAATTCCAGCGCCCTTTGATCAAATGGGTTCTCTGGAGTTTAGCAAGCTACTCCTCAAGGGTGCTGGAGTGGCGGTCTCACCGGGTATAGGCTTCGGCGAGTACGGTGAGGGCTATGTACGGTTTGGCCTTATCGAGAATGAGCACCGAACGCGGCAGGCGCTGCGAGGCATAAAAAAAGTTTTACGCGCTGGGTTGCCCAGCGATTGGGGACAAGAGTGACAGACCGAACAGTACGCGTTGGCCTTTGCGGCCTTGGAACAGTGGGGCAAGGCGTCTTAGCACTGCTCAGCGAGGGTGGTTCAGCGATCACCGCGCGCTCCGGTGCTCAGTTGGTAGTGACGCACGTTGGTACCCGAACACCAAAGCCAGATGTCGATACCGGTGGCGCGACAGATTCTCGCGATGTATTTGATGTGGCGCGCGACCCCAATGTTGATGTGTTGATCGAGCTGATTGGTGGCACCACGGTCGCAAAGGACCTTGTCATTGAAGCCCTACAGCACCAAAAGCATGTGGTAACCGCAAACAAGGCACTGCTTGCCGACCACGGTGCAGAGCTTTTTTCACTCGCGGAGCAGCAAGGTGTTTCGTTGCAATATGAGGCTGCCGTCGCAGGTGGCATCCCAATTATCGAAACAGTGAAAACGAGCCTTGCGGCAAATGAGGTGACCTCGGTTGCGGGTATTATCAATGGCACGGGTAACTTCATACTGACCGCAATGGCGTCGGAGGGACGTGCCTTCGATGACGTACTCGCTGAGGCACAAAAGCTAGGCTATGCAGAGGCGGATCCTACCTTCGATGTGGATGGAACCGATGCGGCGCAGAAGCTCGTGTTGCTAGCATCGTTGGCGTTTGGTTCGGCCATCAGTTCGGATGCGCCGTACAAGCAAGGCGTAGACAGTGTTGCTCCTGCTGATCTCGAGTTTGCGCGAGAACTGGGCTATCGCATAAAGCATTTGGGAATAGCGAAGCGCGACAATAAAGCGCTCCAGTTGCGCGTCCACCCAACATTGATCCCCGAAGGGAAAGCCATTGCTCAGGTCGATGGTGTACTCAACGCGGTCATGGTTAACGCTACCGGTGTGGGTGAGCTACTGCTGGTGGGTCCCGGTGCCGGCTCGCGACCCACGGCAAGCGCGGTCTGCGGAGATTTGGTATCAATTGCGGCGTCACTTGCACGCGGAGAAATCCCAGCCTCGCCTGGTATGGGCATACCTGTGGCTACCCTCGAGAAGACAACCATCGCAGATATTGCGGACGTCGCCTCCTCTTGGTATCTGCGCCTCAACGCTGAGGACAAACCGGGTGTTATGGCGGCGATAACCAAGTGCTTGAGCGAGCAGGGCATTGGCATTGAATCACTGATTCAAAAGCCGGATGCCAGTGCCGGCTCCCATGTGCCCGTCATCATTCTTACGGATTCAGCAACAACGCGAAGTCTTGATACGGCGGTGTCCGCTATTGAAGCGGTGCCATCGGTGGTCGGTAATGTGACCTGCCTTCGTGTTGAAAATTTTAATCAATAGGACCTGATCACCTATGTCCATTCGCTATGTGAGCACGCGCGGACAAGCGCCAGAGCTCGGTTTTGAAGATGTGCTTTTGGCTGGCCTCGCGTCAGATGGCGGGCTATACGTACCCACGTCGCTGCCAAAATTTGACGAGGCTCAGCTGCGTGCGATGCAGGATATGTCCTATCCAGAGCTCGCTTATGAGATCGTCTCGCCATTCATCGGCGATTGCATTAGCGAGACGGATCTTCGGGCCATTCTCGAGGACACCTACGGAAGCTTCAGACATCTGGCGGTGGCGCCTTTGGTTCAGCTTGACCACAATCAATGGGTTTTAGAGCTGTTCCAAGGGCCGACCTTGGCATTCAAGGACTTTGCGCTTCAGTTACTAGGTCGCTTGCTCGATCACGTGTTAGCTCGACGCGGCGAAAAAGTCGTGATCATGGGCGCGACATCGGGCGATACGGGAAGCGCCGCTATCGAGGGTTGCAAGCGCTGCGACAATATCGATATTTTCATTCTGCACCCGCATGAGCGCGTCTCTGAGGTTCAGCGCCGTCAGATGACAACTGTCATGGCGCCCAATATTCATAACATCGCGGTTCAGGGTAACTTCGACGATTGCCAAGCGATGGTGAAAACGAGCTTTGTGGCTGAGCCCTTCTTGCCTGATGGGCGCCGGCTGGTTGCAGTTAACTCGATCAACTGGGCGCGCATCATGGCGCAAATTGTCTATTACTTTTATTCAGCGTTGGCCCTCGGGCGCATTGATCGGCCTACGAGTTTCTCGGTGCCCACTGGTAACTTCGGCGATATTTTTGCGGGTTATTTGGCAAAACAGATGGGTTTGCCTGTCGAAAAGCTGGTCATAGCGACTAACCGCAACGACGTGCTTCACCGCGTGCTAACTGAAGGCGTCTACGCAAAGCTATCGCTGGAAGCTTCCTTATCGCCCAGTATGGACATCACGGTTTCCTCGAACTTTGAGCGCCTGCTTTTCGACCTTGCTCATCGTGATGGTGACGTCTTGCGTGGTTGGATGGAGACGTTTGCTGAGGGCGACTTGGCACTGTCAGATGAGGCTCTGGAGCGCGCGAAACAGCTTTTCGATAGCGATCGTAGCTCAGATCAGGAAACCTGTGATGAGATCGCTTCCGTCTGGAATAACCAAGGCTATTTGGTCGATCCGCATACGGCTATTGGCACAAAGGCTGCGCGTGCGTGTCAGGGTGATAGCGATGCGGCTATGGTGACCTTGGCAACCGCGCATCCCGCAAAATTCCCGGCAGCGATTGAGGCCGCGGGTGTTGCAACAGAAGCGCATTTGCCGCCACACCTTGCTGATCTTTTCGAGCGTGAGGAGGCCTTTGACGTACTCCCCAATGATCTCGCCGCGGTACAGCAATTCATGGCGGATAACTGCCGCGCCTAATGACCACTGCGATCAAACATCGCCAGGGTGTGATCTCGCCTGAGCTTGCGGCGGCGGCGATACCAGAGGCCGTCAAGAAGATTTACGCGCATCGCGGCGTTGAGCGTCTCGACGAAATCTCACTGCCCTTAAACCAGTTGCTGCCTCCAACGGCCCTTAAGGGGGCTCAGGACGCGGCTGAGATGCTCGCTGATGCGATCGAGTTTCAGGCGAGCGTTGTTATTGTCGGGGATTTTGACGCCGATGGCGCGACAAGCTGTGCGCTGGCGGTGTCGTTGCTGAAGCAAATGGGACTCGAGGAAGTCTACTACCTGGTGCCCAACCGATTCGAATACGGTTACGGCCTGACCCCAGAGATCGTAGGCATCGCTGCGCAGTACCAGCCTGACGTTTTGGTAACGGTGGATAACGGTATTGCGAGCATTGACGGCGTCTCTGCAGCGCACCAACTCGGTATGAGTGTGATTATCACCGACCATCACCTACCGGGCGAGGAGCTGCCTGAGGCAGATATTATCGTTAACCCCAATCAACCGGGTTGTTCGTTTCCAAGCAAGGCTTTGGCGGGTGTTGGCGTCATGTTCTATGTGCTGACTGCCCTTCGCGCAGAACTGCGGAATCGTGGTTGGTTCGAGTCGATGAATATCGAGATGCCGAACTTAGCGGACTCCTTGGATTTGGTGGCGTTGGGGACGGTGGCGGACGTTGTTCCGCTCGACAAAAATAATCGAACGCTGGTTGCAGCGGGCATTGCACGCATGCGCGCAGGTCGAGCGAGACCCGGGATCGAGGCATTGTTCGAGGTTGCCGGACGCGATATCAGATCCGTAACGTCGACCGATTTAGGTTTCGTTGCGGGTCCGCGCATCAATGCAGCAGGACGATTGGATGATATGTCCGTGGGTATCGAGTGTTTACTCTCTGAGTCGACGGCGGCCGCGCGCTCTTTTGCGACGCAGCTGAATGACTACAATAAAGAGCGAAGAAGCATTGAGGGATCGATGCAAACCGAGGCGCTGGCACTTGTTGAGAGCGGTGAGTTCGCTGTCAGCGAGTCAGACTTCGCGGTCACACTCTATCGTGAAGATTGGCATCAAGGCGTCGTTGGTATTCTCGCTTCTCGCATCAAAGAGCGTTTCCATCGTCCAACGATCATCTTTGCTCAAGTCGATGAGACAGAGCTAAAGGGTTCTGGCCGCTCAATTCCCGGTGTTCACATGCGGGACGTACTCGATCGAGTAGCTACCCAGAATCCAGGCCTCGTTACGAAGTTTGGCGGTCACGCGATGGCGGCCGGTCTTAGCCTCTCGAGGGCAAAGCTCAGTGAATTCCGAGCTGCGTTTAACCAGGCCGTCGCTGACGAACTAAAAGGTGTGACACCGAATCAGGAATACCTCACCGATGGTTCGCTCAATCACGCTGAGCTGTCACTTAATCTAGCCGAGGCGCTTGCCGCCGGCGGCCCATGGGGACAAGGTTTTGAGTCGCCGGCCTTTGATGGCACCTTCGCAATCAGCGATATGAACGTTGTAGGCGAGAAACACTTGAAGTTTCGTCTGGCCACTGAGGTGGGTCTCATTGATGCCATTGCCTTCAACGCCGATGTAGACACGTGGCTGAGCGAGCGTCCTTCTGCTGTGACTTGTGTGTACAAACCCTCGGTGAATGAGTTCCGTGGCGAGCGTAGACTTCAGCTGCAGCTTGATGTTATTTGGCCCGCTGTTGCGGCCTGACGCGCTGGAACAAAATAGCCCGCTCCGCTAAACTCGCCGCCCATTAAACGACTGGTATTACTTGTGGAAATTGCTCCTCTTATCAATCAGCTGAAAGATATCCGCGCACGAACTGATGTGCTTAGGGGGTATCTTTGACTTCGCTACAAAAAAAGAGCGATTAGCCGAGGTAGAGTTAGAACTCGGCGAGCCCAGCGTGTGGGAGGACCCGGAGCGAGCGCAGAGTCTTGGTCGCGAGCGGTCTTCACTAGAACTTGTTGTACACACGATTGAAGCCTTGGATGCAGGCCATCAAGACGGTGTCGATCTATTAGAGATGGCGCAGGCTGAGGATGATCAGGAGACTGCTGACGAGGTCGCCAATGATCTTGAAAAGCTTATGGCGCAACTCGAGACGCTAGAGTTTCGCCGTATGTTTTCCGGTGAGATGGACCCGAACAACGCCTTCCTCGATATCCAAGCAGGGTCAGGTGGCACTGAAGCTCAGGATTGGGCAGAGATGCTGCTCCGCATGTATCTGCGCTGGGGTGAAAGTAAAGGCTTTAAGACAACGCTTACAGAAGCCTCTGCGGGTGATGTCGCCGGTATTAAAAGCGCAACGGTGCAGTTTCAGGGTGAATACGCCTTTGGCTGGCTGAGAACGGAAACCGGTGTTCACCGACTCGTGCGTAAGTCGCCGTTTGACAGCGGTGGTCGCCGTCATACTTCGTTCTCCTCGGTATTTGTGTCTCCTGAGATCGATGACAACATCGAAATCGATATCAACCCAGCGGATTTGCGAATTGATACTTACCGGTCCTCGGGTGCCGGCGGTCAGCACGTCAATACCACTGACTCGGCTGTGCGTATCACACACGAGCCGTCAGGAACTGTTACTAGTTGCCAGACAGAGCGATCGCAGCACCAAAATAAAGATAACGCCATGAAACAGCTCCGCGCCAAGCTGTACGAGTTGGAAATGCTTAAGCGAAGCGCTGAAAAACAGGCAATGGAAGACAGTAAGGCAGATATTGGCTGGGGAAGCCAAATTCGCTCTTATGTTCTCGATGACTCGCGTATCAAAGATTTGCGGACTGGCGTCGAAAATAGGAACACACAAGCGGTTCTGGATGGCGCGCTCGATCCCTTTATCGAAGCCTCATTGAAAAAAGGCCTCTAAGTTAGGAAGAAATATGACTGATTCGGTGTCGGCTCCTGCTGAAGACGAAAACAAATTGATTGCGGAGCGCAGAGCTAAGCTTGCCAAGCTTCGCGAGTCAGGGAACGCATTCCCCAACGATTTTCGCCGTACGGCGTTAGCGGGTGATTTGCAGCGTCAATATGGGCACGAAACAAAAGAAGACTTGGCAGAAAAAGGCGAGTCCTTCGCTGTTGCTGGGCGCTTGATTCGCAATCGTGGCGCTTTTCTTCTGATACAGGATGGTTCTGACGCAATTCAGCTGTACATCGACCGCAAGGGTTTGAGTGCAGAAGTTCTCGAAGCCATTAAGTCGTGGGATCTCGGTGATATCGTCGCTTCCTCGGGCGTACTTTGCAAAAGTGGCAAGGGTGATCTCTACATCAATATGGAAACGGCTCAGCTGCTGACGAAAGCGCTGCGTCCTTTGCCTGACAAATACCACGGTCTATCGGATCAAGAGACACGTTATCGCCAGCGCTATGTTGATCTCATCGCCAATCCCGAGGTGAGAGAGACCTTCCAAATTCGCTCAAAGGTGATTGCCTTTATTCGATCGTTCCTGGATCGACATGGGTTTATGGAAGTTGAGACACCGATGCTGCACCCCATCCCAGGTGGTGCGACCGCGCGTCCTTTTGCGACACATCACAATGCACTCGATATGCCGATGTTCATGCGTATTGCGCCTGAACTCTATCTCAAGCGTCTGACGGTCGGCGGTTTTGAAAAGGTTTACGAGATCAATCGCAACTTCCGTAACGAGGGTCTATCAACCCGCCACAACCCAGAGTTCACAATGCTCGAGTTCTATTGGGCTTACGCGGATTACCGCGACGCCATGGACCTCACGGAGCAGTTATTGAGAGAGCTCTCTCAAGACGTTCTGGGAACAACGGTGATCCCCTGCGGTGAAGACACTGTTGATTTCAGTGCAGACTTCGCGCGGCTATCTGTTACTGAGGCGATTCTTCAACACAACCCGCATTTGCGATCCAGCGATCTCGAATCCCGCGAGTCAGCGGCGTCAATTCTGCAAAAGCTTGGTGTGGAGGTAAAAGAAGGGTGGGGGCTTGGCCGTATCCATATGGAGATCTTCGAAGAGACGGCAGAGCACAAGCTCATTCAACCGACATTTGTCACGGAGTATCCAACTGAAGTCTCACCCCTTGCGCGTCGAAACGACGACAACCCCGATATCACTGACCGATTCGAGTTCTTTGTCGGTGGTCGCGAACTGGCAAACGGCTTTAGCGAGTTGAACGACGCGGAAGATCAGGCCGAGCGATTCAGGGCTCAGGTGGCCGAAAAGGACGCGGGTGATGATGAGGCGATGCATTTCGATCATGATTACGTGCGTGCACTTGAGTATGGCTTGCCACCCACAGCTGGAGAAGGAATTGGCATTGATCGACTCGTGATGCTGTTGACGAACGCTGCTTCGATTCGCGATGTCATTTTATTCCCGCACATGCGCCCAGAGTAAATTTGTCACACTTTTCAAGAAAAAGTCTGTATTCTCCGCTCATGACAGCGCACCACAAATCACCGGTTTTACTGGCTCTCTCACTGAGCCTGCTGACGTTAGTAGGCTGCCAGTCTATGCCCGCGGAGAACGCATCGGTGGACAGCGCAGTGCCAGAGCCGATAGCGGAGCAAGTGGCGGTCGCTGAGCTCAATATTCCCGAATCAGTTGCAGAAGCTGCTTGCGATTGCGAAGCGCTAGTTGTTGAGGTTGAAGAGACCTACTTTGACAGGGCTATCCGTGCCCTGGCCGCGAGAGATTACGCGCAAGCGCTCCAATATTTCGAGGCGCACCGTGATGCAGATGAGGCAAATGCAGCAAGAGAAGCCGAGATTGGGTTAGCCTTCATTGCGGTGTTGCAGGCAGACAGCCGAGACCCCAGTAACTCTCAAGCACTCGACGATCGCGCAGAAGTAATTTCCCTCGCGCTCTCTTTACTTACTCGTCTCGAAGATAAAGTGGCCTCGCTAGGAAAAGCGAATAGCCAGCTAGTGGATGATCTTAAAAAGCGAGAGGCTGTACTCGAGCGGCTGCGCGAGCTTACGCTGGGCCAATTGGAAGACTGACGTCGAATCGCGA
The DNA here is from genome assembly GCA_000227505.4 of gamma proteobacterium HIMB55. Classification (NCBI taxonomy): domain Bacteria; kingdom Pseudomonadati; phylum Pseudomonadota; class Gammaproteobacteria; order Cellvibrionales; family Halieaceae; species gamma proteobacterium HIMB55. The sequence continues at coordinate 1,622,339 of AGIF02000001.1, read as the reverse complement.
GCCTTCGCCGGGGGCGGATGTGAGTTCAATATTCCCGCCCAACATGTCGCAAAAATTACTGACGATCGCGAGTCCTAGGCCTGTGCCACCATAGTTCACACTGGTTTTACTGTCCGCTTGCACGAACGCCTGGAAAACTTTTGCTTGTTGCTCTTCTGTCATACCTATTCCACTGTCGGCAACACTGAGAAGTAACTGATTCCCCTCAACCTTTGCCACAACTGTGATGACACCATTCTTGGTGAACTTGCAGGCGTTTGAAAACAGATTAGTTAGGATCTGCTGTACCTTGGCCGCGTCGCCGGCTACTTCGATGTCTTTGGCGCCATCGACCTGCAAGTCGAGTGTATTGTGGTTCTGGGCTAAGAGTGGGGAGAGCGCATCGCACACCTGCACGACTAGACCCGCTGCATTGAACGGCTCGAAACTGATAGACATTTTGCCCGTCTCAATCTTCGATAAATCTAGGATGTCGTTAATCAGGGCGAGTAACTGCCTGCCTGAGAAAATAATGGTGGTTAGATCGTGATTGAACTGATCACGATCAATATCAATGCCATCACTTAATTCGTCTTGCAGCATCTCTGAATAGCCAATAATGGCGTTTAGCGGTGTGCGCAATTCGTGCGACACATTGGCAAGAAACATACTCTTTGCCTCGTTGGCCGCCTCCGCGTCAGAGCGAGCGTCATCCAAATCAGACATGGCGGTCTGCAACGATGCTGACATCTCGTTGAAGGTTTGCGCGAGGTTTGCAATTTCGCCTGCGTCGCGATTTTCATCGATGCGGTGGGTCAAGTCACCAGCGCCGAATTTTTCGACACCCACGCGTAGCCTGAAGAGTGATGCGTTGGTGCTTCGGATTAGCGTCAATATCAGAATTAAGGTGATCGTAATTGAGCTTATAAAAGCGATGATGGTGATGCGGTCGGTGAGCTGAATGGTGTTATCGATGACCGCTGAGCGTTCGAGTGCGACGTTATTATGTTGATCAGACAGGGCTCGGAGTTGCTGAACTGTGCGGTCATAAATGTCTGGTGACAACCGTGTGGATACGGTGACGTCATTGTAGTTGCCGTAAAAGAGCACCCATTCATTTAACAAGTCGGCAGCTGGCTTATAAAATGCCCTGAACGCTTCCTCTGTCTCGGTATTACTCAGACCTCCGAGCGCTCTCAACTGATCAGAGATGGCGGTTAGTTCGGCGTTTGCTTGCTCCCGCTGGGTTTCCCCAATGGGCGCGTTGGTCTCACGGAGCGCAGCCAATACCTGTACCCGTTGGTTTTCAGTGGCTAGTCCCTGCTCAATATTTCGGACCAGCGTCGTTGCTTCGGTCGCATCGCGATAGGCCAGCACACTCTCACTTCGCGCGTAACTTCCCCAGAGGTGTGTACCCACGTTGAAAGCGAATAAAAGCAGGATTGAGCCTGATGCCAGATAAAGTCGAGCTCGGAGGCCTAGCCGTGCGGTGATCATGAAGGCGTGGCCTCAAGGAATTGATATATCTTTGCAAGCAGGGCAGGGAAATCGATCGGCTTCGTTTCATATTCACTGCAGCCAACACTCATTGCACGCTCACGGTCTGCAGCCATGGCGTGCGCGGTCAGCGCGATGATGGGGATATGCGCAATCGCTGGATCGGCCTTTGCTTGCTCACAAGCCCCCCAGCCATCGAGCACAGGCAGCGTCATGTCCATTAGCACAACCGCAGGTGAATCGCTTCGCATCATATCGAGTGCCGTCTGGCCATCCGCTGCGCCAATCACAGTAAGACCGGCCCGCGTTAGGCGACGGGTCAACATATCCCGATTAATATCGTTGTCTTCAACGAGTAAAACAGCGGCGTTATTCACTGGATGTTTCTCCCATGATCGGGAATACGGCAAGGGTTTCCTCGATGCCTTTGGGTTTCAGGTTGCGAGCAGGTCCCACCACGAAGTGTTCCTTGTTGAGGCAATTGAGCGTGCGCTCCGATATCAGTATCTCGTTGGGTAACGCGGCATCTTCTATACGCGACGTCACATTGACTTCATGGCCTACAAAACCGTATTTCGATCTTCGCTCGGACCCAATATTACCGGCTACGACCTCTCCTGTGTTGAGTGCAATCGCCATCTCGATCTGAGGGAGGCCGTCGACATTGTTGTAATGGTTTATTTCGTCCATGGCTGCTTGCATGGCAATGGCGCAGGCAACCGCGCGCTCTGCGTGATCTTTCATATCGCTAGGCGCACCAAAGGCTGCAAGGACCGCGTCACCCAAAAACTCGTCTATGGTGCCGCCGTACTCAAGGATGATATCCGTCATCTTGCCGAGGTAGCGATTGAGGAGTGTGACTACTTGCTCTGGGGGTAGATGTTCTACCAGTGTGGTGAAGCTTCGGATATCACTCATCATGAGCGTCACGCTCTTGAGATCTCCGCCTAGTTTGAGTCCTTCTGGGCTCTCGAGAATCTCTTCGACGATGGCGTCAGAGATATACCGACCAAATGTCTGGCGAATAAATTGCTCGCGCTTCTCGAGCTGCTCGCGATATTGCTCTTCTTTGTCGTGCCATCGCTTGCGCTCGAGTCCTGATTTGATGCGAGCGTTGAGTAACACCGAGTTCACAGGCTTCAGCAGATAGTCATCAGCGCCGACCTGAATACAGTCGACAATTTGGTCCATGTCTTGGCGACCCGAAATCATGATGACAGGAATAGCACGGAGTTGTTCACTTTGTTTGATGCGTGCGAGTACTTCTCTGCCATCGATGTTTGGCATGACCAGGTCGAGCAAGACGAGATCAACCGGCTCACTTGCTAGAAGGCCAAGCGCTTGCTCGCCTGATTCAGCGGTTATCACGGAGCAATGCATTTTCCGCAACAGTCGTGACATAAGGTCTAGATTCTCGGGAAGATCATCAACCACCAGAACTGAACAGCCCTCGAACGTATCTAGGGCCCTACCTGATTTTGTCGTTGCTTCTGGCGTCTTGGTCGAGGTACTGAGCGCGTCAGCGATCCCCTGGACGCGTTCCCGAATGGAAGAAGGGAGGTCATGATCGAGTTCTAATACCATCTCGGCGTAACCCAGCACGGCCGCTACCGCATTTAAAAGGTCATGCCGATTTGTGGTGTCGTCGCTGGCAACAACATTGAACCGATCGAGGGCAAGGAGAAGCGCATTAACGTCCTCGGTAAGTTCACCTTCCGAGGTGTCTCGCAGTGTCTGGAGCTCGGGCGTTGCTACCTTGCTGAGCTCAATAACGGTATTTAGTGCAGGTTCGGCCACAAAAATTGAACCAATTCATGATTTTTATCGTGTAAGGAGTATATCGCGCCTAATACTTTCGACCAGTGGGGATAGTCGAATGGCCAACCTTCAGTTAGAATTGTGAATAGTACACAAAAGGTGAGAGTCCATGCTTGATCAAGTCGAAATTTTTCATGGCCTAAGTCGCGAGGAGCTCGCGGCACTTGAAGCGTCAAGTTCGTCGGAGTCGTACTCGAAAAACACGGTTGTAATTCAGGAGAACGAGCCCGCTGACGCGCTCTATGTGATTGAGTCAGGTCGTGTAAAAGTTTATTGCAGCGACAAGAACGGCAAGGAGTTCATCATGAACTCTTTGGGTGTGGGTGACTATTTCGGTGAGCTGGCCTTGCTGGACGACTCGGCACGCTCGGCGTCGGTAAGAACGGTTGAGCCCTGTCAGTTTCGCATCGTTAAGAAAGAAGACTTCTCTAAGGTACTCACCGACAACCCAGGTATCACGCAGCAATTGCTCGGTAACCTAGCGGCGCGTGTTCGAAAACTCACCACTGATGTGAAAAACCTTGCTTTGCAAGATGTCTATGGGCGTGTCGCGAATGTTCTAATGGACCTGTCGCATGAGCGAGGTGATGGCACCTTGTTTGTGCCTGAGAAGCTGACACAGCAGGACATTGCTGACCGCGTCGGTGCCTCACGTGAGATGGTGGCACGCATCCTTAAGGATTTGACGATCGGTGAGTACATTCGCTTCGAAGGACGTCACATCGTTATTAACACGCGGCTTCCTGCCAAGTACTAAATGCTCGGGTAGCCACAGCGGCTACCCTCAATTCCTTCCGTTCTTTTCTTCCACTCTTACTCGAAGTTGCCCGTCGTCGAGCGCTACGGCAATGCTGTTACCTCGCTCTACTTGCTGAGTGGAGCGAACTACTTTTCCAGATTCGTCCGTCACAATGGCATAGCCGCGTTTCAAGGTTGCGCTTGGGCCCAGCGTTTCAAGCAGGGTTGAAAGATGCTCGACCTGGCGCTTGTTATCTCGAAGTGCCTTGGCCATCTGACCGGGTAGTCCGCTCGACAGGTTATTAATCTTCTCCTGACGCTGCCTTAGCAGCCGGCTGGGCGAGGCACTTTGTAGACGAGTGTTTAGCTGTGCCAGCGGATGTCTGCTTGCGGCGAGGCGGCTCTGAATGAGCGATTTAGCCCGGTCTTGGTTTGTCGTTATTTTGGTTTGCAAAAGCGCGAGTTGCTGACTTGGGTGTCGCAATCGTGCGGCAAGGTTTTCTGTGCGCTGCCTGTGATCTCGTAAAATTCTCATTGTGAGTGATTCGAGCTGCGAGACCGCCATGTCTATTCGTTGCAACCACTCATGACTATCGCGTGTCACTAATTCAGCTGCTTGCGATGGCGTGGCGGCTCTTAAGTCGGCAACCAGATCAGAAATGCTGTAGTCGATTTCATGACCAACGGCGGAGACAACCGGGACTTCTGACCGAGCAATCGCACGTGCGACTACTTCCTCATTAAAGGCCCATAGATCCTCTAGCGAACCACCGCCGCGACCGACAATAAGAACGTCTAGATCGCGCTCTCCATCCCTTACATGAGCGTTTGCTGCATCGATCGCGTCTGCAATTTGCTTGGCCGAACCAGCACCTTGGACCTGAACGGGATAAATCGCGATTCGGCTTGAGGGCGATCTGCGACCGAGTACGCTGATGATGTCTTCGACTGCAGCGCCCGTTGGAGACGTTATGACGCCGATCCGCTCACAGTGGGGCGGGATCGCTTTCTTTCGATCCTGATCAAACAGGCCTTCCGATTGGAGCTTTTGTTTGAGCGCCTCGAGTGCCCGCTGCAGCGCACCATCACCCGAGGCCTCCATGTGATCAACAATAAGTTGGTAGTTACCACTTGCCTCGTAGATTGACAGTAAACCCCTGACGATAATCGAGTCGCCCACTTTCGGCTCAAAGCGGACGCGCATATTGGCGCGCCGAAACATCGCGCAGCTAAGCTTGGCTCGTTCGTCTTTCAGAGTAAAATACCAGTGCCCTGAACTCGGTCTCGAGAAGGTGCCAATCTCTGCTTCGACACAGACTTCACCCAATTGGTTCTCAAGTAGCGACTTCGCCTTGCGGTTAATTTCACTCACGCTAACGGGCGTTGGTTTGGGTAGTGCCATGGAATTCTTATGAACCTGTCGACATTGTTCGAAATAGCGCTTAAGCGTACAATATTGGGTTTACTGAACGCGACAACCACGAGGTATTGATGTTACGTATCGCTCAAGAAGCGCTGACATTTGATGATGTTCTCTTACTTCCCGGTTATTCGGAAGTCACCGCCAAGGACGTCTCGCTCGTAACCAAGCTGACACGTAACATCAGCCTAAACCTTCCGCTCGTCTCTGCGGCCATGGATACAGTCACCGAATCGCGGCTGGCAATCGCATTGGCGCAAGAGGGCGGCATTGGTATCGTCCACAAGAATCTGACCATCCAAGAGCAAGCTGAGCAGGTTCGTCGCGTTAAGAAATTTGAGAGTGGTGTTGTAAAAGACCCCATCACTATCGATCACACCGCGACCATTGCCGAGCTTATCGAGCTTACGCGTGCCAACGGCATCTCTGGTGTTCCCGTGATGAAGGACGGTGATCTTGCTGGCATTGTGACGCGCCGCGACCTTCGTTTTGAGACGGATACTTCGCAGTCCATCTCCGCCATCATGACGCCGCGCGAGCAGCTGGTGACGGTGAAGGAGGGTGCTTCCTCTGATGAAGTTCAGCGGCTGCTGCATCAGCACCGCATTGAGAAGATCCTTGTTGTAGACGACGCGGGAGCCTTGGCGGGTCTTATTACGGTAAAAGATTTCGATAAGGCCGAGTCCTTCCCAGACGCGTGTAAGGATCAATACGGGCAGTTGCGTGTTGGCGCGTCGGTTGGAACAAGTGCCGATACGGACGAGCGTGTTGATGCTTTGGTCAATGCAGGCGTCGATGTATTGGTTGTCGATACAGCGCACGGTCACTCGCTGAACGTGCTCAATCGCGTCCGTTGGATCAAAGAGAATTTCCCCTCGGTTGATGTCATCGGCGGTAATATCGCGACGGCTGATGCGGCTCGTGCGCTCGCCGACGCGGGTGCCGACGGCGTGAAGGTAGGTATTGGCCCCGGCTCGATTTGTACAACGAGAATTGTCACTGGTATGGGCGTCCCGCAAATAAGTGCGGTTGCTAATGTTGCTGAGGCTCTTGCCGAAACCAACATTCCCCTAATTGCCGACGGTGGTATTCGCTTCTCGGGTGATATTTCAAAGGCGCTTGTCGCAGGTGCGCACTCTGTCATGCTTGGCGGCATGTTCGCGGGTACTGAAGAAGCACCTGGCGAGGTCGAGCTTTATCAGGGACGGACTTACAAGTCCTATCGTGGCATGGGTTCAATCGGTGCAATGGCACAAAAGCAGGGCTCTTCTGATCGTTACTTTCAGGATTCGAGCGTTGGCTCAGAGAAGTTGGTACCCGAGGGCATCGAGGGACGTGTCCCTTACAAGGGGCCTGTTTCAGCGATTATCCACCAGCTTATGGGTGGTGTACGTTCCTCCATGGGTTATGCCGGATGCGCGTCAGTGAACGATATGCGGACTAAGCCGCAATTTGTTCGCGTGACCTCAGCAGGTATGTCTGAGTCCCATGTGCACGATGTGTCGATCACCAAAGAAGCACCCAACTATCCAGTGCGCTGATCAGATCATCTGATCAACCATGACAATTTGAACACGAGGGCACGATGAGCCAGGACATCCACCGGCATCGCATTCTTATTCTTGATTTCGGGTCGCAATATACGCAGCTCATTGCGCGTCGCGTGCGCGAAATTGGTGTCTATTGCGAGATTTATGCCTGGGACGTCACTGACGCCGACATTCGTAGTTTCAATCCGTCGGGCATCATTTTGTCGGGCGGCCCCGAGTCAGTGACAGCCGCTGACTCGCCCCGTGCACCTCAAGTCGTTTTTGAACTCGATCTACCTATTCTTGGCATTTGCTACGGCATGCAGACCATGGCTGCGCAAATGGGCGGTGCTGTGCAAGGGTCTGACACCTCTGAGTTCGGCTACGCTGAAATCCAAGGTGTTTCAGAAGATCGCCTGTTCTCAGGTATTGCTGATCGAACCGACGATCAAGGTCGTGCGGTACTCGATGTATGGATGAGCCACGGCGATAAGGTCACGCAATTGCCCGATGGCTTTGTTCGAACGGCTGAAACCGATAGCTGCCCAATTGCTGCTATGGCACACGGTGAGAAGCCATGGTTCGGCATTCAGTTTCACCCCGAGGTGACTCACACGTCGCTGGGCAAAGAAATCATGGAGCGCTTTGTCATTGAGCTCTGTGGTTGCGAGGCGTTGTGGACGCCGGCAAATATTGTTGAGGATGCGATCCAAACAGTCCGAGCGAAGGTCGGATCGGATAAGGTGCTGCTTGGCCTGTCAGGCGGTGTCGACTCTTCTGTGGTTGCGGCACTCCTTCACAAGGCGATAGGCGACCAGCTCACCTGCGTCTTTGTCGATAATGGTCTGTTACGCCTGAATGAGGGTGATCAGGTCATGGAGATGTTCGCATCTAATATGGGTGTGAAGGTTATCCGTGCCGATGCGCAGGAACGGTTCCTGTCGCGTCTGGCTGGTGTCTCTGAACCTGAGGCGAAGCGAAAGATCATCGGTAACACATTTATCGATGTGTTCGACGAAGAGGCGGCAAAACTCACCGAGGTGAAGTGGCTTGCGCAGGGGACAATTTACCCTGATGTTATCGAGTCAGCAGGCTCAAAAACCGGCAAGGCGCACGTCATCAAATCGCATCACAACGTTGGCGGTCTACCCGAGGACATGGCGCTCGAGCTCGTGGAGCCATTACGTGAACTCTTTAAAGACGAGGTGCGTCAGATCGGTCTCGAGCTTGGTTTACCCGAGTCCATGGTCTTCCGTCATCCGTTCCCAGGCCCTGGCCTAGGCGTCCGAATTCTTGGTGAGGTCAAGCACGAATACGCTGAGCTGCTGCGTCGTGCTGACGATATTTTCATTTCTGAACTCAGAAAGTCGGGGTGGTACGACAAGACCAGTCAGGCCTTTGCCGTATTCTTGCCCGTAAAATCGGTTGGCGTTGTTGGTGATGGTCGACGGTACGAGTGGGTGATTGCACTGCGTGCGGTCCAAACTATCGACTTCATGACCGCAAAGTGGGCGCACCTGCCATACGAGTTACTTGAGACGGTATCCAACCGAATCATTAACGAGATCTCAGGTATTTCACGCGTTGCTTACGATATCTCCGGTAAGCCGCCTGCTACGATTGAGTGGGAATAAGAGTCGAGACAAGCACTTATTTTGCCTTGCTTTTGTGGCTAAATATTTGTGATGAAACTTCAACTTAGCAACGCTTTTCTTGTATCGTCAGGGAAATTGAATGCCAGTATGGGGTTAGGTCACATTGACACCTGAACAACGCGACGCGCCGATTTATCAAACGTTCTCAGAGCTTTTTGCGAAGGGGTTTACACTCGATACGGTGACCTGGGTATTTGTCTTGGTCATCCATGTTGCATCTGTTGCATTGGGTGTTTGGGTTGGCCTCGCTGCGCCACAGGAGTGGGTGACTTTGGCGATCGCCTGGACCGTTGCGCATTTCGTCATTGGGTCGATGTCGACGACGGTTTACAGCCACCGTTTGATAACCCACAGAGCCGTCAAGACGGTATCGGTTCCGGTTCATCTCTTCTTCTGTGCTTTCGGTCAAATACTCAGCGTTCAAGGTAGTGTTCGTCGGTGGTCAGCTAACCACGTCCTGCACCATGGTGTGGATCGCCACGGTAAAAAGGAGCTGGACCCCTACAGTGCAACTTGGTTCCCCGATACGTTACGCAACTTTGTGTGGTCTCACACACTAACGCATCTGTTTAACCACCCAGAATCTGACGAATACGCGCGGGCATACAATGCGAACTTTCATCCCATTATCGCTTGGCAGGATAGACATTACGGGGTGCTGATAGCGTTCTGGATCTTTGCGGTGCCTCTAGGCGTCGGATTTTTATTTGGCGGATTAACCGGTGCCCTGTCTTTGCTGGCAGCTTCTCTCATAGGCAGCGTGGCCGTGCAGCACAATACGTGGACCGTTAACAGCGTCACTCACCTCTGGGGTTGGACCAAAGGTCTGAAAAGTTCGGCAGTGAACAATTTTATTTGGCTTGGACCGATGGGCGAGGGTAACCACCACGCTGATCATCACGACTTTCCGAGAGACTATCGAAATGGCTTCGGTTGGTCGGGCTGGTTACTCGACCCCACACGTTACGTTATCTTGGGCTTCCAAGCATTGGGATTGGTGAAAGGACTTAATAAGGCGACGCGTCGTGACGAAGCCGAAATAATTTCAGCTCGCAAGCTGGCGAAAGTTGAGCAGTTAAAACGTTCAAATAAGGAGACTGCGCCACTTTACGAGCAGTTAGAAGCGCGAGTGGTGGAGCTACGAAAGGAATGGTTGGACGCTGTGACCAGTTGGGAAACGCTACGTGCAGAGTCAAAGCTCATGCAGCGCGCAAATTCGACCTACGAAGAGCTTAGGAAAGAGATTCAGCACGCCAAGACGGTGGTAAATGAACGTAAGCAAGCGTTCTTGAACGCGGTTGAGCTGCTAAATGCCCAAGGTTTTGAGTATGCGCGATAATGCTATGTTGTGTGGCCTCGTTTCGCATTTCTAGCAATCCCCATCGTTTTTATTTCTGAGTTATCGACTCGGTTTTTGTACTGCGAACCCGGCGCGGGGGAGCGGTCACTTTGTTTGCGGTCAGCCAGTGGTGAGAGCTATGCCGTGTCGCCTAGCGTTGAAATCCTTTACTAGCCTCCATGCAAAGAGCGATCAATCGATCCAAACAGCAATTCCACTGAGCGTTTCACTTTCGTTGTTGGTGATTACAAGCCCGCCACCAGAGGTTTGCGCGGTGCCTATCTGAGAAGGTGAATTTCGCCGTGTAATGACGACAGCATTCGCACCAAGACGCGCTGCCTTTCTTTTGAGCTCATTCATCGTGTGGTCGAGATTTCGTTCTCTCGCAAATCCGGAGTCAGATGAGGCTCTCACCGTCGCTATAGCTTCAGCACCTTTTGGCATGCGTCCGAGAACTCGAACGGTTTTATAGTCTTCGATCGGCGGTCTTAAATAGCCTTTGGTAAGCCCCAAGTCCAAAGTGCATGCAGGTGTCAGTAAAACGAGGATTAACAAAATGAGGGCTGCGACCGGAGTGCTCTCGGTCACGGTATTGATTGGGTCTAATACATTGTTTTCGTGTGAGATACGTTTTCGATGTAAGGGGCTCTTTCGATGTGAGGTACTAAGATGAAGCATTTTCATGATCTTTGATCCTTCGCCGCCCTGTCTCGTCAGCGCACCAATCAATGGCTTTTGTTCAGCATACGGTCATGCGAAGCAAACCGTCTATCCTCCTGGTGTATGTTTCAAGGCTTCTAGCCTCATGATGTCAGTGTTTCTCTTCAAATTTTTCTAACGCCACAACGGCATCTGTAATTTCTTCAAAGCGCGCATTGAGAACAGTTTGCGCGTCATACAAGCCACGGTTGTAAAAGAAGCAACCCACCTCTTTTGAGAAAAAGTCGAGTAAGAATTCGGCGTCAAAGCCACCAATCTCGACCTGTAATTCGTCCGCGATGTAACGCTGTAGCTTCTGGGTAATGGCCGCTTTTTCTTCTGTGCTGAACTCGACTAGTGACACGATTAAGACCTCGAAACTAGGTGGATAATTACTTTGAGCTTAACAGGAACCAGTTCACTACATACTTTAGACGGTATCGACCAGTCAGCCGGCACCCCGCGAAAGACAAGTTCTAATCGACTGGTGAGATGAAACAAGCAGCTGTTGGTTCGATCCCACAGAAGATCGGTGGAGCCTTATCAGCCCGAAGTTAGCATGGACCACAGCTGCTCAAAACGCGCTGAATCAGCACTTCGCCTTGTTGTCCACTCGACGTGTTGCTTAGGGTTCGCCGTGGGGTCCATTCGAATACCCCAGAGGCCTTTTATTTCATTAGGAAGGTGCGAATAGCGCACATCGACAATGAGGAATGGATCCTCTTTATCCACGGCTAAGTAATTGTTTGAAAACCACCGGAAGCGCTCGACATCCCTGGCTTGCTGCGAGCTTGAATCGAGCCAGGGATAATGGATCTGGATGTCGAGGCGGACGACGCTCTCCCCCTCAATGATGCTGATAGCACGGCCTGCTCGAACGGCGTCGACCCAAAACCTGCCCTCGTGCTCGTATACGGTCTTCCAGAGTAAAAGGTTACCGAAGCTGGGCTTTGCTGAGACCGTCGCATTGACGTGGCCTCGGCTTTCAGCGAGCGACGCGCCTGCAGCAGCGGCACGTTGCTCTTGAATCGCGCCTAGCGTGAGATAAACAGCGACCCACGCCGCGCCCCAGCGTGCCGACACTGCTGAGTTTTTGATTGCTGCGCGGACCACAAAAAACAGCAAAGGCAGTGTGAAAAGTGGGTCGATGACCGAAATGGTGTTCCATGCGATTCGTGCATCAGAGAACGGCCATAGCAGTAAGGTGCCGTAGGTCGTGCAAGCATCGAGTAATCCATGTGTCCCATATCCGAGAGCGGCAATGAGCCAGATCTGCTGGTAGCTCATGTGCTTTTTTAAGAAAGGCCAAAAGGCGAGGGCGCAGAGAGCTGCACCGAAGGGGATGAAGATAAGCGAGTGCGTGAATTGGCGGTGATATTCAAGTTGGAGCAAAGGGTCGGTAGATGACTGAATCAGCACGTCGAGGTCGGGTGCCATGCCAGCCAAGGCGCCAATAAGACCAATTCTGAGCAGGCCAAGAGAATCACGCTTTGTCTTATCGGCAGCACTTTGCGGCGCTATCGCGCCCAAGGCGGCCTGACTAATGGGGTCCATGCGAGCTCCAGTATGATGAAATGCCGTCAACTAAGGGGTATCGGCCTGGTGGATACGAGTCCGTCATCATAGCGACTCGTCTTGGCTTCCGAAATGGCGTTGTTGTGGGTGCTTAGGCAGGTTGAGAGAGATGCTACGATGAGGCACTGATTTACTGCCTTTGTAAGACTGTCGTTCCAAGGTGCCTCCTTGAGAACAAACTCAAGCGCACTGCTTGATTAATAAAAAGGCGGCATCGCCCTGAGAGCAGACAGTCAAACGTCAGAGTGAAGGGTATTATGGCGAGAATTTAGAATCGAGAGACGAAGGCAGAGGGGAGAAAGAAGAGGAAAGAGAATGGATAGCACGACGGCATAAGAGTTTTTATGAACAGAATGATCATACGAGAAACCCTCCCCATCGATTTTGATGACATTAGCCAATGTGTGTTCTCAGCCTTCCAAAATGACGTAGAGGTTGCTCTCGTCCGACAATTACGAGCCGATAACGATGTTGTGATCGAGTTGGTGGCCGAGGAGGCAGGGTCGATAGTAGGACATGTTCTAGTGTCTCATTTGAGCCTTAACCCCAATATCAGTTTGCAGTGCGGAGGTGTCGCACCGTTATCAGTCCTGCCCAGCCATCAATCTAATGGGATTGGCTCTCGATTGATGGAAGCCGTTATCGAAAGGAGTCGGTCCGTAGAACTGGATGCACTTTTTTTATTGGGTGATCCCGATTATTACCAGCGTTTTGGGTTTGGAGTGACCGATATTAGCAGTGACTACCCAGCTGAGTTTTTCCAAGCCTTTGAATTGACACCTCAATGTTTAAATAATGTCAGTGCGAAGGCGAACTATGCGAATGCTTTTTCGGCGCTCTAATCTCTCTACATCGAATGGAGGCTCAATGATTTCTTATCCCAGGCAACTCACTAAGGCGATGCTATTCATGCTTGCGGCTATTTTGAGCAGTGCGCCAAGTCTGGCCTTGGGTGTCGTTGCAAAGGCTGAGGCAAGTGAGGGTGAGAGAGTAATAGGTGACCATCTCGTCAAAGAGCTGCCAGTGGGTGATATCACACCGGATGAATTACTGAGTGCTTACCCCAGCTTTAGAGGGGGTTATGAGGCCTTTGCAGTAGAGCCTCTTTATTTACCTGGGGATGTGAGTGTCCTAATGTTCTTCGGCACGTGGTGTCACGACAGTGAGCGTGAGGTACCGCGTTTGTTAAAGCTTCTTGAGGCGGCAGGATTGAGCGAGAACAATCTTTCGCTCATTGCCTTGGACTATCGGAAGCGTGAACCCAAGGGACGAGCGGTCAAATTTAATGTCCGATACACCCCGACTGCTATTTTCATGCGAGAGGGTGTTGAAGTAGGGCGAATTATCGAGCGACCCAATGTTAGCCTGCACGAGGATATCAAAGCGATGTTCGCTACAGATGATTAAGAGCTCAGTGGAAGGCAGCGCGTAACCGAGAAAAGTTTGCGACAGTGTTTGCCTAAGTCGATTGAGCCAAAAAGCCGACCGCCGGGCAGTGTTATCGTTTCCTTATCACGACAGTGCGCTGCTATTTTTGAAAGTCCATCCTTAACAGCACCGCAAAAAAGTAAAAGACTAGGAAAGCGTAAGCATAAAAAGGCTCAATAGAGCGTCACAAGAATAAGAAGGGTTTCAGTATGCCGGCGGGAAGAATTATTCCAACGATTCGATACAAAGATTGCCCTGCAGCGATCGACTGGTTACAGCGAGCGTTTTGCTTTGAATCGCACCTTACAGTGCCTGGGGAAAGTGGTGAAATTCTTCACGCACAACTCACCTTCCGCGAGTCGATGATTATGTTGGGCTCCGCACACGATGATGATGATTTTGGCAAGCTTCACGCCACGCCCGGTGAAGTCTCTGGAAAGAATACCGCTAGTTTTTACATGGTCGTGGAGGATGCAGATGAGCACTGTGCAAATGCACGCAAACATGGCGCTGTGATCATTATTGATGTCCGCGATGAGGAATATGGTGGTCGGGGCTACACGTGTAAAGATCTTGAGGGGCATATCTGGACCTTCGGAACTTATGATCCTTGGTCCACTTCCGGAGGTGCACATGTTTAGTCATATCGTACTGGGTACCAATGACTTGGACGCGGCAATCTCATTCTATGATCGGGTAATGGCGACGCTCGGTTTCGCACGTCATGATACGGGCGACACCTACGCGGGTTATGGTAAAGCGGCTGATACTGGCAGTGGACAGAACTGTCTCTGGATCAATATGCCACTAGACGGAAAGCCAGCCACGAGCGGTAACGGTACAAATATCGCCTTACTTGCGGAGGACCGTCAGTCGGTCAATGCGTTTCACGCAGCAGCCATTGAACAGGGAGCGCAAGACGAAGGCGCGCCAGGATTAAGAGGCGAGGTTCATCCGCATTTCTACGCCGCTTATTGTCGCGACCCGGATGGGCACAAACTCGTGATTGTTTGTCATAAAGGCTCTGCTGATGCTGCAGGCTGAGTTTGCCCGGGGTGATCAAATCTACCTGGAGAAGTCGGTCGTACCCGAAATGGCGGCTGAGATCCGCGCCGTTCAATTTTTCGATCGGTTTCCTAAACCCCTTCTACTTGTAGACATTTGCGGGGTGGCGCGTGTTTGGCTGCGAGGCGAAGGTATTCAATACTGAGGTTATCAATGTCTAAACGCTTTCTAGATCAGCCATTAGTAAATGGCGCTGCAGTTGTTTGGTCAGTGTTGGCTTTTGGGTTCGTAACTGGGAGTGTGTCGGCCAGCGAACCGATGACCGTTGCAGAGACACCAACGACGGCGCGCACGCCCGAAGGGGAATTTATCTTTTGGCGCGAGCACAGAATCGATGATGAGGACATCAACGGAGGTGTCCCGATCCGTGGCGGTGACGGCATTGCCATTGGCGACATCGACGGTGATGGTCTTGAGGATTTGGTAACCGCTCACGAGGACTCAAATCATATTCGTATTGCTTTCTCGGACGGTAGCTCCGATGAGTGGGTGCTTCGAACGATTGCCGAGGGGCAATGGGCTGGTGCTGTCGAGGACATTGCGCTCATTGACTTGAACGCTGATGGCTATCTCGATGTCGTTGCCGCCTGTGAGGATGCTCATCTTTTGTATCTTCAGAACCCAGGGGAGCAAGCGCGTGACGGTAACTGGAGCGCATTGATTCCGGAATTGAGTAAGGGACGTGGATCGTGGCTGAGGGTCTTTGCAACAGACATCGATGGCGATGGCCGCGCGGAACTTACGGCTGCCAACAAAGGGACTGCTGACGTTGTGCGACTGGATGCGGGTGATGCAGACAATGGCGCAACCTCTCTGATTCGGGTTGCGGGCAATCCGCTTGAATCAGCGAACTGGAGAGAGACCGTGCTTTATCAGACGGGCGTGCCTAATACGGCGTTACCCACCGATATCGATGGCGACGGTGATATGGATGTAATCGCCGCGAAGCGGGTTCGTCAGCAAATTGTGATCATAGAGAATCAGGGATTAGGCGATCAGGGCGAGTTAAGAACAGTGGCTAAGCCAATCCGGATTATCCCTGGTTTTGATGCGCCAAAGCGTTGGCGAGGGCTAAGCAACGCGTTTCATGCTGATACGGCGGATATTAACAATGACGGTCGCTTGGATCTTCTAGTGAATGTTCTTGAACTTGCTGATGATCCCAGCTTTCGTCATGCGGGCCTTGGGTGGCTTGAGCAAGGCGAGAGCTTGGATGATTCGTGGGTTTTTCATCGCATAGGTAACACGTTGCCGGATTGGGTCATCGGCATTCGTGTCGCAGATATCGATGGTGATGGAGATCCAGACGTGGTTACTGGCGGTTACTCCGGCATCAATATTATCGAGGGAGCTTATTCGGGCGCATCGCGAGACTTTGACGATCCCTCCGTGACAACGGCATCGTCAGTCGGTCGGATTAGCTGGTTTGAAAATCCGGGAAATACTGATGAGCCATGGTTGCGCCATGACATATCACGTCGCGTCAGAGGAATGTTCGATATGTATGTTTCTCGTGATCTTGATGGCGATGGTGATATGGACCTCATCGCTACACGCGGTAACAGCGGTGAGTACGATGGTGTGTTTTGGCTCGAGCAGGTTCGCAGCAAAACGCCGTCCCCAAGTTTCATCGCGGCGCGTAAATCAGAAAGTCGCCCCCTTCCTTTGCCACCTGCAAATTGGCTGGAAATATACGACCGACGAACCACCTATATCGCACCCAACAAGGTCGGCGATAAACCCTAGATGAACACAGGACTCAGAGCTCAGGACCCGAGTCGCACGA
This sequence comes from gamma proteobacterium HIMB55, assembly GCA_000227505.4. Taxonomy (NCBI): domain Bacteria; kingdom Pseudomonadati; phylum Pseudomonadota; class Gammaproteobacteria; order Cellvibrionales; family Halieaceae; species gamma proteobacterium HIMB55. The sequence goes on along the minus strand of AGIF02000001.1, from coordinate 1,605,811 downwards.
TTCGGCGAGTTGTGGTCTTGAAGCCGTCTCGAACACAACACAGTCTGCTTTTAGTGTTGCGCCGAGACTAGTTTAGCTTCTCGGCGAAATAGCCAAGAACATTTTGAAGCGCCTCATGGGTGGGGTGGCCAGCCTCGTCAACGAAATCTAAGGTCAAGACAGAGTGACCTTTGCCGGGTAGCACGATTTCTTTTACGCGTTCCTGACCATCGGTATTGAAGGTTCGGTGAATACACTCGGACTTCTCGATGGTAGAGAGGGGATCATCCTCGAACCGCAGGACCCGCATAGCTCCTTTCGTTTCCAGTGCTTCCCGGCTGCTCGCGATCTCCTGAGGTGACATATGGAGTTCACCCTGCTTGAAGAAGGGCATAGCCGGCTGCGAAGCGACAGCAGCCAAAACACTGTCATCACCGATTAAGGTAATAGCGAAGTTGCCGGTGAGACACATGCCGATAACACCTACACCGTCCACCCCTCTGCTATCACGAACCTCCCGGCACAATAGGCGCAGCCAATCGGCCACAGGGCTCGAGGCGTCTGTTGCCATTACCCGAAATTCTTTTCGCATACACATGACACGAAGGAGATTCCCTCCGATTGAGATTTTACCGAGTGGTCCGAATAGGTGAGGCATAACCACCTCGTGACCCGCGTCAACTAACTTATCGGCGAGTAAAAGTGTTTCTTGTCCAATGCCTGGAAGCTCCTGAATAAGCACAACGGGACCGCCCGAGCCTCTCGCGTAGACGTCATGCGAAATGGGCTTTCCCTCGCGTGTTTCAGCGGTAAATACCGACTTCTGATAAGCGGACAATTGCGTTGCTTGAGTGGTCATGATTGAAGCTCGTCGTTGTTTAAAGTGTTTTTGACTTTGGTATTGTAAGTGTGACTTGAAACATCGTGGCAGTCGCTACTCGAATTGCAGGTAGAGTGGCTACAGGCTCATCAAGCTAGGTCAGTGCTGATACTATTTCAGCTCCTCAGCTCCTCAGCTCCTCAGCTCCTCAGCTCCTCAGCTCCTCAGCTCCTCAGCTCCTCATTTTGGCTTATTGATGGATTACTTTAGCTGGCTCAGGTGCCCGCAATACGCTGATATTCCTCGGTTGCGATCCTCAACCGCCTAGCGGATTGAGCCGACAATTCATAATCTGTGGCGGGGGTGTCCTGTCGGTAAAACTGAAACTGATCCTCGCCTCTGACTAATAGCGCGGAGTCAAAGTCGACTTTTTCCTGGCGCATATCGGGTGTGATGTACTGAATATTCAAACCAATTCTGCGGTCAGTACTCCGATTTGGCCGCGAACAGTGAACCGTCCAGCCATGGTGTAATGAAACCTGACCTGGCGCGAGCGCGCAGGCAATAGCGTCCGTCTCATCAACCTTCTTGATCGTCTGTGATTGTAGGAGCACGTTATTGGGGTCGTCTCCGGTCACTTGCGCCTGTTCGCCCCACTGGTGGCTACCCGGAATCATTTCCATACACCCGCTCTGCTCATCAGCAGTTGAAAGCGCAAGCCACGCTGAGACTTGTTTGCCGCCCTCGAGCCCCCAATAGGTGAGGTCTTGATGCCAACTGACAAACGTGGGGGTCATGGCCTCCTTTATGATGAAGGTGACGTTGTAAACGAGGACATTGGGGCCAATGAGCGACGACACTACATCCAACAGTTTTGGGTGTGTGGCGACTTCCAACGGCGATTTGAGCGCCGTGTGCACCTTATTCACGTAATGCAGAGAACTGCCGAAGACACTTTCCGCTCTCTCTAGGTGTTGCCGATGTATCGCTGCGTCGTGGGGAGTCAGGATGGTGACACCCGAGACGAATCCATCACGCTGATAGCCATCCAATACATTTATGCCTACCTCGTTACGCGCCATTAGCTCAGCCTCATCGGTGCTTGTTGACGAGTTGACAGGGTTTGGGGAGACGTGTGTTCTCCGCAGATGGATGAGGAGGCGACCGCCGATGAAATCTCTTCATGGGCGGCCACATCGTCTTTAGTCGCGAACGATGACGTTCATCTTGGTGTAGCCCTTCACGAAGCTCGAAATGTTTCGGCTAGGCTCTCCGACAACCTCAACGCGTGAGAAGCGCTTTAGCATTTCATCCCAGAGAATTTGTAGCTGAAGCTCGGCGAGTCGGTTACCAAAGCAGCGGTGAATACCGAAACCGAAGGAGATGTGGTTGCGCGCGTTCTTTCGCTCAAAATCCAGTACATCAGGGTTCTCGAATTTTCGCTCGTCGCGGTTGCCAGAGACATACCACATCGCAACTTTGTCACCCTTTTTGATGGTCTTGCCGTGCATCTCGACGTCTTCGAGTGCAGTACGACGCATGTACGCCAGCGGTGTTTGCCAGCGGATGATCTCTGCAACGGCATTGGGAATCAGGTCGCGGTTGGCTTTCACTTTATCCCACTGCTCAGGGAACAGGTGTGAGCCGTAAATTGAGCCTGACATGGAGTTTCTAGTGGTGTCGTTACCGCCAACAATCAGTAACAGGAGGTTCCCCAGGTACTCTGTCGCGTCCATGTTTCGTGTGTTCTCGCCATTCGCCAACATCGTGATGAGGTCGTGGCCGCTACCGCCCACACGCTGATGCCAAAGTCCCATGAAATACTCTACGCACTCCGTGAGTTCGGCACGGCGTTGTTCTTCACTCTCAACGATACCTGTTTCGGGTCCGGCTGTTGTTACGTCTGACCATCGAGTTAGCTTGCGACGATCCTCGAAGGGGAAGTCGAAAAGGGTTGCGAGCATCATGGTGGTCAGCTCGATAGAGACTTTATCCACCCAGTCGAACTCCTCATTGATAGGCACGCTGTCGAGAACATATTGCGTTCGCTCGCGAATGACCTGCGACATCTGAGAAAGACTTGGTGATGCGACAATAGGAGCCACCGTTTGGCGCTGCACGTCGTGCTTTGGCTGATCCATCGCGATAAACATGGGCAACGGAAAATCTTCTGCGGGGTTGGGCAAGACGATTGCAGGCTCTGAAGAGAAGCGATGGTGATCTGTATCGATCGCCATAATGTCCTCGTAGCGTGTCACAGACCAGAAGGCGCCAACCGGCTCCATGTCCTCGGGACGCTCGTCGGCCATCCAACCCTCTTTGCAGTAATGAAGCGGGTCTTCATTTCGAAGGCGCTCAAATACCGCCCACATTTCTTGTGACGGCCACAGGTGTGGATTGGACGGATCGAGGTCAGCAAGTGGTGTGTTGAATGCCTTCTCGTAGCCCGGAAGAGCGGATCGTTTGATGGCTTGGTTCACGAGTGTCTCCTTGTAGCGTGATAGCAGGTATATGCTCACCTTTGCGCTAGACGTGTTGTTTTTATTTATCCATTTTCGTGGCCGATACGCTTATTGACATCCGCATCTCAGCTCGCATCCCCAACAATAGGCCAACGGTGTCTACAGTCAAGCTTTGCACAGCAGATTGGGTGAGAGTTGGCAGTTGGATTTAGGCGGGATCAAGCACATCAAGCGTCACGTCAATTGTCATGCTCATCTGTTCAAGCGTTGCCAGCTTTGCGAGCCCATCTTTGGGCGCTCGGTAAAGATGGGGTGTCATTGTAAGAAGGTTTTCCAAAGCAGGTTTATCGAGTTTTACCTCGTAAGTGATGTTCGTTTTGGTGTCTTTGCTAAAGAAATCTGGGTACTGACGTGCATTGGTCGGTTTAACGGTGGGATAGATGATCTCACGCAGTTCGATTAGGTGTTTGTCACCCGGTGTGACGCAGATAAGTTTGCCATTTGGCTTCAAAACTCGCGCGAACGAGTCGAAGTCGGGGAAGCCAAACATATCGAGCACAACATCAGCAGAATTGTCTGCAAGCGGAATACGTTTGTTACTTGCAACGAGCCACGTTCCCTGACAGCGCTTCGCGGCTCTCTGAACCGCCCATTTAGAAATATCGAATCCGATTAGATTGAGGCGAGCTTCTGTGAGCGAGTCGATTTTTTCTAGGTAGTAGCCCTCACCACAGCCCGCATCCACGAGGGTAAGTTCGTTTTGTGTCTGTGCTGCTATGAGTTCAGCAATATCTCGGGCAATCGGATCATAAAACCCCCCGGACAGAAACGCGGTTCGCGCATTGACCATTTCTTTGGAATCACCGGGGGCTTTTGATCGCTTGTGCTGAGCGCTCAGTAAATTGGCGTACCCCGGTTTGCCGATATCGTATTGATGGCCATTGGAGCAGGACAACGCGTGATTGGCGAACAGCAAAGGGCTTCCATCGATGGGGCAAATCAAGCTGTCGTGGGCATTAAATGGCATCGAAAATTTTAGTAGATAAAACTGATCCTGAGGGTGAAGTATAGGCGTACAAGTCGAATGAGCGATACGGACCGGTCCTTGTGGTGAGATCGTAAGCGCTCGGGGGCATTGACCCGATTTTGGGTTTGTGCGCGCATTTTAAAACATGACTTTAGGGAGAGAAGTTATGGACAAAATACTTATCAATATCCCAGCGGTATTATCACTGACTGTCCAAGCCACAATGGTGCTGGGTATGTTCCTGGTAGCAACATTGCTCGACGGTATCAATATCACTGCGCTTTTTGCCGTCTACATCGTCTTCTGGTCACTCCAGTACACAAGAGCGTTTCGCACTTACCTAGATGAGATGCAAGCTGAGCGAAGAGGCAGCTAAAAAAGGCTGTATACCTTAATCACAGGCTTTTAGCTGTCGTTGAAGACAGCCAATGGTAGGCTCCACAACAGTGAGTTGTGGGGCTTTTTTATGTCTGAAAATGTTACTTCCGTATACACCACGTCCAAACGGATTGGATTGCTAGGTGGTATGTCAGCGGCGTCATCGCAGCTCTATTACGCCGAGCTATGTCGCCTCACTCAAGCTGAACGGGGAGGGCTTTCCTCACCTGATTTACTGCTTCGCTCGCTCGACTTCGCGCCGCTCGAAGCTTGGATGGCTGCCGGTAATTGGGAGGCTATCGCAGACACGCTCAGTCGTGAGGCGTGTCAGTTACAAGCGGCAGGCGCTGAGGTCCTTGCCTTGGCGACCAATACTATGCACAACGTCGCCGAGCAGATTGAAACAGTGATCGACGTGCCTTTTGTGCATATTGCCGATGCAACCGCAGCGGCTCTCAATGCTGCTGGTAGCAAAATTCCCGGTCTTATCGGTACGCAGTTCACCATGGAGCAAGCGTTCTACCTCGATCGTCTGCGAAATCAGGGGCTCGATCCATTGGTACCAGCAGCGTCCGCTCGCTCAGTCATTAATGACATTATCTTTGGAGAGTTGTGTAAAGGCATCGTTCTGGAAGAAAGTGCCGATGCGTTCATCAAAGCAGCTACAGAGCTCGCTTTTGATGGGGCAGATAGCCTTATTCTCGGTTGCACCGAAGTGTGCATGTTACTCAACGAGGACAATACGCCACTGCCTGTTTTTGACACGACCGCGATTCACTGTGAGGCCATTCTCAAAGCGGCCTGGGATTGTTAATGCTGTCATGCTCAATATCGCTCGACCGATTGAGAAATATCCTTGAGCAGTCCGTGTAGGAGCATCGATTGCGTATGGCCTAATCTGTGATGCGGTTTGACGGTATAAACTGAGGGCTTACTGAGATGTTAGAGATGAAAACAAGCTGTTTGGTCTGTGAGTCGACACTCGCTCATGACGATAGCGCGGCAATTTGTTCTTACGAGTGCACCTATTGTCTAGCGTGCGCCTCGGAATCAAACCACACCTGCAAGAATTGCGGTGGCGAATTGGTACCAAGACCCAAGCGAAAGGTCGTTGATACTAGTAGTAGCTAGGTTGAAGCCAATGGACGCCGTGTGTCAGAGCTTCTGTCAGTAAGCGCTATCGTCCTCGGTTGGTCTGAGCACTAGCCCGAGTCCAATTAAAATAACGATGCAGACAACAAAGGCAATGCCCATCAAGGCCTCTGCCATACTGATACCAAAGGCGACTTCCGGCGTGTATGAACATATATTTCGGACCTCGAAGAGGGCAGGGAACCATCGGTCCACCGCGAACCATGAGGGCATACCGAGCGTGAATTCACAGCTGCCATCGCCCCTAAAGTTCTCGATCTCGTAAAGATAGTAGGCACGCTCACCCATACCGGCACTTGCAATGAATGCGAGTATTAGACCTGTCAGACGGCTGAGAAGGGTCTCGGGTAAGAGCGACATCACTGCACCGACTAAGCCTAGAGCGACCGCCCAGAGACGTGCTTGGATGCAGACCTGGCAGGGGTCGTCACCAATGACGTATTGCCAATATAAGGCGGCAGCAAAAAGACCGCTGCCCAGAGCAAAAAGGGCCCACCAAAAGACCTTGCCTTTGGTGAGCATCTGTTCAAGCAACGCTAGCGAGGACATGGAAACTTTCCGATCTTAAATCTGCACTCGCATTATCTCAGTTGAGCCGCAACACCACGCATGACGCGTGCAGCTGACGTGCCACCACCAGAGGCCACTTTACGAGCCAGTTTCTCTATATCGCGTGATGCGCGCTTGTCGGTGTCGCCCGCCTCGATTTTTGCCAACGCCGCAGACATTGCCTCACTCGCTGCTTTGACTGTCTCAGCATCCGAGGTGTTGCGAGCGAGTTGATCGAGAAGTGCCATTGCCACCACGGGGTGATCTGGCCAGCTGACTGGGAACTGCTGCTGCGGGTTGAAGACACCGTCTAAGTCGGCGAGTCCGGCAGCAGCGATTTCGTTAGCGGTTAAATACTCGCTCTCGTTGAGTGCAAGCACATCAAGGCCGCGGATGATTTCAGTGCCATAGATGTGGTTTTTATACCAATAGGTTGACCAGAAACCACCAGTAACAAGTTCTTCCTCGTCGATGGGGCCGCGATCAAAGTAGGCGATCTCAACGGGGTTAGCAGAATCTGTGAAGTCGATAACCGAGATGCCGCCTTGGTACCAAGCTTGCACAAAGATATCGCGACCCGGCACAGGAACGATCGAACCGTTGTGGGCTACGCAGTTTTCATACTCGCGCTGAGGCGCAGGAATTTTAAAGTGGCTTCGGTACTCGAGCTTTCCATCCACGATGTCGTAAATCGCATCGGCGCCCCAATCCAGAGGATCAAATGCACGGCATCTTGCGCGGCCGCCGCCACCCCATTCGTCGGTAAACAGGATCTTTGTGCCTTCGTTGTTAAACGTCGCTGAGTGCCAGTAAGCAAAGCCGTTATCAGAGACCACGTCGAGGCGCTTCGGATCGAGTGGATCGGTGATGTCAAACAAGATGCCATTACCAGAGCATGCGCCAGCAGCAAGATTCTTGGACGGGAAAACGGTGATGTCGTGGCACTCATCTGTGGTTCGCGTCTCTTGGGTGTCGTCGCCGTGATCCCCACCACGCCATAGACCCGCAATCGCTCCGGTTTCCTCATCGGCAAAAACGGTAGGGGAGCGGACAATACGCGAGGCTGATGGGTCATCGACGGGAATTTCTATGACGTCGATGCGAAATAGTGCAGTACGTGGATCTCCGGGCGTGTCGTCAAAACAAGAGGCCATTTCCTCGCGTTCGCGAATGCTAGAGGTGCCCGAGTTGTAAACAACGATCTTGCCGTCTTCTCCCGGACCTGACACCACTGAGTGGGTATGTGAGCCACGGCAGGTTTGAACTGCGCCCACTTGAACAGGGTTCTCCAAGTCAGCGATGTTGAAGACGCGAATGCCGCGGAAGCGCTCATCGCTCACGTCTTCGGCGATACCTTGTAGGCCGCAATCCAAGCGGCTGCGCGTCTCTTGCACGGACATGATTAGCAGGTCGCCCACGATGCTTACATCTCCTTGACCGCCGGGGCACACAACCGAACTCAGTAGATCCGGTACGCCATCCGCTTGGATTTTGTAAACGTTAAAGCCGTGGTAGCTACCCGCAACGAGTGTGTCTCCCGAGAAGGCCATGTCGGTGTTGCTGAAACTCAGTAAGGGTGATCGCTTGCGGGCACCACCCTCGACAGGAGACTTTTTCTTCGCTTCTTCGGAGGCGGCTTCCTCGCCTTCCTTGTGATCACCTTCCTTGTGCTTCCCTTCCTCGTGTTCTTTGGGCTTATGTTCTGGCCCTTTCGACATTTCGATAGGGTTGTTTGGATCAATGAATCCAGCCGGCTTTGGCAGCGAAGCAACCAAGGTCATGTTTTTGATGGCAATGCCTGCATCCATGAGGCCCGCTTTTAAATTGGCCCTTGGGTCATCAGACAAACCGACCAGCAAGCCATTCATTTGGTCGATTTCGACGGCCTGATCGTTTTTGATATCGCCTACAAATTCGTACAGTACGGGGTCATAGGCAGAGCCCGGCTTATCGAGTAAGTCCTTGACCATATCGACCGCACCTTCGTGGTGGCGAATCATCAGTGTCAGGAACTGGCGATCAAAATCGACAGATTCAGAGGCGGCTAGTGCAGCCATCTGGTCATCGGTCGCCATACCCATTTCCATTTTGTGGTGCATGCTCATCATGTGATGCGCGTGCGCCATGGGTGATTCGCCTCGATCTGCGAGCCAGCCCTCCATAAAACTGATTTCATCGCTTTGAGAGGCGTTGATACGCCCGGCGATATTCAGGAGGTCTGGGTGATTCGTTCGCGCTTCTACCAAGTCGGCCATCTCGAGCGCCTGAGCATGGTGCGGAATCATCATTTGCATGAAGCTAACATCGGCAGGCGAGTAGCTCGTGTCGGTAATTTTTACCGCATCCTCTGGACTAAGTGTTTGGCTCGGCTGTCCCGGTGCACCGGGAAGGACGATCGGAGAGGCGAGTGCGGCGGCTGTCATTAGACTGCTGAGTGTTAAAACTGCGCCAGTGCGTTGGACTAATTTCGTACGATCAAATAACGAGGCCATCGTAATTTCCTGTAATTCTAAGATCCGTTGATTCTGAGTTATGTATCACTGTCGGGGAGAGCTGGTGATGCTCGGCATTTGCGTGGCCATAACGGTATGCATGGGCATAGTTTCGTGAGCACAGACAGGCGCCACCCCACACTCAGACGCTAACGCATCTCAGGCACCGGTAGCAATAGGTCCCGGTACAAGCTGGGCGTGACTGTAGAACGTTATGAAGCACAACGTGAATCGCTGCGATTAAGCACAGGCTTCACCGAGAAGACGCACATTGATAACGCCCGATAGCGCTCTCAATTGGGCGAGAAGGTCAACCGTGGGTGAGGCGTTTATATCTATTAGGTTGTAAGCAATATCACCGCGACTCTTGTTGAGAAGATCCACAACGTTAACGTCAGCATCCCCAAGCACATTGAGAATATGACTCAAGGCACCGGGCGAGTTCACATTGGTGATCGCGAGTCGGGTATTTGAGTTCCGCTCTAGTTCAATGTTGGGAAAGTTAACGGAATTACGAATATTCCCGTGATCGAGAAAAGCCTTGATTTGGTCAGCTGCCATGATTGCGCAGTTTTCCTCGGCTTCAGCGGTACTTGCACCGATGTGAGGCATAAGGAGCGTGTCCTTACGACCGACAAGTTCAGGGTTGGGAAAATCGGTGACGTATTTGCCCAGCTGTCCGCTATTGAGTGCATTGACCACCGCTCCAGTGTCTACGATTTGCTCGCGTGCAAAGTTGAGGAGACAAGCGCCTTTTTTAAAATAGCTTAGCGTGTCGGCGTTAATAAGGCCTCGGGTGCTATCCAGGACTGGGATGTGCAGCGATACGTAGTCAGAACGTGAGAACAGCGCCTGCATATTATCCATCTTCTTAACCGAGCTGGGCAGACGCCACGCGGCCTCGATAGATATCGCCGGGTCATAACCCACCACTTCCATGCCAAGATCAAGGCCGAGTCGCGCGATCAGGCTACCGATGGCTCCGAGCCCCAAAACCCCCAGTGTTTTGCCTTGCAACTCAGACCCTGCGAATTGCTTTTTGCTTGCTTCTAGCAAGGGACCCATTTCCTCAGCTGGGAGCTCTGGATCGAGCGAGCCGATGAAATTCATCCCCCCAATAATGTCGCGCGATGCGAGGAGCATCCCCGCGGCAACAAGCTCTTTGACGGCGTTGGCGTTGGCGCCAGGCGTATTGAAAACAACGATCCCTCGCTCAGTACAGTGATCGACAGGGATGTTATTTACCCCAGCGCCAGCGCGCGCGATGGCACTCACGGATTCGGTGATATCACCCGCGCTAAGTTTGTGACTACGGAGTAAAATCGCATCAGGTGCAGACATATCACTGCTAACTTCGAAACAGTCGCGACCAAGTCGGTCGAGTCCTTTAGTCGAAATGGCGTTGTAGGTCCGAACCTTATGCATAGATTGCCTCAATGTCTGCGCAGTGACGCACAGCAGTCAGTAAAAAGTCATTGGGTGGGGTCCGGACTAACGCCGGGGCCGTAATTCTAACACAGCGCGGATGCTGTAAGTCGGGCGCGAACTCGCGTAACATGCGCGCCCGTCGCGCAATGTGTCGCTCCCGTCGAAAAAGAAGGTGATAAACGTTGCGACACGTCTGGCGAAAATATTCAAAATACGGAGACTCGGAATGTACAACAACGGCGATTTTGCACGCTGGAGACGTCACCCATGGCATGGCATGGCGGCTCACCCTGGAGACGACAAAGGTGTCGTGACTGGTTTCATCGAATCGCTTCCCGGCGACACCATCAAGTATGAGCTGGATAAAGACAGCGGCTATTTGATGATCGATCGTGCACAGAGAACTACCGCAGCACCTCCTTGTCTCTATGGATTTATTCCGCGCACGTACTGCGCAGAAAATGTTGCCGCGCGATGTGCCGGAGCCGATGAGGCCGATGGCGACCCGTTAGACATTTGTGTTTACTCAGAGCGCGACATCAATCGCACCGATATCATCCTTCACGCGAAAGTGCTCGGTGGCATCCAGATGATCGACGGTGGCGAGGCTGACGATAAGATCATTGCTGTATTGGACGGTGACAATGTATGGGGCGGTATAGAGGATCTTGCTGATATGCCATCGATCATCGTAGAGCGGTTGCAGCACTACTTCTCTACGTACAAGCAAGTTCCGGGTAAAAACCCCAACATCAATGTCGATGTGGTCTACGGTCGCGAGCAAGCGCTTGAGGTCATTGCCGCAGCACAGGCCGATTACGATCACCACTACGGACATCTCCACGCGTAAGCTTCTAAGCAGAGCGATAGTGTCGTGTCTGAGTCAGATTCGATGAGTGGGACGGGGCGAGCAGAGGTTGAGAGACCGCTCGCCCTTTTTGTTTATGGAACGCTGGCGCCGGGCGAGGTAAATGCACGTGTTTTGGGTGCGCTTGACGGGTCCTGGACGAAAGCCAAGGTGAGAGGTGTTTTGTGTGACGCGGGCTGGGGCGCGGCGCACGGCTTCCCGGGACTGCGTTTGTTCCGATGTGCAGCTAGCTCGACTGATGCACCCAGCGACTTCGTATCGGGGCTGTTATTTGAGTCTGAGGGCTTGAGTGAAATGTGGCCCGAGCTGGACGAATTCGAAGGCGCCGATTATCGCTGCGAGTTGACTCAGGCGATTTTTGAGGATGGCACGACAAAGCCTTGCGTTGTGTACGCCGTCGATGTTGTTGAGTGACCAGCGTCGTTCAGCTTTTCAGGGGGATGCGCAAAGCTTGGAGACTTGAGAGCTACTTATGATTATTAGATATGCCAGCGCAGATGACGCAGACGCCATTGCAGCTCTGAATGAGGTCTTTGTGTCTGTTACGAGCCCGATGGGCAGCGAGCGCTTTCTGGCGTTATTTGCCTTAAGCAGCTTTTGCTTGGTTGCTGAAAATGCCAATGGACTGCTGGGCTTTGTCATCGCCATGAAGAATGGTGCGCCCTACGATAACGGTAACTATCAGTGGTTCGAGGCGCGCGTTCCCGACATGGTCTATGTCGATCGCATTGTGTTAGCCAGCGACGCGCGGGGGCAGGGCATTGGTGCGAAGCTATACGGCTATCTTGCAGAGCTCGCCGCGGGGTCGGACTGTCAGACCATGACGGCCGAGATGGATATTGATCCACCCAATGAGCATTCCGTCTACTTCCACAAAAAGTCGGGTTTCGCCGAAATTGGCCAGCGAACACTCGATAGTGGCAAGCGAGTGTCGATGCAGTCCGTCGCACTGACAAAACTAACCACCCTCTGATCTGACCGTAAATCCTGCCGTAACAACAGCACTAGCTTCTTTTAGAGATCTTTGCGCTATGCGTTACGTCGTAATTACTTTGCTCGCCTTGTCAGTGTTAATTACCAGTTGGTCTGCAGGGGCCATCGAGGAACCCGCCTACAGCGTCGTCCAATCTTGGGAAGACGAGTCAATTGAGATCAGAGACTACGAATCGCGCATATTGGCAGTGACTGATATGTCAGGGGGATCAAATTCCGGATTCAGAGTTCTGGCTGGCTACATCTTTGGTGGTAATGAGCGAGAGCAGGAAATCGCCATGACCGCACCCGTTCAGAGCACAATGCCGAATGAAAACGAGGCTGAGATGGCGTTTGTCGTGCCGAGCGAATTCGGTCTCGAAGACCTACCCACACCCAATGATGCCCGTGTCGGATTTCGTGAGGAGCCTGCGTACCGTGCAGCCGTTATTCGATTTAGTGGCTGGATGAGCGATAAGAAGGCGGAGCGCCACTGGCAGAAGCTACGTCAGTTCCTGGTCGAGCAGGGAATTCAACCGCTGGGTGAGCCCACACTCAACCAATACAATCCACCTTGGACGCCCCCTTTTATGCGGCGTAATGAGATCATTGTTGCGGTCGCTCAGTAACCTTTAGCTTCAACAAAAAGACCTTCTAAAGTATCACCTGCGAGGTATCGCTCCAGATTATCCGCCATCGCGATTGCCACTAAGTCAATCGCTGTCGGGGCAGCTGTATGTGAGGTGATATGAACGCGTGGGTGCTGCCAAAACCGATGATCTTCCGGAAGCGGTTCCGTGGTGAAAACGTCCAAAATTGCAGCCCGGAGGTTGTTATTGTCGAGAGCCTGGAGCAGTGCATCGTCATCGATCGCATTACCCCGACCGACATTGATCACGATTGCCTCGTCACTCATGGCGTCAAAAGCGTCTGAACTCAGTATGCGATCAGTTGCTTCGGTCTTGGGAAGCACTGCCACACAGTAATCTAGTCCCTCAAAAAATTTTGGGTCGTTACTCTTGTAACACCGAGAGAACCCTACTGTCGGCTCACCCGAGGAATTCATACCTTGGCAGTTAATCCCCAGTGGCTTTACTGCCTCGGCAATGGCGCTACCAATACTGCCCGTCCCAAGGATCCCCATGGTTTTGCCTCGAACCCCTGTTTCCGGCGTGGCATCCCAAGAGCTCGAACGAGCGCGCTCGATGATGTTGCGCTCCAGACCCAAGATCCAACCCAGTACAAACTCAGACATGGCTTGACCAAAAACGCCCCTTAAGGGCGTTATCGCAACCGACTCCGGAATATGACCTGCCAGCGCATCCACGCCGGCCCAGGTACTCTGAATCCACTGTAGATTTGGGAAGTAGGGGACAAATGTTTTGGCATCTTGCGGTGAAGCCACCATTACTCTTACGGCGTTTGAGTCCAGTGTTGCGGGGAGCGCCGCGCTAGGATCAAGAGCCAGCAAATCGATCCGGCCAGCGATGAGTTCCTCGACAGGTCGTCGCCACACATCCGCCTCGCCGGCAATCAAAACAATTTCGGGCCTTGGTGTCGTCATTCTCAATATCGCTTATGAGTGTGGTGGGCCAATGCGAGATAGGCACTCCTAGATTGGCTCTTCTAGATTGGTTATTGCCTGTGGCATGTTAAACAAGGTTGTTAGTGCGATCCATCGTGAAGATCAGCGCAAACCGTTTAAGCCACTCACGAAATTTAGGATCCACCTCTGTTCAGCGCGCGTAACGCAGTTGCATCCCTTTATTTTGGCAGCCTTACGTAGATCAAATGGAAAAATTGCGCCAGGAATGGTTTTCAAACGTTCGAAACGACGTACTCGCGGGTCTTGTCGTTGCACTTGCACTCATTCCGGAAGCGATCGCGTTTTCGATTATTGCGGGGGTGGATCCTAAAGTCGGTCTTTACGCGTCGTTTTCGATCGCGGTGATCATCGCTTTTACGGGCGGTCGCCCGGGCATGATTTCAGCGGCGACCGGTGCCATGGCGCTATTAATGGTGACCTTGGTCAAAGAGCACGGCCTCGAATATTTGTTCGCTGCGACTGTCCTCACAGGCGTCCTCCAAATTATTGCTGGGTGGGTCCGTCTTGGTGAATTGATGCGTTTTGTATCGCGGTCAGTGGTTACCGGCTTCGTAAATGCCCTTGCTATCCTTATTTTCATGGCGCAACTCCCAGAACTGACCGGTGTAGGCTGGCAGGTCTACGCGATGACGGCTGCAGGTCTGGGCATCATCTATGGATTGCCTCGATTAACAACAGCAGTGCCTTCACCGCTGATCACCATAGTTGTACTCACGATTGTTGCGATTGCACTCGATCTCGATATTCGTACGGTGGGCGATATGGGTGAGCTTCCCAGTAGCTTGCCGCAGTTCTTGGTGCCCGATGTGCCGCTTACACTGGAAACACTGCAAATCATCTTTCCTTACTCGGCAACACTAATGGTTGTCGGCCTGCTCGAATCGTTAATGACAGCGACAATCGTTGACGATCTGACAGACACCTCTAGCAACAAGAATCGTGAATGCGTTGGCCAGGGCGTTGCCAATATTGCGACAGGGTTTATCGGTGGTATGGCAGGCTGCGCAATGATTGGTCAGTCAGTCATTAATGTGAAGTCGGGCGGGCGAGGGCGACTCTCTACGCTGGTTGCAGGTGCACTGCTGTTAGTGATGGTCGTGTTCGCCGGCGAGTGGGTGTCTCAAATTCCGATGGCAGCACTGGTGGCTGTGATGATCATGGTATCGATTGGTACCTTTAATTGGGATTCCATCCGGAATCTACGAAGCCATCCGAAGAGCTCAAGCGTGGTTATGTTGGCAACGGTTGCTGTCACAGTGGCGACACATGACTTGGCGCAGGGGGTTCTCACCGGCGTGCTGCTCTCGGGCTTTTTCTTTGCGCACAAAGTGGGTCGTATTCTTCGCATTGAATCAGCGGCGTGCGATGAGGGTAGAGCCCGACGCTACACTGTCTTTGGTCAGGTGTTCTTCGCGAGCGCAGACAGTTTCTCGCAAGCATTTGATTATCAGGAAGTGGTCGATAAGGTTTATATCGATGTCAGTCGCGCACACTTTTGGGATATCACGGCCGTGAGTTCGCTCGACAAAATTGTCATCAAGTTTCGACGCGAGGGAACTGACGTCGAGGTTATTGGCATGAATGAAGCCAGTGCCACAATGGTTGATCGATTCGGTGTTCATGACAAAGACGGAGCAGATGACCTGCTCCTTGATCATTGAGGTTTTTCGAATGCGCGCTCCCAAGAAAGTCCTCGCCTGTGTTGATCAATCCGATTACGCAACGCACGTAGCCGATTATGCAACCTGGGCGGCGAAGCATTTATCAGCGCCTGTCGAGTTGCTGCACGTTATTGATCGCCACCAGGAGGTAGCATCGGGGATTGATAGAAGTGGCTCGCTCGAGATGGACGCTCAGGAGCACTTGCTCGAGCGTTTTTCAGCCGAGGAGGGCGAGAAAAACCGCGCTGTTCGGGAAGAGGGGCGCTTATTTCTGAATGCGCTAAAAGCGGGCTGCGCTGAGCGCTCGAGTACACCTGTTGATACGCGGCAGCGTTATGGCCAGTTGCTTACGACCCTGAAAGATCAAGAATCTTCGGTAGCGATGTATGTACTTGGGCGACGGGGAGAATCTGCCTCGCGAACTCGAAGGGATCTGGGCCGTCACGTGGAGGCGATTTGTCGCCAGATCCGACGTCCCATCCTAACAGTGACCGATGATTTCAGAGCCCCGAGAAGTTTATTGGTGGCGTTTGATGGCGGCCGAATGACACGTCGTGGCGTAAAACTGATTGCCGAGCGAAGTAGCCTTAAAGATCTACCGGTTCACGTCATCATGTCCGGGCGACGCGGCCAGGATTCGGCGCGTCATCTTGAGTGGGCTGAAAGCACCCTTAAAAATAAGGGCTTTTCTGTAGATGCATCGTTTATCCCCGGCGATCCTGAGCAAGTGGTGACGCGAGCAATTGAAGAGCGAGAGGCGGATCTCTTGATCATGGGCGCCTACAGTCACTCTCCATGGCGAAGTCTGCTGATGGGGAGCCGCACCAATGACCTGCTCCGAGCGTCGCAAGTCGCCACGATAACGCTGCACGATTGACGAGCTAAGCTAGCCGAGGTCTTGATGATGAGGTTTCTACACCGGCGTCTGCCAGGTCGCCCAGCAACTTCGCGAATCACTCATCACTAGTATCTTTTCTCGAAGTGGCCCCATCCGATTCCTGCTAGGTTTGCATGTCTATTTATGCATCCAAACGTCTAGTGCTTGCGAGGGTTTAGAGAAAACAGTCTCCGTGCTACCTTCTGGCGATCTTTAGGAGGTCTTTATGCGTTTTCTTGTCGTTGTAGGTGCTGTTCTTTTAAGCCCCTGGGTGTGGTCTTCAGAGGTCGACGGAGCGACTGAAAGTGTCGAGTCAGTGCTGCTGAATACACAGCAAATGCCAGGCTTTATTCCGCTTCACTGGGATAGCGAGGAAGGCCGACTCTACGCGGATATTAGCGATATTGAAGGGCCGTTTATATACTACAACGGGCTCTCACATGGCCTGGGATCAAACGACTTAGGCCTCGATCGTGGGCGTTTGGGCGACACGTTTTTGGTAGAGTTCCGGAAAGTTGGTAAGAAGGTATTCCTCGCCGCACTTAATACCAAATACACCGCTCGGTCCGAGGACGCACAGGAGCGCCGCGCCGTCGCTGAGGCATTTGCTGAATCTATTATTTGGGGCTTTGCTGTTGTCGAGTCGAGTCCTGACTCGTTAGTGATTGATCTGACCGACTTTGCGCTGAGTGATGCGATGGGAATAGCGGATTTGCTTGCGGCCCGAGACGAGGGTTCTTTTAAAATTGATGAGAGCCGCTCTGCGATTTACACCCCCAAGACTAAGTCCTTTCCAGACAATACGGAGATTGACGCAACGCTCACCTTGGTTGGCAAATCAAAAGGACGCATTCTTGGAACGGTTGCCCCCAACGCTGACGCAATAACGGTTCACGGTCATCACTCATTTATTCGACTGCCGGACGATGGTTATCAGCCACTGCCGTATGACGCGCGAGCCGGCTACATTCATTCTGGCGAGGCAACCCTCGTTTATGACTACGCGAGCCCAATCGATGCGCCCATCAAATCAGCCTTTGCGCGCCGGCACAGATTGGAGAAAGTGGATCCAACTGCAGACATGAGCGGGGCGGTGGAGCCTATTATCTATTGGGTTGATTCTGGCGCTCCTGAACCCGTGAAATCAGCACTTATCGAGGGCGCTCTTTGGTGGAACCAAGCGTTCGAGGCCGCGGGCTACAAAGACGCATTTCAGGTGAAGGTTTTGCCATCTGAGGCTGACCCAATGGATATCCGATACAACGTCATCCAGTGGGTTCATCGGTCAACGCGCGGTTGGTCATACGGCTCGAGTATCAGAGATCCACGCACGGAAGAGATTTTGAAAGGTCACGTCACCCTCGGTTCGCTAAGAGTTCGTCAGGACTACCTTATCGCGGAGGGGCTCATTGCTCCTTATGACGAGAATGGCGATTCGGTGGGGCAGTTGAGCGAATTTGCATTAGCTCGTATCCGCCAGCTCTCAGCACACGAAGTCGGCCACACCTTGGGTATTGCGCACAATTTTTCTGCGAGCGCCGACGGTAGAGCCTCGGTGATGGATTACCCGCACCCACTGGTGACCTTAAATGATGAAGGGGAGGTGGTGCTTAGCGATGCCTATGATGTTGGCATTGGCGATTGGGACAAGCGCGCGGTCATCTGGGGTTATCAGGATTTTCCTGATGAGGTTTCAGATGCGGCAGGTCGCGCAGAGATCATAGCTGAGACACTCGCTTCAGGCTTGAGTTTTGTCGCAGACGAGCATGCTCGGATCGGTTCGCGCGGCAGTTCAGGGCCCGCGCACCCCAAAGGCAGCCTTTGGGATAACGGTGCTGATCCTGTGGCAGAACTCAATCGCATGATGCAGTTGCGAGCGGCTGTCTTGAATGATTTCTCCGAGCGGACGATTCAGTCAGGCCGCCCGATGGCCTCGCTTGAGGATGTATTAGTGCCGGCGTTCCTGATGCATCGATATCAGGTGCAGGCAGTGGCAACAGTGCTTGGCGGACAAAGTTTTACTTACGCGATGCGGGGCGATGGTCAGGTACCCAATGAGCGTGTTGCTGCAACTGATCAGCGTGCGGCGTTATCAGCGATGTTAGCAACGCTCGAACCCAGCGTGCTCAATATCCCTGAACGAGTGACGTCGCTCATTCCGCCTCGACCGCCGCAGTCGGGCGCGAGCCGAGAGCTATTCCCCCGGCATACAGGCTACGTGTTCGATCCAATGGCTGCGGCGAGCACTGCAGCCCTCATTACGCTTGATCAGCTCACAGATCACAAACGAGCAGCCCGCTTGAATAACCAACATCGTGTTGATACATCGCTGCCAAGTTTTGGTGAAGTTCTGACCATTCTTATCGATGATCGATGGCCAGAAACCAAAGACCCTGAGCTCTTGAGTATCGAGCGCGCCGTGCAGTTGTTGCTCGTCGATAGACTTGCCGATCTGCTCGCTAATGCCCAAGCAGCGACGCAAGTGCGGGCAGACGCGCTCGATGCCTTGTCAAAGATCAAGCGACGAGCAGAGCGTGCGCGGGTTAAAGATCCCGCCAGCGGCGCGCATATGAAGTATCTCGCAAACCGCGTGGCGGCAATTATTGAGAATCCTGAAGCGTACACCGCGGGCGACCTAGCTGTGCCTCCCGGCTCACCCATCTAAGGCGGGAGATAACGACTATATGAAGCGATTTCTCTTATCGACAGGTTTGGTGCTTTTGGGCTTCGTGCTTGGTTTCTATTACGCATCCGACGGTACGGGTAGCGGGCTTGTTGACGCGGCAGAGGAGTTGGAGCGCGACGCTCGTGGGCAGGCTGCTCGACTAGCCGCAGGTACGTCTGAGCGTATCGATGCGCGCGCATCACTCTTTATCGAGTTTCCTGACCTATACCCAGCAATTAAGCGCGGCGGTGCCTTTGGTGGCACATGGTCGAATGCCATCGCACGCGATATTTTTGCCGCCTCAGAGCAAGGCATACAAGACGCTAAAGCGCTCGGCACCATCGAGGAGGTCGCTCCTCGCACCTGGATGATCTACTTGCCGCTGGTAAATGTGGTGGTTTTCGAGACTGATGAAGGCTTGGTGTTGGTCGATGCAGGGACTGCAGCTGAGGGACCGGCCATTGCGGAATTGGTCGCCTCGGTCTCGTCTATGCCGATTCATACAATCATCTACACGCACGGCCATTCTGACCATGCCTTTGGGACTTGGGCTTTGGTGGGGGACGACCCTCAAATCGTAGCGACGGACGCTTTGGTGGCGCGATTCGATCGGTATCGGAAGCTACGGGGTAGTGTCGCCCGCTATTTAGGGCAACCGCTCGAGAGCATGCCTGAGACGAAGGACGATATGTTTTACCCAACGGCCACTTTCTCGGGCACAACTGAGATTGTTGTCGGCGGGGAGTCCTTCGTCCTCAGAGCGCACCGGGGTGAGACCGATGATCAGCTTTACGTTTGGGTGCCCAGCCGAAGTGTTGTGGCAACAGCCGACTACTACCAAGGTTTTTTGCCTAACGCCGGTAACGGTAAACGCGTCCAGCGGCACCCAGAGGAGTGGGCATTGGCGCTTCGGGAGATGGCGTCGGAAAAACCTTCCTTACTGCTTCCAGCGCATGGTCAACCCATAAATGACCCAGCCATGATTCAGGAAAACCTTACGGTGCTCGCCGAAGTATTCGAGGTGATCTCGGCTCAAACCATCGAGGAACTTAACAAAGGCACACGTAAGGATCTGATTCCAACACGCCTTGTGCTACCTGAGCGGTTGGAAAATCACCCGACGTTGGAAGAGAAGTACGTCTCCTTTGAAGACGTCTCGAAAATGGTGATCAAGCTGTACACAGGTTGGTGGGACGACATTCCCTCGCATTGGACACCGGCAACGTTCGATGCGCAGGCTCGCGAGATCGTCAGGCTGGCAGGCGGGCCTAGCAATGTTGTCTCTAGAGCGAGAGCGCTTATACCAGTTGATATTGTCATGGCATCACACCTTACGGATTGGGCGTGGTATGCGTTCCCAGATGATCCAGAGGTGCAGCAGCTGGTGATCGACAATTACCATGCTCGAATCACGAGCCCTGATGCGAATACACAGGAGATGTTGGCCTATCTCGATGTTATGGCGGCGGCACGCGCCAGACAACTGAACGATCAGTAGAGGTGATTGCCTTAACGTTTAGCTGTGACTTCTATCTGGAAAGAAAAATGCGCCCCCAATTTGTTACTCGGGGGTTAAAAGCGCCTTACCCGGCTGCGTCCGATGGGTACTGCTCGCGCAACACACGCTTGAGAATTTTACCGCTCGGGTTTCTGGGAATTATGTCAGTGAACTCGACCGCTTTTGGTTGCTTGAAGCGAGCGAGTTTGTCTTGGCAGAACGCGAGTATCTCGTCCGCAGTCAGTGCAGGATCGGTTTTCACGACCACGGCGAGGGGGGATTCGCCCCATTTTGCACTGTTTTGACCAATAACACCGGCTTCACTGATACCAGGATGGCTTTGCAGGACGCCTTCGATTTCAGCGGGGTAAACATTCTCTCCGCCTGAAATAATCATGTCCTTGATGCGATCTTGAATGGCGAAAAAGCCCTCGTCATCCATGACGCCCACGTCACCCGTTCGAAGCCACCCGTCAACGAGTGTGTCCGCGGTCGCATCAGGCCGGTTCCAGTACTCACGCATGACGTGCTTACCACGAACGAGCATCTCGCCGGCTTCGCCGATTGGGAGCTCATTACCGTCACTGTCAGCAACCTTCACTTCGGTGAAGAAGAAAGGTTTTCCACAGGACTCGGGCTTGCGCACAGCGTTTATAGAGTCCATGAGGCAAGAGGGACCACAGGTCTCGGTCAAGCCGTAGACCTGGGTGATATCGATACCCATCTCTTGGAATTGTTGTGTCAACGCGACTGGTACAGGAGCAGCACCCGTCATGAACCAGCGCACGCTAGACCAGTCGTAGTTCTCGTAATTCGGCACTTGAACCATAAAGTTCAGCATCGCCGGCACCATGAGGCCGCTTGTGATTTTCTCGCGCTGCACGCATTCCCATGCGGCAACTGGATCAAAACTGCGCATCACATAGGTGGTTGCGCCGTGATAAGCGTTGATGGTCAGTGGTGTGAGCGCGCCAACGTGGAACATAGGAAGGCAGGCGATATAACGCTCATTGGCTTGATAGTCCGCTGTCGCGTGAATCGTGAAGACACCCCACATGGCTGTGCTGTGGGTGTGTACCACGCCTTTAGGCAGACCGGTCGTGCCCGATGTGTACATGATGTACAACATGTCGTCGTCTTCAGCGCCGCAGACGGGCTCGCTGTCTGAGGACTCCGCACAGTAGGCGTCGTATGATTTTGCGAAGGGTTGGCAAGCACCTGCGTCAGCGCCACCGAGCACATGGAGCCACTGGCTGATATCGGTTTTATCACCGCGACTCTCGAGTTCCGCAACCGTGCCAGCGAAGTCGTTGTCAAAGATCAGCGTTTTAACACCAGAGTCTTTCAAGATGAACTCGAGCTCGTCCGCCACCAGGCGCCAGTTGAGTGGTACGACAACACCGCCTACTTTCGCTACCGCGAAAAATGACTCCATGAATTCCACTGAATTCATCAATAACAGACCGACACGATCACCTTTCTGCAGACCGTTCTCGATCAGGCCGTTTGCAAGACGATTAGAGCGCTCGTTAAGCTCTTTAAAGCTGTAGCGTCTACTTCCATCGCTTTCTACATAGGCTTCGCGCTCAGGATTAAGGTGGGCTCGTTTGGTAAGAAGCAGGCCGATATTGGTCTTCATTATTATCACTCGCTTTTTTCGTTAACGACGTTGATGACCAAGCGCTATTTGTTAACGGTTTTTAGGCGCGACTGGTCACTTGCTGTGCGTAGACATTGGCGGGAACTGGTTAAAAATTCAAGCAGTGAGGCAGGATTTTCAATCGATTTAGATTTCCAGTGCTCGGTCTGAGTATCTGTATGTCATTCGATTTATTGAGCTATCCAGTCAGCTGCAGAAGAAGCTCACCATTTGAACGCACACTGGTAGCCTCCAGGCACGGATTGCGCTCAATTTTTGTCCTTCATCGTTCCGCGTCACTATTACACGCCCCTACACGACGCCCCCCCGCCCCCCCACTGGGTTGAGGACGAAAATGTGCCACGGTAGCAAAGGAAATCCGCGCAAAACGGGATTTCGGAGTAAGTGCCCAATCCGTAACGTCAAAAGTTATCACTTTGTCGAACAACACCTACTTATCAGCACCTTAATGTGGTAAAAAGCGCGCGCATTGAAAGGGTCGCCCGTCACAAGCATCGCGAATCCCGAGTAAACACATGTTTAGGCGTTATCTGGGCGACGGTATTTCGGCTGTCTGGGTGACATGGTTTGTAGCCGTATGGGCTGCGAACTGACCGAGTTAACACAACCGACTGGAAGAGTAGAACAATGTCTGCAGACTTATCCTTATACCGCAATATCGGTATTTTCGCGCACGTGGATGCGGGTAAAACCACAACCACTGAACGTATCCTGAAGCTCACCGGTAAAATCCATAAAACCGGCGAAGTTCACGACGGCGCTGCCACAACGGACTTCATGGAGCAGGAGCAGGAGCGCGGCATTACGATTCAGTCAGCTGCGACCACATGTTTCTGGAAAGATCACCGCATGAACATCATCGACACACCCGGACACGTGGATTTCACGGTCGAGGTGTATCGTTCGTTGAAAGTTCTGGATGGTGGTGTTGGCGTATTCTGTGGCTCCGGTGGTGTTGAGCCTCAGTCAGAGACGAACTGGCGTTACGCGAACGAGTCAGAAGTTGCACGTTTGATCTTCGTAAACAAGCTCGACCGTCTCGGTGCGGATTTCTACCGTGTAGTAGACCAAGTTCGTAACGTATTGGCTGCTAACCCGCTTGTCATGACGCTGCCTATCGGTCGCGAGGATGACTTCGTGGGTGTTGTCGACGTGCTCACCAAGCAGGCTTATGTTTGGGATGACTCTGGTAAGCCAGAAAACTACGAAGTTGTTGACGTACCTGCAGATATGGTTGACGACGTAGAGGCATACCACGAGCAGCTCATCGAAGCCGCTGTCGAAATGGACGACGACTTGATGATGGAGTACATGGAAGGTGAAACGCCCTCGATGGAAGACATCAAGCGCTGCATCCGTGAAGGTACGCGCACAATGCACTTCTTCCCAACGTTCTGCGGAAGTGCGTTCAAGAACAAGGGTATTCAGCTCGTACTCGACGCAGTTGTTGATTATCTACCAAGCCCAACTGAAGTTGATCCACAGCCGCTGACTGACGAGGAAGGCGAGCCTACCGGTGAAGTCGCTAAAGTTGACGTGAGCGAGCCACTTCGCGCACTCGCGTTCAAAATCATGGACGACCGCTTCGGTGCCTTGACCTTTATTCGTGTCTACTCAGGCATGATGAAGAAGGGTGACACCATCCTGAACTCGGCAACGGGCAAGACCGAGCGTATCGGCCGAATGGTTGAGATGCATGCCGACGACCGTACTGAAATCGATGTTGCGCAAGCTGGTGACATTTTTGCCTGTATCGGTATGAAGAACGTCCAGACGGGTCACACGCTCTGTTCAACGGATACACCCTGCACACTCGAAGCAATGGTGTTCCCTGACCCTGTGATCTCAATTGCTGTAGCGCCTAAGGACAAAGGTGGCTCAGAGAAGATGGGTATCGCGATCGGCAAGATGATTGCAGAAGACCCATCGTTCCGCGTTGAAACAGACGAAGATTCTGGTGAGACCATCCTTAAGGGTATGGGCGAACTTCACCTCGACATCAAGATCGACATTTTGCGTCGTACTTATGGTGTTGAGCTCGAAGTAGGTCAACCACAGGTTGCTTACCGTGAGACGATCACTCAGGCGATCGAAGACAGCTACACGCACAAGAAGCAGTCTGGTGGTTCAGGTCAGTTTGGTAAGATCGACTATCGCATCACTCCCGGACAACCCGGTGATGGCTACGTATTTACGTCGAGCGTTGTCGGCGGAAACGTACCGAAGGAATTCTTCCCAGCGATTGAGAAGGGCTTCGAAGTGATGATGCAGGAGGGCCCATTGGCGGGCTTCCCAGTACTCGACGTCGCCGTTGAACTGTACGACGGTGGTTTCCACGCGGTTGACTCGTCAGCGATTGCTTTCGAATTGGCAGCAAAGGGCGCATTCCGTCAGTCAATGCCAAAAGCTTCTCCGCAGTTGATCGAGCCCATCATGAAAGTCGACGTATTCACGCCTGACGATCACGTAGGCGATGTTATCGGTGATTTGAACCGTCGTCGCGGCATGATCAAAGATCAGGAAGCGGGTACTACAGGTGTTCGTGTCAAGGCTGACGTGCCACTGGCCGAAATGTTCGGTTACATCGGCTCGCTGCGCACAATGACATCAGGTCGTGGTCAGTTCTCCATGGAGTTTTCTCACTACTTGCCATGTCCTGCAAGCGTTGCGACAACCGTGATCGAAGAGGCGAAAGCGCGCAAGGAAGCAAAGTCTAAGTAAGGGCTTTTCGACTCCAGCTCAAACAGTGAAAGCCCCGCATCGCGGGGCTTTTTTTTGCCTGTTTTTTGCCTGTTTTTTGCCTCAATCATTATTGGACGCTTTACATAACACTTCAGGAAAGCGAGAGTACTTCGCAAAATAACGAATAATTACTCTGGGAGAAGAAAGATGTTTGCGAAGTTTGGTCCGATTGTTTTGGGTATTCCATTGCTGTTGCTCGGTGTCTTGTGGGTTTTTGCACCCGAGATGGCAGCAGCGAATCTCAGCAGCGAGCTGCTGACAGGCGCAGCATTAACCACACAAATTGGCGATAGTGCGGCCTTCTTCTTGGGCAGTGGTTTTCTACTGATTGTCGGCGGGCTTCGTGCGAACGCAACGATGATCCTTACCGGAGGTTGTCTCGTGGGTTTGGTTGCGCCAGCACGTATTATTGCTGCGACCGTTCACGGTGGTGACATGACGATCGAACCGATTGTGGTTGAGATAATTACTTTCTTTGTCGCCTATTTTGCGGCAAAGCAGCTGAACGCGGCGGCGTAAGGAGCTCCCTATGACGATGCTTCTTGCGGGCGTATTGCTCTGGTCAATAGCGCACCTGTTCAAGCGACTGGCACCTGCGACTCGCGAAGGCATGGGAGACGGCGGCAAGCTAGTCGTAACGCTCGCCTTGTTCGGCAGTATTGCGCTCATGGTTGCCGGTTATCAAAGCGCAACGGGCGCCGTTTGGTGGGTTCGCCAGCCAGCATGGGAGCTCGTAAACAATGCACTTATGCTGTTGGCGTTCTATCTGATGGCTGCGTCTTCGCTGAAGGTAAAAGTAACGTCCGTTGTTCGGCATCCCCAGCTCACCGCCATCAAAGCGTGGAGTGTTGGGCACCTTCTCGTTAACGGCGATGCTCCCTCTTTGGTGCTGTTTGGAGGCCTTCTCGCGTGGGCAGTGATCTCGGTCATTCTCATTAATCGCCAAGACGGTAAGGACCCTTTACCAGTGGTTGAGGCGAGCATGCCTCGAGAAATTTTAGCGATTGTCGCTTCTGCAGCGCTGTATTTCGGCGTCGTTCACGCTCACGGTTATTTGGGCTACCCCGTATACTGAAACTCCATGGACTATGAACTCGATACAGCTAGCATAAAAAGATCGCTCGATGCGCTCGCCGACAGGCATGAGCGTATTGCGAGGGCGTTAGCGCAAGTTGGTTACCCCGAGGAGCGTCGTAGGGACCACAGCTTTGAAACGCTGGCACGTATTGTAGTGGGTCAGCAGGTAAGTGTTGCTGCTGCCACGTCAATCAACAAGAAATTGGTTGATGCGCTCGAAGGGCGGCTAACAGCTACCGCCGTGCTCGACGCGAGTGAAGAACTTTTGCGCAGTGCAGGTCTGTCACGGCAGAAAGTAAATTACATTCAGTCCCTGGCGACTGCGGAAGCAACAGGTGCACTCGTTCTGGATGGTTTGCCAGAGCTCAGTGACGAAGACGCTGTGGCGGTGATTACCAATATCAAAGGTTTTGGCGAGTGGTCCGCACACATGTATTTGATGTTCTCCCTGGGTAGACCCGATATCTGGCCTGTTGGCGATCTCGCTGTCCGGGAGGGGTTTAAGCGCATACAAGGACTGGAAGAGCGTCCCTCTGCGGGTAAGCTCAAGCCCATGGGCGACGATTTCCGCCCTTATCGGAGCGCCCTCGCGATGCTGTGCTGGCGCTTCTGCACGGCTGAACCCCTGTGAGATCTACTAAATATGAGTGACTTTTCGGAGTCCGATCACCGATTCATGGAACTTGCCCTCGCGCAGGCCGCCAAGGCGGAGCAGCTGGGTGAGGTGCCCGTAGGTGCGGTGGTGGTGCTGGAAAACGAGGTCATCGCTGAGGCCTGCAATCAGCAAATTACACTTAACGATCCATCCGCCCACGCAGAAGTGCTGGCGCTTCGCTCAGCCGCCGCGGCACTGGAAAATTATCGACTTCCTGACTGTGAGCTCTTTGTTACGCTGGAGCCCTGCACGATGTGTTGTGGTGCGATGGTCCATGCGCGTGTGTCACGGCTCGTTTTTGGTACAAGAGAACCCAAGGCAGGTGCTGTCGCGAGTACGTCCTCAGCTTTGGATAATGCGTCTCTGAACCACCGCGTAGCGTGGGCCGAGGGGTTGTGTGCCGACGAGAGTGCAAATTTGCTCCGAGCCTTTTTCAAAGCGCGGCGGGCCGCCAAAGCCTAGTTAAAGACTCAATGGTGTCCACTGGAGCAGTTCGTGTGCCGTAGCGGTCAACTCTTTTAGATTTAAAGGCGCTGAAATTGGTTGCGAGGGGATGTTTTGCAATGCCAGGGTTGCCTGATAGTGGCGAATATTATCGACGTAAGTCACCGCCTCCTGACCCCTCGCAAAGCCGTGCCTGAGATGTGGGTAGATTTTAGGGTTTTGCAGGTCCGGTAGGCGCTCTCTAACGTCTTGCCACAAGTGAGGGTCACCACCTTTGCCCTCGGTTAGTCGTCGCGCTTCCTCAAGATGCGCCATGCCCACGTTGTAGGCGGCCAGCGCCATCCACGTGCGGTCAGGCTCTTCGATATCATTGGGAAGTCGACGAAGCAGATTGCGTAAGAACCGCGCGCCGCCACGCAGACTTTGCTCGGCATCCAACCGGTCTTTAACACCAACCTCTTTTGCGGTCGGCCGGGTTAACATCATCATTCCGCGCACGCCGGTGGGCGACTTGGCTTTCGGGTCCCAGTGAGATTCTTGATAGGCGATGGCAGCTAGTAGCTTCCAATCCAAACGAAATTCTTTCGCGATGGACTCAATGAGGGGGCGCCATTTAGGGAGAGTGCTTTCAACGGCGCGCTGGAATGTGAAAAGCTCGATCCGCGACGTATCAGCGTCGCTTCCGAAATACCGATCCTCGAGGTCTGCGAGACGTCCCTCATCGCCTTCTTTGGTAAGGAAGGCATTAATTTTGTCGCGCCATTTTGGCGCTCTCTCATCGAGACCCAGGTACCAAACGGTATTCAGTGTCTCCTTGAGTTGGAATGCTTTGGCTACCCTCGGGTAGAGCCTTTGCTGCATCGAAAACTCGCTCGAATCTAACAGTGCAACATCGGCCTCGTCTGTTTCAATTTCGCTCAGTACAGCGCTGGATTGCGCCGTTTCCAACACACGGAATGTAATCCTTGGATCCATCTCAGAAAGCATGCTGAGGCGCGTTCGATGATGGCTGCCCTGCATAATGACGATATCCAGACTGGCGAGGTCCTCGACAGTGCGGGGCCTAAACTGCCCGGCCTTGTAAACGACGACAGGGTTTTGCTTCAGGTAGGACAGCGTCGATGTGAACAGCTCATCACGTGCACTCGATTGAGTCAGGCCAGCCGCCGCGATATGAGCTTCACCACGGGCCAAGGTGTCGAAAACCTCCTCGATCGTTGATGCGATCTTGATGCGGAGCGTCATATCTTGCGAGTCGGCAAAGGCTTTGAATAATTCGTATTCAAGACCTGCAGGCTCGTTCGCGCCCAGATAATAGGTGGTGGGGCCGTTGCGTGTGATTACGACCAGCTCATTTCCCGGCGCGAAGGCATCCAGAACCGTCGGGTTGCCGCAGCCGTTTAATAGCAATATTACGATCACTAACCACTGTCTCATGCGATGAGTGTAGCTCAGATCTCGATTTTGGACATTCACCCGAGGACGTTGGCAAGGTATGATGTGCGCTTCATCTAGTAGGATTTGCCCATGCTCCTCTTGCCCGGGTCAGACGCACTGTCAGCTGCCCGTTTTAAGCGTCTCTCGAACGAAATAGCTCAGCTCGATTCGCAGCTAAAACTTACCCGAGCATTCTTTGTTTATGCCGTTGAGTCAGAGGGCACTGTTGATGCTGCGCAGCTTGGTGCATTGCTGCAGCCTGGTACCAGTCCAGCACCACGTGGCGACGAATTGACGCAGACTGACGTTATTATTGTGGCGCCCCGTATTGGGACTATCTCGCCTTGGTCCAGCAAGGCGACAAACATCGCCAATAACTGCGATTTCGATACGGTTAAGCGCATAGAGCGAGCTGCTGTTTACGTCATTGAGGGTTCAGCGCAATTCGGCAACCCGGGAGCGTTGCACGTGCTGCTGCACGATCGAATGGTCGAGACAGTCATGACCTCCTACGATGATCTATCGATGTTGTTTAGCGATATTTCGCCTCGGCCACTAACCTCAGTGCCAGTGATGGCGGCAGGCAGAGACGCGTTGGTTGAAGCAAACAGCGCACTCGGCTTGGCGTTAGCCGAAGATGAAATCGACTACCTTGCCGAGGCGTTCACGGCCTTGGGGCGCGATCCGTCTGATACCGAGTTGATGATGTTTGCACAGGCAAACTCAGAGCACTGCAGACACAAAATTTTTAACGCCTCGTGGACGATCGATGGCGTTGATCAGGACTGGTCATTGTTCGGTATGATCAAGAACACCTATAAGCAGGGTGGCGAGCAAGTGCTCTCAGCCTACGCTGATAATGCTGCTGTCGTTGAGGGGCACAGCGCTGGTCGTTTTTACCCTGAACCTGACTCGCAGTCATGGACCTACCATCAGGAGCCCATTGCGCTGCTCATGAAGGTCGAAACACACAATCACCCTACGGCGATTGCTCCGTTTGCTGGTGCGGGCACAGGTTCGGGTGGTGAAATCCGCGATGAAGGCGCTGTTGGACGAGGCTCTCGTCCCAAGGCAGGTTTGTGTGGTTTTACTGTCTCTCACTTAAATCTTCCTGGCTACGAGCGTCCCTGGGAAACCGGATATGGCAAGCCGAGCCGAATTGTTACGCCGCAGCAAATAATGACCGAGGGTCCGCTCGGCGCAGCCGCGTTTAACAACGAATTTGGTCGACCCAACTTAGGCGGCTACTTCAGAACCTTTGAGGTCGCAACGAGTGAGGGTGTGCGTGGCTATCACAAGCCCATCATGATTGCCGGTGGTTTCGGCAACATCAAAGAAGAGCATGTCGATAAGCCCCCGTTCTCTGCTGGCGCGAAGTTGGTTGTTTTAGGTGGCCCAGCAATGCTGATTGGTCTGGGTGGTGGTGCCGCATCCTCTATGGCAAGTGGATCCAGCACCGAAGATTTGGATTTTGCCTCTGTGCAACGCCAGAACCCCGAGATTCAGCGACGTTGTCAGGAAGTCATCGACCGCTGCTGGGAGCGTGGTGCGGATAACCCAATCGCATTTATCCATGATGTTGGCGCCGGAGGGCTGAGTAATGCCTTCCCAGAGCTGGTGAAAGACGGAGGCTGCGGCGGTGATTTTGAGCTGCGCAACGTCCCGAGCGACGAGAAGGGTATGAGTCCTCTCGAGATTTGGTGTAACGAATCTCAAGAGCGTTATGTGATGGCGATCAACCCTGATCAGCTTGCCACCTTTAGTGATATTTGTGTGCGCGAGCGATGCCCGTTTGCGGTGGTTGGCGAAGCAACGGATGCACAACATCTTCGGTTGGGCGATACGCTGTTTGAGAACAACCCGGTGGATCTGCCGCTCTCCTTGCTTTTTGGTAAGCCACCTAAAATGCACCGCGAGACGCAGCGAGTTGCGCCACCCGTTGATAGCTTCGACGGTAACGTGGCGATTGCCGATGCCTTGGAGCGCGTTCTCACCTTCCCGGCAGTAGGCAGTAAAAGCTTCTTGATCACTATTGGTGATCGCTCGGTGACTGGCACGGTAGCGCGCGACCAAATGGTCGGCCCTTGGCAGGTTCCCGTCGCTGATGTCGCCGTGACTACAGCGTCACTCGATACCCACCTCGGTGAGGCGATGAGCATGGGTGAGCGAACACCCGTGGCAACACTGGACGGACCCGCGTCAGCTCGATTGGCCGTAGCGGAGGCTGTGACAAATATCTTAGCCTCTCCCGTTCAATCACTCACTGACATCAAGCTCTCTGCTAACTGGATGTGCGCTGCAGGTTATTCAGGTGACGACGCAGTGCTCTACGATACGGTGAAGGCCGTTGGTTTGGAGTTCTGTCCCGCCTTGGGTATGACAATTCCTGTAGGCAAAGACTCGATGTCAATGCGTACCCAGTGGGACGAGGGGGGGGAAGCGAAAGCCGTTACCGCACCGGTATCGCTCATTGTCTCTGCATTTGCACCCGTGGGCGACGCGCGGCAGACGCTTACACCAGAGCTAGCTCGAGATGAAGCCACCAGTCTACTCTTGATTGATTTGGGCCGCGGCCATAATCGATTGGGTGGTTCGGTACTTGCCCAGACCTATGGTCAGCTCGGAAGCGCAGTGCCTGACGTAACTGCCGAAGATGTTAGCCGTCTGTTTTCTGCGATAAATGCGCTGAAAGCAGAGGGCCTTATTAAGGCTTACCACGATCGTTCCGATGGTGGTCTACTCGTCACCTTGTTGGAAATGGCGTTCGCAGCGCGTTGCGGCCTTAACGTGCAAATTGACGCCGATGTCGACAGTGCAGCAGCCAGTCTCTTCAGTGAGGAGATTGGTGTTGTGATTCAGGTGACAGATTCCGATCTGGGTCGCGTCAATGCTGTTCTGGCGCAACACCAGCTGGACGCACTGACTTCCAATGTGGCAAAGCCACGCCTCGACGAGCGAGTTGTTGTTAACACAGCCTCATTCGAATTGATCGATAGTCGGCGGGGTGCCCTCCAACAGTTGTGGGCGCAGAACAGCTATGCAATCCAGCGTGATCGTGATAACGCGGAGTGCGCTGATCAAGAGTATGCGGATATTCTCGCTGATAATCCGGGTCTGAGCGCATCGCTAAGTTTCGACGCGGCCGACGATGTCGCCGCTCCCATGATTGCCACGGGTGTTCGACCTAAAGTTGCCATCTTGCGCGAGCAAGGTGTTAACGGCCAAGCTGAAATGGCCGCTGCGTTTGATCGTGCCGGCTTCGAAGCGATCGATATGCACATGTCGGATCTGAAGTCAGGTCGAAGACAGCTTTCTGAGTTTAAGGGACTGGCAGCTTGCGGAGGCTTCTCCTACGGCGACGTTCTCGGTGCAGGCGAAGGATGGGCGAAAGGCGTTTTATTCGATCCAGCGATGAGTGATCAATTCCAAGCGTTCTTCGAGCGCGACGATAGTTTCGCGTTGGGCGTTTGCAATGGTTGCCAGATGCTATCGGCGCTGGCGCCGCTTATCCCGGGGACAGAGCATTGGCCACGATTTGCTCGCAATCTGTCAGAACAGTACGAAGCGCGACTTGTGCGTGTCCGCGTTGAAAAGTCGTCGAGTATTTTGATGGCAGGTATGGAAGGCTCAGAGCTGCCTATCGTAGTTGCTCATGGTGAGGGGCGCGCGCAGTTTGCGAGCTCAGACGCGATTTCCGCTGTTGAGACGTCTGATCGTGTTTCCCTACGTTATGTTGATAACGTTGGGCAGCAGACGCAGGCATTTCCTGCGAATCCAAATGGTTCTCCGAGCGGCATTACGGGTCTTTGTAATGCGGACGGCAGAATCAACATCATGATGCCACACCCTGAGCGTGTTTTTAGAACTGTTCAAATGTCTTGGGCGCCAAGCGATTGGCCCGAGGATTCAGGTTGGATGCGTTTATTCCGCAATGCGAGGGTCTGGGTCAACTAACCGTGCTGAGCATTAGCAGAAACGAGCGCCACGCGCTAAACTGCGCGCCGCTTGGCCGTGCGGCCTAACAGCTAGGTGATATGGAGCATCAATGCTGAATCGTTATTCCTTGTGGAAAAATTTGTTTATAGCGTTTGTGGTCGCTATGGGCTTTTACTACGCGGCCCCGAATATCTATGCCCCCGATCCTGCACTTCAGATCGGTGGTTCTAGTGGCTCGCAGGGCGTCGATGAAACTGTATTAGAGCGCGCAAGTAGTGCTCTTACCGAGGCAGGTATCGGTCATTTCGGCCAAGAAGTTCAACAGTCCGGAAAAACCGGTCTTATTAGACTCGAGAGTCGTGATCAGCAGTTGAAGGCTCAAGCAGCCCTCCAGCGCGCTCTAGGTGATGGCTTCATCGTTGCATTGAACCTCGCCCCGACAACGCCTGACTGGTTGGTTCGTGGCGCTGCTCAGCCAATGAAGTTGGGTTTGGACCTCAGTGGTGGTGTCCATTTCAAGCTCGAGGTGGATGTCGATGCAGCGACCTCGAGAAAGCTTGAGCAATACGAGAACGGCATTAAGCGCCGACTCCGTGAGGAGCGCATTCGCGGACGCGTTGCGCTAGACGGTACGCGTGTGGGCATGACTTTCCGATCGGTTGAAGACCGGGAGGAGGCGCGTTCTCAGGTAAGAGATTTGTATCCTGAGCTACTGCTCGATCGCGTTGACGAAAACGGCCCGCAGTTGTTCGCTGAGGTGACCGAGGTCACGATTGCGGAGACCGTGGAATACGCGGTCGCTCAAAACCTCACCACACTTCGAAATCGCGTGAATGAGTTAGGTGTTTCTGAGCCACTAGTTCAGCGGCAAGGGAGTAACCGTATTGTTGTAGAGCTTCCCGGTATCCAGGACACCGCTGAAGCCAAGCGAATTCTCGGTAAAGTCGCTAACCTCGAGTTCCGGCTGGTAGCAGAAACGAATGCGCCGCTCTCGGAGCGTCAGAAGTTTGAATACCGCGGAGAGACACGGCAGGGCATGACCGAGTGGCTCGAGCGCGACATCATTATCACAGGCGAGCGCGTGTCGAATGCGGCCGCTAGCTTTGACCAAAACGGTCAGCCCAACGTCCAGATAACACTCGATGGTGAAGGCGGTATGTTGATGTCGCGTGCCACACGCGCCAACGTCAAGCGTCGCATGGGCGTTCTTTTTATCGAGCGTAAGTTCCGAACCTCATATGACGTCGACGAAAATGGCGAGACCGTTGTTATTCGTGAGCCCTACGACGAGAAGAAGGTGCTGACAGCGCCGGTCATTCAATCCGCGCTCGGCGCCCAGTTCCAAATCACCGGTCTGGATAGCCCTGCTGAATCATCGGAACTCGCCTTGATGCTCCGCGCCGGTGCGCTTGCTGCACCGATAAGCTTTGTTGAAGAGCGTACGGTTGGTCCGTCACTAGGTGCTGAAAACATCGAACTTGGTATGAAATCACTGCAGTTAGGTCTCGCACTCGTGGTGTTGTTCATGATGGTGTACTACCGAGTCTTTGGTGTGATTGCCGTCGTCGCTTTGACTGCAAACTTGGTGCTGCTTGTTGCCGTCATGTCACTATTGGGCGCGACGCTAACGCTTCCTGGTATTGCAGGTATCGTGCTCACTGTCGGTATGGCGGTAGATGCCAATGTGCTGATCTTTGCACGAATCCGTGAAGAGTTGGCAGCAGGTACTTCCAACCAGCTCGCTATCCACAGTGGCTTTGAGCGCGCGGTTACGACGATTCTGGACGCCAATATCACGACATTGATTGTGGCGGTTATCTTGTATGCAGTAGGCACTGGTCCCATCAAGGGCTTTGCGGTGACGCTCTCGGTGGGAATCATCACCTCGATGTTTACAGCGATCATGGGCACGCGGGCACTGGTTAACCTTGTGTATGGGGGAAGACGGGTTCAGTCCTTGAGCATTGGTCGCGTTGCGATGAAGTCGAATGCAAACGCAGGGGGAGCCTCCGCATGACATCGATTGCCTTTATGCGCGGCCGCTTCGTTGCGGCAGCTATCTCCGGCATTTTGCTGCTGGCCACCGTTGTTTCTTTAGCAACGCAGCAGCTCAATTGGGGCTTGGACTTCACAGGCGGCACGCTGATAGAGCTCAATTATGAGCAAAGTGCGGACTTGGGTGACATTCGCACCGAGTTGGCGAGCAGTGGTTTCGAAGGTGCCATGGTTGTTAGTTTTGGCACAGATCGCGACGTGTTGGTTCGATTACCTATTAGCTACTCAGACGCTGAAGGTGCTCGAATGGTCGATGTGCTACGACAAGCAACCCCTCAAGACATCACGCTACAGCGGATGGAGTTCGTCGGCCCACAAGTGGGTGATGAGCTCAGGGAGCAGGGCGGTCTCGCAATGCTGCTGGCGCTAGGATTGGTTCTCATCTACGTCGGTTTCCGTTTCCAAATTAAGTTTGCCATGGGCGCGGTGATTGCCTTGGCGCATGACGTGCTCGTTATTCTGGGGTTCTTCTCGATTACACGATTGGAGTTCGATCTCTCCGTACTCGCTGCAATCCTTGCGGTCATCGGCTATTCGCTAAACGACACCATCGTTGTGTCGGACCGTATTCGAGAAAATCTGCGCAAGATTCGAAAGATGGATCCTATGGGTGTCATCGATGTGTCGCTCAATGAAACGCTCGGACGAACCTTAGTGACATCTTTGACCACCTTGCTGGTGCTGACCTCGTTGGCACTGTTGGGCGGCGATATGATCTTTGGCTTTGCGATTGCACTGCTGGTTGGTGTAACGATCGGCACCTATTCGTCTATCTACGTGGCATCAACTTCCTTACTTGCCTTGGGTGTGACGAAGGAAGACGTCGCTATCCCTGTAAAAGAGGGCGAGGATCAGGACGCGATTGCGCCATAACTTGTCACGAGAGAGCGTCACGAGAGCTCAGAGCAGATAAAAAGAGTGCCGAGCGAGAAGATCCCCGCGTGAGCTGCTTTATGTAGTCTGTCCCTTTATGAGGGCAGCGTGTCATGCGCTTAGAGCCAATTTTGAGCTACTCGGAGCGCGAGGCGGGCCTTACCGACTGTGATTCAGCAAACAGCCAACGCTTAGTTCACTGAATCGCGAGTGTTTGGTTTAGCGAATTGCCGCTGCAAGTTGCTTCAGTAGCTTGGGATTGGCGCAAACGATATCGCCCTTGCCCCCAAGAACATCATCGCTTCCTTGGAAATTTGTGACCAAACCACCTGACTCGCGAATCAGTAGGGTGCCCGCAGCAATATCCCAGGGTTTGAGGCCCGCTTCCCAGAAACCGTCGAGTCGACCAGCAGCCACATAAGCCAGATCCAGTGCTGCGGCACCGGCGCGTCGGATTCCCATTGAGCTTCCTGCAACCTTGGCCAAGCCTTGAACATACCAATCCATACGGTCGTCGCAGTTGCCCAACCACGGCGCACCTGTGCCAAAAAGACACTCACGCATATCGCTTCGATCAGAGACGCGAATGCGTCTGCCGTTGAGTTGAGCACCTCTGCCTCGCGACGCCGTGAACTCTTCTTGTTTGACTGGATCAACAATCACTGCGTGCTCGAGCTTTCCGCCTTTGATACACGCCATGCTGATGGCGTAATGAGGAATGCCTCGCATGAAGTTACTGGTGCCATCGAGCGGATCGATAACCCAGACGTGTTCGGCATCATCAGGCCCTGTCCGTCCACTCTCTTCGCAGATGAAAGCGTGGTCTGGGTAGGTAGTCTGGAGGTTGTAGATCAGCTCGCGTTCGGCGGCCAGGTCGACCTCGGTGACAAAGTCAGCTTTGCCTTTTGCCTCGAAACGCAAACGGCTGAGGTCATCAGACGCCCGAACAATCAGGTTGCCTGCTTTTCTTGCTGCGCGGAGCGCGATGTTGACCATTGGTTCCATGATTGTGTCCGGGCGTTCGTGGGGGCGCGATCATAGCAAGAAGCGCGCGTTGCCGTCAGGTTTTGGTACACTCGCCGCGCATTATTACAGGCACTTCTATGAATTCTGACAACATCCAAGTCGTATTGGTGAACCCTTCGCACCCTGGCAACATCGGCGCCGTCGCCCGAGCGATGAAAAATATGGGTCTTCGCCATCTTGTTTTGGTGGATCCCCGCAAGTTTCCCGATCCTGAGGCTGAGTGGCGTGCAGCGTCCGCGCTAGACATTATTCAGAGTGCTCGTGTTGTCTCTTCGTTGGATGATGCGATAGGCGACAGCCAGTTTGTCGTGGGTACCAGTGCGCGTGAACGACGGATCCCTTGGCCAGTGCAAGACGCTCGATTGACGGCGAATCGAATTGTTGAGCACGCCGAAAGCGAGAAGGTATCGATTCTGTTTGGGCGCGAGGACAGCGGTTTGAATAATGAAGAATTGCGTCGATGCAATCTTCATTGCCACATACCAACGCACCCGGACTACGAGTCTTTGAATCTGTCTATGGCGGTTCAAATCGTCTGTTACGAGATTCGTATGGCCGAGCTCGAGGGGACGCTGCCGCCCGAGGAGGATTCGCATTGGGAAAATCCCTTCGCGACCTCAAAGGATATGGAATATTTCTACGAGCATCTTGAAGAGACCCTGGTCGAGCTTGAGTTTCTTAATCCATCGGCACCGCGACAGTTAATGACACGACTTCGTCGGCTATACAGCCGGGTGCGTCTCGACGACATGGAAGTCCAAATACTGCGCGGTATTTTGAAGGAGACACGACGGGTAATTCGGGAAAATCGCACGAAATAAGCAGTTCTGCTGGTAGCGCGGATAATTCTTGACTAAACTAGTCGGGTATTACGTAAGAGCGTCATGCGAAACGAATGAAACTGACCACTCGGGGCCGCTATGCGGTGACAGCTATGCTTGATCTCGCCATCCATGGAGACAGGCAGCCCATCACACTTGCCGATATCTCTCAGCGGCAGGAAATTTCGCTGTCATATCTCGAGCAATTGTTTTCAAAGTTACGTAGGGAAGATTTGGTCCGCAGTATCAGGGGTCCTGGTGGTGGTTATCAGCTGGCCAGGGGTTTCGAGACGATTTTCGTCGCTCAAATTATTGATGCAGTTGACGAGTCGATTGATGCGACCAACTGCCAAGGCAGAGGGGATTGCAACCACGGTGAGGTGTGTCTGACCCATCACCTATGGCAAGACCTGTCTGATCAGATACACGGATTTTTGAGTGGTATCAGTTTGGAAGACCTCGTAAAGCGAGGTGGATTTAGAACAAGTAGTTACATGGCAGGCATCGTTGATGCGCAGCCATTGACCATTAGAGATCAATAGACCTTAGAGTCTGAGGAAAAAAGTGTTATGGGAAAGGCCGAAACGATTAACGTGCCCATTTACCTAGACTACCTGTCAACCACGCCTGTGGATCCGCGCGTTGTCGAGGCTATGACGCAGTGCCTGTCGATGGATGGCGTTTTTGGAAACCCCGCGTCTCGCTCGCATCAATATGGCTGGAAGGCAGAAGAAGCGATTGAAAATGCGCGCTGTCAGGTTGCAGAACTGATCAATGCTGATCCGCGTGAAATTGTTTGGACCTCAGGCGCTACTGAATCTGACAACCTTGCGATCAAAGGTGCCGCGCATTTCTACCAGCGCAAGGGTAAGCACATCATTACTTCTAAGATTGAGCACAAGGCCGTGCTGGATACGTGCCGTCAGCTCGAGCGTGAGGGCTTCGATGTTACTTACTTGGAGCCAAATGAAGATGGCCTAACCACGCCCGAAATGATTGCAGCAGCGATGCGCGAAGACACCTCGGTTGTAAGCGTCATGCACGCCAATAACGAGATCGGTGTGGTTAACGATATTGCGGGAATTGGTGAGATATGCCGCGAGCGTGGTGTGATTTATCACGTCGATGCTGCTCAGAGCACGGGTAAGTTGCCACTCGATATGGAGACGATGAAAGTCGATCTGCTCTCGATCTCGGCCCACAAAATGTACGGTCCCAAAGGCATTGGTGCATTGTACGTGCGTCGTAAGCCGCGTGTACGGATTGAGGCGCAGATGCACGGTGGCGGCCATGAGCGCGGTATGCGTTCGGGTACGCTTGCTACACACCAAATCGTTGGCCTTGGCGAGGCGGCGCGTATCGCCAATGCGGAAATGCAGGCAGAAGGCGACCGTCTGAAGGCACTACGTCAGCGGTTTTGGGATGCTATTAACGACATCCCTGAGGTGCACATGAATGGCTCGCGTGATCATCGTTTGCCCGGAGCCCTCAATGTGAGCTTTGCATTTGTAGAGGGTGAATCACTGCTCATGTCACTCAAGGATCTCGCGATATCGAGTGGTTCGGCCTGTACCTCGGCAAGCCTTGAGCCCTCCTATGTGCTGAGAGCACTTGGGCTTAATGATGAGCTTGCGCACAGTTCTTTACGTTTTAGTTTTGGACGGTTTACGACAGAAGACGATGTTGACCAGGCGGCACAGAGCGTGCGTCACGCCGTCGACAAATTACGTGAGCTCTCGCCGCTTTGGGATATGTATCAAGACGGCATTGATCTCGACACCATTGAATGGGCAGCGCACTAATTAGCGGTTCGCGCTTACAGGAGTAGGTTATGGCTTACAGCGAAAAAGTAATTGATCACTACGAAAACCCTCGCAACGTAGGGAAACTCGACGCGGACAGCGACAGTGTCGGTACGGGTATGGTGGGTGCACCTGCGTGTGGCGACGTTATGCGTCTGCAGATCCAAGTCAACGACGAAGGTGTCATCGAGGACGCCAAGTTCAAGACATACGGTTGCGGCTCAGCAATTGCCTCTAGTTCACTACTGACTGAGTGGGTGAAAGGTAAGAAGCTAGAGGAGGCTGAGGCCATTAAGAACACCGAGATTGCGCAAGAGCTTGCTTTGCCTCCAGTGAAGATTCATTGCTCAGTGCTCGCTGAAGATGCGATCAAGGCTGCAGTTAAGAACTTCCGAGACAAGCGAGGCGAATAATGGCCATCAGTGTCACTGCCGCTGCCGCTGAGCACGTTGGCAAACAGCTTGCTGCCCGTGGACGAGGCGAAGGCATCCGCATTGGGGTAAAAACCTCGGGATGTTCCGGCCTTGCATACGTACTCGAGTTTGTAGATGACAAAGACCCCAGTGACACGGTGTTTGAAACCGATGGTGTCCGTGTGTTTGTTGACCCCAAGAGCCTGGTTTATCTCGACGGTACGATCGTCGATTTTGCGCGTGAGGGACTCAATGAGGGTCTCGAGTTTAGGAATCCCAATGTTGCTGGTGAGTGCGGCTGCGGTGAGAGTTTCACTGTTTAGCTCTCGCCCGTAACGCTGAGAATATACGGTTTCAAAGCGAGGTCTCGTGGCCAATCATTTTTCGTCATTTGATCTCGATCCCGCATTCAGTATTGATGTTGCAATACTCGAGGAGCGGTACGAGCAGCTTATGACGATTTGTCACCCAGACAGGTTTGCTGCAGCCCCTGCATTTGAGCAGCGAGCGGCGGCAAAGCGCGCAGCTGACATAAACGAGGCTTTCAATGTACTCAAGCAGCCAGTGAGCCGAGCAGGGCACTTACTGCAACTCGCTGGCGTCGACTTGCCGGCCCTAGAACGTCAACCGGCGGCCCCCGAGTTTTTATTCGACCAAATGATGTTGCGAGAGAAAGTCCAGGAATTTACCAATTTAAACCCTGACGAGGCAGCTGACCTCACATCTGAGATTGAGGACGCATACGTTAGTACCCAAGCGAAATTTGCCGCGCACTACGGAGCTGGAGATATTGCAGCCGCGTCAGCGGCCTGGGTGGAGTTTCACTTTCAGCAAAAGCTCAGCGACGAGCTAGCGCGTGCGCGATCATAGGGGATAAGCGCTTTGTTATTGCAAATTTCAGAACCCGATAGCGGTCAGTCACTCCAGCGAGAGCGCAAGCGCGGGCTTGGTATCGACCTCGGTACGACTAACAGTCTGGTCGCAGTCAAAACGATATCGGGGGTCGATGTTATTCCTGATGATCGCGGTAACGTCTTACTCCCCTCTGTCGTGCATTTTTCAGAACAGGTAACCGTAGGCGACGAGGCCAAAGCCACTGCAAGCACGGATCCAAAAAATACGATTGTGTCAGCGAAGCGTTTGATGGGGCGTTCGCGTGATGACCTTACTGAGGCTCAGACACTGGGCTTAGTAGATTCTGAACGTCTCGCGTTCGACACCGACTGTGGCGCAAAGACACCGGTTGAGGTGTCAGCCGAGATCCTTCGAGCATTAGCGCAAAGAGCAGCAGCGGATGGGGCTCAGGCTGACGGAGTCGTTATCACCGTCCCTGCGTATTTTGACGATAGTCAGCGTCAAGCGACGCGTCAGGCGGCTGAGCTTGCGGGCTTGAATGTGTTGCGAATGCTGAATGAGCCGACGGCCGCGGCGGTTGCTTATGGGCTTGATGAGTCGATCGAAGAGTCAAGCGTTGTTGCTGTTTATGACTTGGGTGGTGGCACCTTCGACATTTCCATACTACGCATGGAGCGCGGGTTGCTCCGCGTGCTCGCTACGGGTGGTGACAGCGCACTAGGTGGTGATGATTTTGATGACTGTATCGTCGACTGGCTAACGACGTCTTGGTCGCTGGATAGCTTGGATTATGCCGAGCGTCGCGAACTCTCAGTACTGGCCCGTGAGATTAAAGAGTCACTGACTCTATCCGATGAAGTCTCGATTGCACCGGCCTCATTCTGTGGCGAGTGCCGCTCCCTGAAAATGAGCAGGGAACAGTTCAACGATATTACCCACGCTTTGGTTGATAGAACCCTTGGAGCTTGTCGCCAGGCTATGTCAGATGCGGGTGTAAACGAGGTCGCGCAGGTTGTTCTCGTAGGGGGTTCGACGCGAATGCCGATTATCGCCGCTCAGGTCGAGCAATTTTTCGGATGCGAGCCGCTCTGCACTTTGGATCCTGATCAAGTGGTAGCGCTGGGTGCTGCAATGCAGGCCGATGTTTTGGTGGGTAACGGCGACGGTGATGAAGCGCTGTTACTCGACGTCATCCCGCTGTCACTAGGACTCGAAACCTACGGTGGGCTTATCGAGAAAATCATTCCGCGAAACTCGGTGCTACCCGTTGCGAAGGCGCAGGAATTCACAACGGCCAAGGATGGTCAAACGGGCCTCGTCGTTCATGTGCTCCAGGGCGAGCGCGAGCGCGTAGAGGATTGTCGATCCCTCGCCCGCTTCGAGCTCGGCGGAATTCCTCCGATGGTTGCGGGCGCTGCGCGCATCCTCGTTACCTTCAAGGTCGATGCAGATGGTCTGTTAGAGGTGTCTGCTCGCGAGGAGACGACAGGCACCGAGACGAGTTTAGTGGTTAAGCCCTCGTTCGGCCTGTCGGATGAAGAGGTTGCCCACATGCTGCGCTCGAGTCAGCAAAATGCGGCAGAGGATATGCAAGCGCGACAGTTGAGGGAAGCCAAAGTGGAGGCTGAAGCGCTATTGCATGGCCTCGCGGGCGCTCTCGATGCGGATGGTGATTTATTAAGCGATGAAGAGCGTGCCGAGCTTGAGTCGGTCGCGGGCGAGCTTGTCTCGGTGATTGAAGGCGACGATATTGCGGCAGTCCGCGATCGTACCGATGTGTTGGGACAGGCCTCACTGACCTTCGCGGAGCGTCGTATGGATAGAAGTATTAAGAGTGCTCTTAGCGGTGTTGCCGTGGCAGAGCTCGAGGCCTCAGAGTAGAGAGAGTTCTAATGCCACAGATAATCGTATTACCCCATCATGAGTTTTGCCCAGAGGGTGCTGCTGTCGAGGCAGAGAGCGGACAGAGCGTTTGCGAGGTGTTGTTATCCAACGATATCGATATCGAACATGCCTGTGAGATGTCCTGTGCCTGTACAACCTGCCATGTCATCGTCAGAGAGGGGTTTGACTCGCTCAGCGAGGCTGACGAGTTGGAGGAAGACTATCTCGATAAAGCATGGGGCCTAGAGCCTGAGTCTCGTCTTTCATGCCAAGCGATCGTAGGTGACGAACCTCTCGTGGTTGAAATCCCGAAGTACACAATCAATCACGCATCTGAGAAGCATTAATAAGCACACTTTTGGTGCCATGACAGGGTGGGTCAAAGTCCGTATACTCCGCGCGCGCTAGCGGCCCAGCGATTAAAAGCGGCCCTCTCATTCTTTCGATCTTCAGGAGATGATCATGTCCGTTGAACAAACACTCTCAATTATCAAGCCCGATGCTGTTGCAAAAAACGTTACAGGTCAGATCAACGCACGCTTCGAAGCTGCTGGCTTGCAGATCGTTGCACAGAAAATGCTTCGTCTCTCCGATGACGTTGCCGGTGGCTTCTACGCTGAGCACAAAGAGCGGCCTTTTTATGCTGATCTCGTCGCTTTTATGACCTCTGGTCCTGTCGTTGTTCAGGTACTGGAAGGTGAGGGCGCAATTCTTAAAAACCGTGAGCTC
Source organism: gamma proteobacterium HIMB55 (assembly GCA_000227505.4). Lineage (NCBI taxonomy): Bacteria > Pseudomonadati > Pseudomonadota > Gammaproteobacteria > Cellvibrionales > Halieaceae > gamma proteobacterium HIMB55. The sequence goes on along the minus strand of AGIF02000001.1, from coordinate 1,562,968 downwards.
ATGGGTGCAACCAACCCAGCTGAAGCGGACGCGGGCACTATCCGTGCCGACTTTGCGAATTCGATCGACGCGAACGCAGTCCACGGCTCTGACTCACCCGCGTCTGCAGCGCGCGAAATTGCCTATTTCTTTGCTGCAAGCGATCTCTGCAGTCGCTAATAACGAGCTGAGATGCCGGAAGCGTTAATCGCAACGTCCACTCCGGCCAGCAAAGTTAACTTGCTGGGCATGACTCGTGCCCAGCTCGAAGCCTTCTTTGGCGAAATTGGTGAAAAAAAGTTTCGCGCCCAGCAGGTGATGAAATGGATGCATCACCAGGGCGTTCGGGACTTTCAAGCCATGACGAATCTTGGCAAGGGCCTCAGAGATCGTCTTGAGTCCTGTGCCGAGATCACACCTCCCCAAATCGAAAGCCAACAAGATTCCGCCGATGGTACCCGTAAGTGGGCCATCAAGGTTGATGGCGGCGCACTGGTTGAGGCGGTTCTGATTCCCGAGGGTGATCGCGCAACACTCTGCGTCTCGTCTCAGGTAGGTTGTAGCCTCGATTGCAAGTTCTGCTCGACCGGCAAGCAGGGATTTCAACGCGATTTGACCGCCGCTGAGATCATTGGTCAGGTTTGGTTGGCTATAAATTCCTACGACGGTTGGCAGGCAGGCAAAGGTCGTGTTGTTACGAATGTTGTGATGATGGGCATGGGTGAGCCCCTGCTCAATTTCGATAATGTTGTTAGTTCCATGGACCTCATGTGTGATGACCTTGCCTATGGTTTGTCAAAGCGCAAAGTCACCTTATCGACGTCGGGTGTTGTTCCTGCCTTGGATCGACTCGCGGAGCTTTCCGATGTCAGCCTTGCTGTGTCACTGCACGCGCCAAATGACGCGATTCGAAACAAAATCGTACCCATCAATCGACGATATCCTATTGCAAAGCTGCTCGATTCGGCACGTGCTTATATAGACGCGCAGACCGACCGAAAGCGTGTTGTGACTATCGAGTACACACTGCTTGCCGGCGTTAACGATCAGGTAGAGCATGCCCACGAGTTGGCGGCGCTACTGAAAGACTATCCGTGTAAGATCAATCTCATACCGTTCAACGATTTCCCAAACTCCGGATTTGAACGTCCCAGCGGAAATGCGGTTTCACGTTTTTGGAAGGTCTTGATGGAAGCGGGTTTCATCGTCACAGTACGAACAACCCGCGGTGACGACATCGACGCTGCCTGTGGGCAGCTTGTGGGTGATGTGAACGATAGGACGAAGCGTTCAGCGCGTTATCGTGCACAATACGAAGAAATAGAGTAGCCAGATAACAAGAGGGGTGGCACTCCTAATGAGAAACCTACTGATCGTTTTCTTACTCGCAGCGATTGCGGGTTGTGTCACTGAAACTCAAGGGCCTGAACCGGTTGTTGTTGATCCAAAACAAGCCATTTCTCAGCGTGTAGCCCTAGCGCGTCAGTACATTGGTGCGGGCGATTGGGATAACGCTAAGCGTAACTTAGAACTTGCCGCGAGCATCGATGACAATAACCCCGAGGTCTTAGAGGCGTTTGCACTCGTATTTCAAAGCACAGGGGAATTTGAGCTTGCTGAGGCCAACTTCACCCGCGCCCTCGATTTGGGTGCTGGCGCGAGAGCTCGCAACAATTACGCCGCATTTCTCTTCTCTCAGGGGCGCTACGAAGAGTCAGCAGGTGAGTTTCGGCAGGTAACCGCGGACACGCTCTACAGCGGACGACCCCGTGCATTCGTAAACCTAGGCCTGGCTTTGTTACAGCTCAATGATACCAATGGGGCTCGTCAAGCTTTTACACGAAGCTTGTTCATGGATTCAGGAAATCCCACAGCACTGCTCGAATTAACGCAGATTTCGCTTACCGAGGGTGATGTCGAGGCCGCGAGTGGGTATTATGGGAGTTACCGGCAGAGTACTCGCGTCCAAAGCGCGAGAGCGCTGATCCTTGGTGTCGAGATTGCGCGCCTATTAGGCGACGCGGATTTAGAAGCCAGCAACTTGCTGGCGCTGAGAAATCTCCACGCTGAGGCGCCTATTTTCAAGGTGTGGAAAGCTGCGCAGTTGGAGCAGCGATAATACGATAAAAATATTTAGGGGAACTCTCCATGAGTCAGGCTTCGCCCATCAAGCGCCGTAAAAGTCGTCAGATTATGGTTGGCAACGTGCCTGTGGGTGGAGACGCACCCATAAGCGTTCAAAGTATGACGAACACTGAGACCTGCGATGTTCAGGCTACGGTTGGTCAGATCAATGCGATTGCAGAGGCGGGTGCTGATATTGTCCGTGTCTCTGTTCCCAGTATGGATGCTGCAGAGGCGTTCAAAGAAATTCGAAAAGCATCGCCCGTACCACTCGTAGCCGATATCCACTTCGACCACAAAATTGCCTTGAAGGTGGCTGACTACGGTGTTGACTGTCTCCGAATCAATCCTGGCAATATTGGTAAAGAGCAAAAGGTTCGTGAAGTCATAGCGGCGTGCAAAGACAAGGGCATTCCTATCCGGATTGGCGTAAACGCAGGTTCTTTGGGTAAAGAATTAATGCGCAAATACCCAGAGCCGACTTCCGAGGCGTTGATTGAGTCAGCGATGAAGAACGTTGATATCTTGGATCGACACAACTTCCCTGATTTTAAAGTGAGTGTGAAGGCGTCAGAGGTGTTCATGGCGGTCGCTGCCTATCGTGGGCTTGCAGCGCAGATCGAGCAACCCTTGCACTTGGGAATCACGGAGGCGGGTGCGTTACGAGGCGGAACAGTAAAGTCTGCCGTTGGGCTGGGCATGCTGCTCATGGAAGGCATTGGCGATACCATGCGCGTGTCGTTGGCCGCCGACCCGGTAGAAGAGGTAAAGGTCGGTTTTGAAATTCTAAAGAGCCTTAAATTGCGCGCAAACGGTATTAATTTTATTGCTTGCCCCAGTTGCTCGCGACAAAACTTCGATGTCATCGGTACAATGAACGAACTCGAGCGACGGCTTGAGGATATCCGCACCCCAATGGATGTCGCCGTTATTGGGTGCATTGTTAATGGGCCGGGTGAGGCGAGAGAAGCCGACGTTGGTATGACCGGCGCTACACCAAATAATTTGATCTACCTGGATGGTGAGCCTGATCATAAGGTGAGCAACAACAACTTTGTTGATCACTTGGAGGCTACTATTAGGAAGCGTGCTGAGAATCTGGAAGCGCAGCGCGCCCGCGAGGAAGCGGAGATTATCTCCAGTAGTCACTAGGACAAAACGTTAATGAGTCAGTACCGAGCGATTCGGGGAATGGTGGACATTCTCCCCGACGACACCCCGTTGTGGCAGATGCTAGAGCAGACGGCGAGTGATGTGCTGGGTGCTCATGGCTATCAAGAAATTCGAACGCCTATCGTTGAGAGCACCGATTTGTTTGCGCGCTCTATTGGCGAGGTAACGGATATTGTCGAAAAGGAGATGTACACATTTCCTGACCGAAACGACGACAGCCTATCGCTTCGCCCAGAAGGCACTGCCAGTACCGTTCGTGCCATGGTGCAGCACAACTTAATCCAGTCGCCGCAACGTGTCTGGTACATGGGTCCCATGTTTCGTTACGAGCGCCCGCAAAAAGGTCGCCAGCGTCAATTTCATCAATTGGGCGTAGAGGCTTTTGGGATTCCTACGCCGGATCTAGACGCCGAGTTATTGTTGATGTGTCGTCAATGGTGGAAGCGGTTGGGTATTGATGACGTTCTAACGCTCGAGCTCAATACGATTGGAAGTAGCGATGCTCGTCAACAGTACAAGTCAGCATTGTCGGATTACTTACGTGGCCACTTTGACTCGCTCGATGAGGATAGCCAGCGTCGTCTCGATACGAATCCTTTGCGTATTCTCGATAGTAAATCCGCGTCTACGCAGGCGGTGTTGGCAGACGCACCGGTCATGACAAGCTATTTGGATGATGAGTCGCAAGCCCACCACGATAGACTGTGTGAATTGCTCACCCTCGCGGGTGTCAGTTACGTAGCGAATCCAAATTTGGTGCGAGGCTTGGATTACTACAATAAGACGGTCTTCGAGTGGACTACCGATCGTCTCGGAGCGCAAGCAACTGTCTGTGGTGGCGGGCGTTACGATGGCATGGTAGGTCAGTTTGGCGGTCGGGATACGGCGGGCTGCGGTTTTGCCGCGGGCCTGGAGCGCTTGATCCTGTTGTTACAAACACTCGAAGTCGAAGCATCAGCTGACCCCGATTTGTACATTGTCAGCAGTGATGAAAATGCACTTGGCAAAGCGATGCTCGAGGCAGATAGAATACGCACCGAATTTCCCGCGCTCGGTGTTGTCCAACACTTGGGCGGTGGTAGTTTTAAAAGTCAGTTCAAGCGAGCTGACAAGAGTGGTGCGTCATGGGCGATGGTCTTTGGTTCTGAGGAAGTAGCGCAAGGAACAGTTACCTTGAAGCCACTCAGATCTCAGGACGAGCAAATGACAGTTGACCGAGAAGGATTAAATCAGTTTTTGGCCCAGCTCGAAGCGCGGGCGCAGGATGTTGAGGAGTAAGGTGTGGCAGATCATCTTCAGGAAGAAGAGCAATTAGACGCAATTAAGCAGTGGTGGCAGGAGAATAGAGTCTCCATCATGGGTGCTGTTGTATTGGCGCTCGGCGGCTCATTCGGATGGTCGCAGTATCAGGATTACACGGCTGAAAATGCAATCGCTGCGGCCGATGCTTACGATGCTATTTTAATTGAGCGCGACGCAGGTGTACCTGCAGACCAGCTTGCGGCTATCGCGCAGTCGATTCGTGACGATAACGGCTCGGTCGCATTCGCTGAGTTTGCCGCGCTTCAAACCGCGGCAGCGGCAGCTGAGGAGGGGGAGTTTGAGCTCGCCAAAGCTGAGCTTGAGAAGGTAATGGCAGGTGTCGAGCTTGACTCTACGTTGGGTCAGCTAGCGCAACTTAGACTTGCGAAGGTAAAGGCCGTTCTAGGGCAAGAAGACGAGGCGATTGCCATTCTTGAGCTTGGTAGCGATTCATTTCCCGTGAGCTACGCACAGGTATTGGGCGATATACACCTTGCTGCTGGAAGAGAAGCGGCCGCACTCGAGGCGTATCAGACGGCCCAGACGGCCTCACTGGCGCTGGGTGGCCAGTCAGGTCTTATCGATTTGAAGGTGACTGGACTGTCGCTTCGCGGCGAGCAGGCTGGCTCTGAGGATATGTCTCAATGAGATTATCGCGGCTCTTTTTAATTACCGCGCTGTCGGCTACGACGACGGGTTGTAGCACGTTCAGCACGGTACAGGATTGGTTCTCTTCTGAGGGTGAGGACCTGACTGCGCCTGTAGAGCTAGAGCGCATCGATGCGACGGTTGAGGTCAAAAAGCGATGGTCTACGTCCATCGGCGACGGTCAAGGTGATGGCTTCTTCAAAATCACGCCTGTATTGGAAGACGGCGTTATCTATGTGGCGTCTAGCGAGGGTGAGGTTGCTGCGATCGACGCCAACGATGGCGACAAGCGTTGGGATGTCTCGCTAGAGAGGCCTATTTCGGGTGGCGTTGGATACCACGAGGGCAGTTTGTATCTCGGCGGTGCCGATGGCTCAATCATGCAGCTGTCCGCAGACGACGGCTCAGTCGTATGGGAAGCGCCCGTGTCAGGTGAGGTCTTGGCGCCACCAGCGGTCTCCGATGATTGGGTTATCGTTCAAACTTATGATGGAAAGTTGCTTGGCTTTCAGACCGGTGCTGAAGAGCCCACCTGGACCTATACGAGCGACGTTCCTGTCCTCACTATTCGCGGTACATCCACACCATTGCTCATCGGTGACAACGCTATTGCAGGGTTCGCTGACGGTAAGGTAGTGGCGGTCGACGTTGACTCGGGCAATACCTCCTGGGAATCTCGAATAGGCATACCGCAAGGTGGCTCTGAAATCGATCGCATTGTGGATATCGACGGTGTGATGACAATTCAAGGCATCGAGCTGTTTGTTTCCAGTTATCAAGGCCGTGTTGCCGCACTCGACCTCCGAACGGGTCGAAAGATCTGGCAGCAAAATGTTTCCTCGGTCACCGGGACATCGGTTGGCTTCGGTAATGTGTACGTCGCAGACGTCGACGGCACGGTCAGCGCATTTCTTAGAAATGGACAGGGTGCCCGTTGGCAGAATATCGAGCTTGGCTATCGTGAACTCTCTCGCCCCACGCCTATAAACAGTTATGTTGCTACCGTGGATTTGGAGGGTTACTTGCACCTGCTCTCACAAGTCGATGGTCTGATCGTTGGACGCTCGAAGGTCGCGGGTGGGCCCGCTCGTGCTGACATGATTTCAGCGAATGGACGCCTATTCATTTTGGATGATGAGGGTAAGCTGTCCGCATTTGAGCTGGAATCAGCGGACTAATCGAATGATACCTGTCATCGCCCTGGTTGGACGACCCAATGTCGGGAAGTCAACGCTGTTTAATCAGCTGACGAAGACGCGTGACGCTCTTGTTGCCGACTACTCAGGCCTCACCCGCGATCGAAAGTACGGCGAGGGTAAGCTGGGTGAGCAGCGCTTCATGGTCATCGATACGGGTGGCATCACGGGCGAGGAGCAAGGCATCGATGCAGCGATGGCAGCACAGTCGCTTGCCGCCATCGACGAGGCGGATGTTGTACTGCTCATGGTTGATGGTCGTGCCGGACTGCAGGTGGGTGATCAGACCTTGGTTCGTTTGCTGCGCGAACGCAACAAACCGTTTGAACTCGTCGTCAACAAAATCGACGGTGTCGGCGAAGACGTCGCCGCAAGTGATTTTCACAGCTTGGGTATCGGTGCCCTGCATACGATAGCGGCAACGCACAATCGTGGTGTCCGCTCCATGATTACTGAGGTGCTCGAGCCTTTCGACAGCGAGTCGCAGCCACCTATCGAACTCGATAGCGGCATCCGTGTGGCCATCGTCGGTCGACCCAACGTCGGCAAATCAACATTGGTGAATCGCTTACTCGGCGAAGAGCGCGTGGTTGTATTCGATCAACCAGGCACAACACGAGACAGTGTCTTTATTGAGTTCGAGCGCCATGGTCATGCTTACACGTTAATTGATACGGCTGGTGTTCGGCGCCGCAAGAACGTAAAAGAGACGGTCGAAAAGTTCTCTATCGTCAAAACACTGAAAGCGATCGACCAGGCAAACGTCGTGATCCTACTTATGGACGCGCGCGAGGGTGTGGTTGAGCAAGATTTGCATCTTCTAGGGCAGTGCATCGAGGCCGGGCGGGGACTCGTGGTTGCTCTCAATAAATGGGATGGCATGGATGCCGACGAGCGTGAGCGCGTAAAGGTCGAGCTACAACGCCGATTGCTGTTTGTTGATTATGCGGATATTCATTTTATTTCTGCGCTCCATGGTACGGGCGTTGGCCACCTCTACGAATCGATTCATGGCGCCTACGAATCGGCGACCCGAAAACTGACCACGCCACGTTTGACCAAATTGTTGGAAGACATCATTGCGAGTCATCCACCGCCCATGGTCAGCGGTAGGCGTGTCAAGCTGCGCTATGCGCATATGGGTGGCCATAACCCGCCGCGCATCGTGATACACGGGAATTCGACTGAAAACCTTCCACAAAGCTACGTGCGCTATCTCGAGAACAGCTTTCGTCGCGAGTTGGATCTATCGGGAACGCCAATACGCATCGAGCTGCGTACTGGAGACAATCCCTATGCCGGACGTCGCAACAAGCTCACCGAGCGGCAGGTCCAACGCCGCCGTCGAATGGTGTCTCATATCAAAAAGTCTGAGAAAAAGCGCAAGAACAAAAAAACGCAGGCATAAGCTCACGACAGCAATCGACCATATATTCATATTGTTGATGAAAGAGATATAGCTCATTTATTTCAAAAATAAAGCGTCGTAGATCATAGTTCGCACATCAAAAACGAATCCGTGAATAACGGGGGTGCACTATGAGTCATTATCTCGAGCAAGTGGAAAAACTAGCCGGTATCGGAACAGCTGCGAACGGCGTTAACGCGGAACACGCAGTGCGTATGCGTCTTCAAAATCAATTTAAGACAGGTTTGGATGTCGCGAAATATACCGCCGACATCATGCGTCGTGATATCGACAACTACGAGCAAGACACCTCGCAGTACACACAGTCGCTCGGTTGCTGGCACGGTTTTATCGGCCAACAGAAGATGATTGCGATCAAGAAGCATTTCGGTGACACGAACCGCCGTTACTTGTATCTCTCGGGCTGGATGATTGCAGCGCTCCGTTCTGAGTTCGGTCCACTTCCCGATCAGTCGATGCATGAAAAGACCTCCGTACCAGCCTTGATCGAAGAGCTATACACCTTCTTGCGCCAGGCTGACGCTCGTGAGATGGGTGGATTGTTCCGTGAACTGGACGCAGCCCGTGCATCAAATAACGAAGTTCAAGAGCGTGCGATCCTCAACCAGATAGATAACTTCCAAACACACGTTGTACCGATCATTGCGGATATCGACGCAGGCTTTGGTAACGAAGAGGCGACGTATCTTCTAGCCAAGAAAATGATCGAAGCGGGCGCTTGCGCGATTCAGATCGAGAACCAGGTGTCTGATGAGAAGCAGTGTGGTCACCAGGACGGCAAGGTAACGGTTCCTCATGCGGACTTCCTGGCGAAGATTCGTGCCGTGCGTTACGCATTCATCGAGCTCGGAGTAGAGAACGGTATTATCGTTGCGCGCACCGATTCACTGGGAGCGGGTCTCACCAAGCAGATCGCTGTTACCAACGAGCCAGGCGACCTCGGTGATCAATACAATAGCTTCCTCGATGGCGACGTTGTTCAAAGTGCTGATGATTTGGCAAACGGCGATGTTGTCGTGAAGGCGAATGGTCAGCTCCTACGCCCTAAGCGTCTTGCGTCAGGTCTGTTCCGATTCAAGCCTAATACCGGTGAGGACCGTGTAGTACTCGATTGCGTGACCTCTCTGCAGAACGGTGCTGACCTTCTCTGGATCGAAACTGAGAAGCCACACGTTGGTCAGATTGCCGGTATGGTTAACCGTATCCGCGAGCAGGTGCCCAACGCGAAGCTGGTTTACAACAACAGCCCCTCGTTCAACTGGACGCTCAATTTCCGCCAGCAGGTATTCGACTCGTGGGCAGAAGAGGGACGGGATCTCTCAAGCTATGCTCGCGATGGTTTGATGTCTGCTGACTACGATGAGACTGAACTGGCGATTGAAGCTGATCGTAGAATCCAGTCGTTCCAAGCAGATGCTGCGCGTGAGGCAGGCATTTTCCATCACCTCATCACGCTTCCGACTTACCACACTGCTGCCTTGTCTACTGACAACCTGGCGAAAGAGTACTTCGGTGAAGCAGGCATGCTCGGTTATGTTGCGGGCGTTCAACGCAAGGAGATTCGTCAAGGCATCGCCTGCGTTAAGCACCAGAATATGGCTGGTTCCGATATGGGTGACGACCACAAGGAATACTTCTCAGGTGACGCAGCCCTTAAAGCGGGCGGTGTAGACAACACCATGAACCAGTTTGGATGAACATGCCCAGTGTTCTAGGCGCCCGGTCTAATGACCGGGCTTTTTTTTGCCTGTCGCTTGCTATTTATCAAGCCTAATAGCAGAGTTCCAAAATGAAATGGGAAAATATCAATGAGCAGGTGTGCTCTGTCGCTCGAGCGCTCTCTATCGTGGGAGAGCGATGGACTCTATTGATCATCCGCGACGCCTTTAAGGGCACACGACGCTTTGAAGGCTTTCACAAGAATTTAGGTGTGACACGTCACCGCCTCGCTGAGCGTCTGGCGATGCTGGTTGATGAGGGTGTACTCACCAAGGTGCCTTACAGCACACACCCTGAGCGCTTTGAATATCGGCTTACGCGAAAAGGGTTGGGACTTTACCCGGTTTTGATGACCTTAAGTCAGTGGGGTGATCAGTGGTTGAGTGATGAGCACGGTGCTCCGGTAAAGTATTGGCACAGTGGCTGTGCCAGTGACTGTCATGCGGTCTTGGCTTGCACCGAGTGTGGAGAGCCATTGCGGGCAGAAGAAGTCTCAGCTAAGAATGGCGCGGAACTCAGTGATTATGTGGCACACTTGAAGCAACACGGATTGCCAATACCGACCGATGCTGAGCTGCCGAAGCTGGCGGGTGAGCATCGCAAAACCAAGACTAAAGGAGCGGTTAGATGAATCAACAGGTCAACAGTCTCATCATGAATGCAGACGAAAATATGGGGAATGTCGAGCGCTCGCCTTTGGATGAGCAGCTGTTTCGAAAACAACGCCTTGCAGCGGCACTTCGCATTTTCGGTCGATTTGGCTTTGACGAAGGTGTGGCAGGGCACATCACTGTTCGAGATCCACTCGATCCTGAGACCTTCTGGGTAAACCCTATGGGCCGCTCGTTCAAGATGATGCGTGTTTCAGATCTCATCCGGGTTGATCACGATGGCAACATTGTAGAGGGCAGTGGGATATTGAATGGCGCTGCGTTCACGATTCACAGTCAAATTCATGCGGCGAGACCTGACGTAACCGCTGCGGCTCACGCGCACTCGATTTATGGGAAAACATGGTCTTCACTGGGTCGGCTGCTCGATCCCCTGACTCAGGACGCGTGTGCGTTTTATGGTGACCACGCCCTTCTTGATGATTACACCGGCGTAGTGGTTGATATGACTGAGGGTGAGCGCTTGGCGGCGACCTTGGGTGACAAAAAAGCCATTGTGCTGAAAAATCACGGGCACCTCACTGTGGGGCAGTCCGTGGAAGAAGCGACTTGGTGGTACGTAACAATGGAGCGTTCCTGCCAGGCACAGTTACTCGCGGAGGCGGCAGGTGAAACTAAGCCTATCCCTCATGAGATGGCGGTCCATACTCAAAAGCAAGTCGGCAGTACGCTCTCAGGTTGGTTTAGCGGACAACCGTTATTCGATGTCATCTTGAGCGAACAGCCCGAGCTTTTAGACTAATCTTTATCTACGCCACGTTGCGGGTTCTTGCCCGCTTCGTGCGTGTTTCAAACCCGCTACTGCAGTGAAGTTGGCATACCAATCGTGCGATTTTATTCGACCGCATGACCATCTTGTGTGTCCGCATGGCTATGATGTGTCGCCAGGCTGGGCGTTTTAGCCGAGCGCTCAAGATTCCGAGCCCGCTTTTCAGGGCACTTCATCGACCTTTTTATATCGACCTTTAGAGCGCCTCGCTGAATCGAGAACGATCAAACGAGATGAGTAGCAATCCAACATTCGCCGCCTGAACAATCAATAACGGGTAGTGGATGACCTGCACGAGACTGGTTGCATCATCGGTATTCAGCCAAATGCGTGCGAACTGATAAAACGCGGCGGCAAAGGCTAGCCCTAATAAGGCACCTATCGATTTACCAATATCGAGGTGCTTTAAGTTGTTTTTGGCAACAACGAGCGTTTCCAGTCGCCCAAGGTAGCTACCAAAGATCAGGGCAAGCTGAAACCCGAGATAAATCCCTGCCGCGAGTGCGAATCCTCCGGGATAAATCAGAATCGCGAGAACGCTAATGAGTGCAATTAGCTCAACGCCTAGTGAGATGCGAAAGAAAGCCGTGAGATTGAAAAGTTTCGAATAGCCCAGTGCGACAAGCCACGTGCCCAAGCTGAAGCCTATACCGCCTGCAGAAAACACCTCTGGCGGCAGAGGCGTCATCAGTCCCACATAGGCCGTGCCCCAGACGCCCTGAAAAAATGCGTTCGTTGCTTTGTAGCCTATAAAAGGCTTAAGTCTCAGGGCAGGGTGGGTGGTCTCAGACACCTAAAAGTCCACGCCTTTGCGGGCTTTGATACCTGCTCTAAAGGCGTGTTTGATTTCTTTTACTTCCGAGACCGTATCCGCAAGCTCTTGCAAGGCTGCGCCACCACCACGACCTGTGACGACGACGCTTTGCTGCTCGGGCCGCTGACGGATTGCGTTCAGTACAGTGGCCTCGTCCAGATAGTCGAAGGACAGCATATAGGTTAGCTCGTCGAGAATGACTAGATCGTAAGCGGAGTCATTCAACATGCGCTGAGCTTCGCCCCAAGTGCGCTCAGCGGCTTCGATATCTGATTGGCGATCTTGTGTATCCCAGGTGAAGCCGGTTCCCATCTGATAAAAATCAGAGTCAGGAAGGTTGGCTCGAGCAAATAACTCCTCGCCTGATAGTTGCTCGCCTTTGATGAATTGGACGATGCCTACGCGATGTCCATAACCCATGGCTCGCATGACCATCCCGAACGCAGAACTTGTCTTGCCCTTTCCGTTACCAGTCAGGAGCAGGACAAGACTTCTTTCAGTATCTGCAGCTGCGATGGATGCGTCGACATTCGTCTTCTGCTTTTCCATCGAAGCTTTATGTTTGGCGTCTTTACTCATGTTTCCTGCCTAGATTGATACATTAAGACCGAGGTAAAGCGTTCTACCGGGGCTGCGATAACCGACGATATCAGAGTAGCCTTCATTGGTGAGGTTCTCGGCACGTACTGAAACATTCAGGTCTTCTGTGACTGCATAAGTGAAGGAGCCGTCCATGACAGTATACTCACCAAGCGTTGTGCCAAAGCCATCGCTGCGATCCCCTGTGTATCGTGCAAGCAATAGCCAGTTAATCTTTTCGCCACCAAACCGTGCCGAGACCTGTGCCGTCGTCTCTGGGCGATAGGGAAGGTCGTTGCCGGACGCATCTTCGGCTGAGAGATCGCTAACGAAACCCTCAAGAGTCACACCTTCACCAACTGCCCACGAAGCGGTTGCTTCCACACCGCTGAATTGGCTGGTTCCGGGGACTTGAATGTAGCCACCGGCAAACAACGCCGGGTTGTAGCTATAAATGATCGCATCACTCACTTCTTGATCGAAATAGGTCAGCTCCCAAGCAACATCGTTTTGACGACCGCGAAGCCCCATCTCCCAGCCTTTGCTCTTCTCTTCTTTAAGCGCGTTATCTCTGGCTTCCGGGAGTGCAAAGGGTGATTGGTTAGAGCCGATCTCGTAAGGAGAGGGTGCCCTAAACCCCGTTCCGTAGGCGGCTTTAAAAGCGACACCCTCAAGACCTGTCCCCGTGAGGGCGGTGAGGCGCCAAGAGGTGTAGCGGCCGAAGTCCTCATTGTCATCGCTGCGAACAGCGGCGGAGAGCGTTGTGCTCTCGCCTGCGCGTCGCAGATTAACGAACATGGCCTCGTTGTCGCGACTTCTCGCGGTACCAAACCCGTCGTCGTAGCTTTGCTCATCGACATCAAGACCCACGGTGAGGTCCATTTCTTCAGACAAAGAGCGATTGTGAGACAAGGACATTTGCTCATTCGAGCCTTTTAGTGCGAATTGAAAAATGCCATCTGTAAAGTACGCTCGATCACTGTCACTTTCGCTGACACTGAACTGCGTTGAGTGCCCATCACCTGCGTGACGTACGACTAATCCTTGGGTCTCATTCTTGTACCCATCGGAGCAGTCGTTACTCGAGATGAAGCTGAAGTTCTCATCGAATCGACCGCATCCGTCGTAATCGGTGGTTGCATCGACGTCTCTCGCGCTGAGGGTCGCAGACCAGCCATTCCACTCAGGTGTCGTATAGCTGAGCTGAACGCTGTCGTTGTCGTAGCCTTCATTATCAGCAAGCTGGGTGTCGCTTTTGAGAGCGTTGAAACCGTCCATTCCGACGTGGTTGACAACAGCCGTGACCTCACCAAAAGCCATCGTTCCGGTGCTTGCCACCAGTGACTCGGTTTCAAAACCATAGCCACCACGTTCTGCAGAAATATCTATGCTGGCCTGCTCGCCGCCTCGACGACTGGTCAGCGATACAACACCTCCTGCATCCGCGCCCCATAGAAGGCCCTGAGTGCCTCGCAGTACCTCAACGCGTTCGAGGGAGCCCGCGACAATGTGCTCCATTCTTGGTGCGATTTGTGGGGAGGAGGGGTCACTGATATCGATACCATCGATTAATACACGTGTTCTGAAGCCATCTTGTCCTCGGACCCGAATCCCACTGACCGCGCCAATCCCGCCAGTTTGTGTTGTTGAGATGCCAACTTGCGAACGCAAAAGTTGCGGTAATGTTGCTGAGCCGAGCGCTGAAATGAGTTCGCGATCCATGACGTTGACCGAAACAGCAAGCGATTCGATCGCCGTTTCGACTCGATCGGCTACGACGACGGTCTCTTCAACCTGATCAGCCATAGCAAAGTTAGGAGACAGCACGAGGGAGAGCGCTAGAGGGAGAGATTTTTTGATTACGGCCATGTTGGCTCCATTTTTATCTGGAGCAGTAAGCGGGCAAAGAGGCCAACAGCGTAAACAGCACGAAGCGAACTCCCTGCTGGAGCCCACCGCGCCATCGGGTTTTAGTTATCAGGCAGGTATCGGGCTTTGCATACGACATGCACTTACCGTTGCGGGGGCAGCGCTGGTTCATCCAGACTTCCCTTTTAACCTACCCGGGCGTTTCCACCTGTAGGCACCTGAGGCGCGGACAATACGCCCATGATTTGTCTGAGTCAATTAGATTTTGTGCTAGGGTTCGCGCATGCAATTTTCCGACAAAATCTCCGAACAAATGGCTGGCGAGAGCAGGGCTCGTGTTACCCAGTGGTACGACTTTGTCACCGAGCGACTGGGTCGCGAACCGAGAGGTTTTTGCGATGTCTCTGCGTTCAATGACAACGGAAAGCCAGCGGTTATCCGTGTCAGCTCGGTTGTGGATGAAAAGCCGTTTCCAACTATGTTTTGGCTCATCGATGCAGAAATCTCGTTGAAAATAGATCGTCTTGAAGCTGCCGGATGGATTGCAAAGCTTCAGCAGATGGTCAACGAGAGCAGTGCTATCAAGCTACAAATGAAGCAAGCACATGTGGCGCATAATGAGTTGCGTGATGGGTTTTTGGGTGAAGAAGAACGTATGCTTCTTCAGTCGCGAGGCATGATGACCGCTTTATCCGATCGCGGTATTGGCGGTATCCAAGAGCCCGATAGAATCCGGTGTCTCCATACTTGGTACGCTGCACACATGGTTGAGCCCAATTGTGTGGGTGTGGCGGTCGATCAATTGATGGAAAGCACTGAAGGGTTTGAGTGGCAACTATCCTAATTTTAAGCGACCCAATTTCGTTGGCCCCTACTCACGATTGATTCCTAAATTCCGAGATAAAAATTTCGCGAGTGCGCGACTCACTACATAGTGAGCCGCACCCTCAGTTTCTGTCGTTTATTCACATTGTAAAGTGGCAGAAGCACAGCTTATTGCCCTCTGCATCTCTGACGTAAGCACCGTAAAACAGACCAGGAACGCGCTCACCGGGCTCGCCATCACAGGTGGCGCCTAGCTCGATTGCCTTAGCATAAAGTGCGTCGACACCCTCGCGGCTTCCACCGTGGAAGGCCACCATCGTGCCATTGCCTGCCGTGGGTGCTTGTTCGTCGTAAGGTGTGCAGATAGCCAAAGCGGCCTGCTCCATTGACGAACCGAAGAAAACGATACGATCGGTTCCCATCAATTTCTTCCAACCCATTCCTGCTGTGAGTGCGGAATAAAACTCTATGGCAGCGGGTAAATTTGAGCTGCCGAGGGTGACGTAGCCAAGCATGTTTGATTCCTGTCTTATGTGAGTGATGTGTTATTTTACCGCGAGTCAGATCTTCGTACGAGTGTGAGGGAGCAGTGTATCTTCCGCTGCACTTTAGCGATGATCGTTTGAGTTTGGGGGTGTGTGAGAAATGGAGCTATGGCTTGCCGGGCTGACCTTGGTCGGTTTGATTGGCGCACTCGTGTTTTCGCGGATAAATGCCACCGTGCTGTTCTTAAGCGCCGCTTTGTGTTGCCTCGTTGCTGGTCTTGTCAGCATCGATACCTTTTGGTCAAAAACGACCAATGAGGGACTGGTCACCTTAGTGCTGCTTATATTGTGCGCTGTAGCACTTGAGCGCTTGCCATGGCTCGGAATGCTGTCGCGCCTAATTGATTCACCTCGCTTGTATTGGTCTGTTGCGAAGATTGTTGCTCTTACAGCGCCCATGTCCGCATTACTCAACAACACTGCTGTTGTTGCGAGCTTGGCAAATGTTCTGCGCCGTAGCGAGTACCACGCGTCCTCCCGATTACTCTTACCACTATCGTATGCCGCAATTCTGGGTGGCACGCTTACGCTCATCGGGACCTCGACGAACCTTATTGTCAGCAGCTTTTTGGAGGATCAACGTGGCGTTGGTATGGGGTTTGGGGATTTCTTTGTTATTTCCGCGCCAGTCGTCCTACTGGTGGGCTGCTTGCTGGTTGTCCTAGCGCGACGATTGCCGATTCGAGAAAACTTCGAAGTTGTTGAGACTGAATATACACTCGAGGCGGAGGTGGATAACGCGGGTGCCTTGGTTGGTAGAACAGTCGAGGCTGCGGGCCTGAGGGCTCTAGAGACGCTCTATCTCGCAGAGATCCTGCGCGACGGTCGAAAGATCAAACCAGTCTCCCCGACGGATATCTTGTTGTCGGGTGACCGACTCGTTTTTACCGGTGATGTCTCTGACGTGGCGCGCATTGATCAAGTGGAGGGTCTCAGCACGTTTGCCAAAAGAGAGGGTTTAATGCAGAGCGAGCTGACTGAGGTGCTTGTTGCACCTGGCTCGATTCTTGACGGTAGATCCGCCAAATCTCTCGGATTCCGGGCAAGATTCAATGCGGCAATCGTTGCAGTACAACGTGACGGTAAGCATGTTGGAGGGAGGTTGGGTGAGTTGCCACTCCGATCAGGGGATTTGCTCGTACTGGCAACTGGCGATGACTTCGCACAGCGAAAAAATCTTAGCCGCAATTTTATCCTACTGTCAGACAGTTTGGACGTGCGCCTAATGGACTCTACGGCAGGGTTTCTCGCCACTGCCGCTTTGTTAGCCGTTATTGTGATGGCTGCATTGGGAACGATCCCGCTGTCACTGGGTCTTTTAATATTGCTCGTTGGCTTTTGGGCAGCAGATGTTGTGAGTGTTGATGATTTGCGGCGTCGTTTTCCGTTCGATATTTGGATATTGGTTTCCTCTGCCTTGGTTGTTGCTGACGCGATGATCGAGAGTCAGCTTGTTGCGAATTTGGTCGGTTCGGCCATGCCATTACTGTCTGGTAGTGCACCGTTCCTAGGGCTTGTCATTGTCTTTGTGTTGACGTTGATACTCACCGAGCTGATTACGAATAACGCGGCGGCTGCGCTTATGTTCCCGATTGGCTACGCACTGGCAGAGGCATCGGGTGTTGATGTAATGCCGTTCGCGCTTGCGGTGGCTTTTGCGGCAAGCGGCTCGTTTCTGACGCCCTACGGTTACGCGACCAATCTCATCGTGCAAAACATCGCCGGTTATACCCGTGGCGACTACCTGCGCTTTGGCTATCCTATTACCATTGCCTATGCCGTTGGCGTATTGGCAATGCTGCATACGGTATACTTTGCACAAGCGTAAGAGAGGTTTACCGTCGATGAGTCGGCTGTTAAACGCGCTCGACTTAATTGCGCAACTCAACGCGTTGAAAAGGAAGCGATGATTTATGAGACCCAGTGATGTGTTATCGGCGCAAGAGCGTGAGCAGCTGCTCGAGCGCAGCGACTTCAGGGCATGGGTGCATGTTCTGAGCACTTGGGCGCTTACCTTTGGCATCCTTTTGCTCGTGGGTCATTTCCCAAGCGTGATAACCCTACTATTTGCGTGGATTGTCCTTCCGGGCAGGCAGTTGAGTCTTGCTGTGTTAATGCATGAGGCGGGTCATGGCAGCCTGTTCAAAACAAAAGGCTTAAATACATGGGTGGGGCAGTGGCTCTGTGCGCTTCCCACCTTGGGCGACCTTGCGGCATACGCGCGCGGCCACACAGCGCATCACCGCCTTGCAGGGACAGACGAAGACCCTGATTTACCCAACTATCGGGCTTACCCAATTAAGAAAAGTAGTCTCTATCGCAAATGGACGCGCGATTTGACGGGCCAAACGGGATTCAAGTTGTTAGCTGCCTTGGCTACCGGAGCCGGCAGTCAAATGAGTAAAGAAACCGTCGGCTCGTCTAACTTAGTGGCCAAACAGGTCCTTGTGCACCTTTTGTTTGCATCGATTCTGATCGCTTTGGGTGTGGGTTGGACATGGTTCGTTTGGATGGGGACTTTCTTGACGTCTTACATGTGGGTTGTGCGACTCCGCCAAGTGGGCGAGCACGCGGTCGTGCCTAACCTTTATGATCCAGATGTGCGCATGAATACACGGACGGTTGAGGCGCCATTCTGGCAACGCTTTTTACTGGCACCAAACAATGTGAATTTCCACATGGAACACCACTTCATGGCGGGTGTCCCTTGCTACAACCTGCCTAAATTACGGGCGATATTGAAGTCCAAAGGTCTCCTCGATGACGTTCCTGAGGTCAAGGGTTATGGCCAAGTACTTAAGCTCGCGGTGGCTGATTAGTCTAGTCACCGATCAGAGCAGTATCTGTAAGGTCGATGCGGATAACACAGTCTCGCTAACGGCTACAGCGATTTAATCGCTATCTTTTTTGAGCTTCTACGAAGGCGATTACAGTGTTATTCGCAAGCACTATTCGCTCTTTAACGGGGCCGACCTTTTCTTAACTTGACTGAAGTAAGCCATTTCACACCGAACCTAGGACGACTCGTCAGTGACGTGAGAAGCCTGAAATCTCGCGCAATCGATCTTTTCTGCTTGTTTAGCACCTTCTCTCGACCTCGCTTCATTTGGGATTCTGTTTACCCCTAGACGGGGTCGGTGAATAGATGACCAAGGAGGGTCTTAATGAAGCAAATGAAAACTTTAGCGGTACTCGCGCTTTCGACGGGAATGTCACTTACTGCCGTGGCAGCACCCCCTGATGCGCTTATCAATAATCAGCTCTCGCTTCCGGGTGAAATGACCAAGTCGATTATGCTCGATACGGATATTTCTGAAGTACGTGGTGAAGTTTGGCCGATCATATTCGGCGTGGTTGCGGTTGATCTTGCACTTCAAGCGTATTTTTACGGGGTCTATGTGCCCTCAACGCGAAGAGGCTGATTAGCAAGTCTGAGAGCCAAAACTAGGATTATCGTCTGAGGGCGGTAATCCTTTTTACAACGAGAGCTAAACGCGTTTGAGCGCTAATTGAAGCCAACTTGATTCAAAAAATACAGGGCAAGAAGGGCAAGGCGATGGTCGAAGGGACGGTCTCGGGCAGTTTTGAGGCTTGTATTTTTTCTTGGTGTGAATAGGTTAGAGAAAAGATCACCTAGACACAGCCACATAGAAATAGATCATAAATACAAGGAGTGCGTTATGTCGTCTGCCAGCGAACAATTGCAATCTAAGTTGTCTAACCAAGAGAACGAAAAGAAGAAAAATCGGACGTTTTTGGGTGAGATTGCGAGCCCGCTCATTACATGGGCCGCTATAGCCGCAACTTACGCCAGCCTGCAATCTGAAGCGCCAAATACAGCTGCTTGGGGCGCCATTATGTTGGCTCTTTTTGGGCTTCAGGTGGGTTTAGCTACGTGGAAAGCTCGAAACTAAAAGCGCTGCTTTTGGCTGCGTTGGTCTCGACAATACTGGTCGCAGCCAATACGCACAGGGTCAACCCTGATACAGATGAGCTGAAACCAGAGGGGCAGAGCCTTGTTGATTCCAAACGGGTTGCTGATCCCAAGGAAGCCGCTGATCCCAGAAAAGTTTCTGATCCTCAGCAAAAAGTACCGCTGATTCTGCAAACGACTGCCTCGAACTGCGGGCTCGCATCGCTTGCAATGCTGCTCTCTCACTATTTGCAGAAACCGGTATCACTGGCGTCGCTCGAGCGCACAGCGACGATACTGCTTAGCGCGAGCTCTCAAAGATGGAAGACCGAGGGGTACTCGATAGGAGAGCTACAGTCTTTGGCGAGCGCCTATGGAATATCTCTTCGCGCCGCACGAATCGGCGCTGCAGAGTTGCAGTCGCTGACATTTCCACTCTTAGCTTGGATCGATCTTGGTAGTAATGGTCACTTCACAGTTGTTCAATCTTTTGAGGGCGGCGAGGCGTCTCTAGCTGATCCGACGCGCGGCTATCTTCGACTTGGCAAGGCTATGTGGGACCGCCTGTGGCACAAGGGTGCCACAGGTATTGTTCTATTCGTTGACTAGCTAAGTGGCCGAATCGCTGGCTAGCTTCCCTTTAGACTAGGTCAGCTTAAGTCGTTGTATTGCCAGCCAAGATTACTCAGCGCCTCGCTCTCAGCCGTTTTGGCATCAGTCAGTACCACCGAGCAGGCTAGCTCCGGTTTGAGGTAAGTGCTCGCGACTCTGCACAGATCATCGTGGCTGGTACTGATAATGGCTTCACGAAGCTGACGCTTCTGCTCTAAGGTTCTTTGGTAAAGCGCGTCGTAGAATGCCTTCTTAACCTCTCCTGCAGGCGATGCTGGCTTGTCGAGGCTTGAGATCACGCTGAGAATCGCTTCCTCTAGTGCATGCTCATCAGCTTTAGATTCCAGCAACCATTCAACCGATGCATCAAAGTCTGCCAACGTATCGATGTTGCGCGGGTCACGATATGAGAAGAATCGGAACGCCCCAACGTTGGCATCATGGCTTGCACCACCCCCATAAGCGCCACCTTGCTCACGTATGGCGCGGTGTAAGAAACCATTACGCAAATAGGCACCGAGCACCGTGAGAGCTGGTGCATCAGGGTGTCCGCTCGAGACGGTTGGGAAGGCTTTGGCACAGAAGTTGACCTGCGTATTCGCTACCCATATTTGATTGGTTTGCGCTTGTTTGGCGCCTGGGGTCCATACCGAGGTGTCGCTACCGGATACAAGCGCACCCGTTGCACTCACAAGCGCATCGGCCGCCGCGTCGAGACTTTGCGAGTCGCTCACGGTCAGCAGATTCACAGAAGGTGACGCGAGCAGAAGATCTCTCAGGCTAGAGAGTTCTGCACTCAGACTATTAAGTGCCGATCCATCAGCGAGACTGCTATCCAGCGCTCTTAGACTTGCAATACCTGCCAGGCCACTCTGACTGTGGTAAAGGCTGGCGAGCGCGCTCATACCTGCACTGGCAGCGGTCATAGCAAGGCTGTGACCTGCGCCCGAGATGCTCTGGTCACGGCGCGCACGCATTTGGCTGATAAGTTCCTTGATACGATCAGTCTCGTTAAACGTGGCTTTTGTAAGCGTATCCATCATCAGTGCCACCTGATCGGGAATGCGATTGGCTAAGGCCTTGGAGGACGCTACGAGATACCCCGACGAGGAATCGACACTTTCACGTGATGCGCGTGTCGAAACACTGAGACTCAGACTCCCAACGGCCGAAGACTGACGGTCCTGAATTTCCAAATAGTTGGCGTCACCGACACCGACCTCAGTTGCGAGTGCACAGAGTAGAGGGAGCCTAGACTGTTGCTCAGCAGAAAGCGCTGGCAGATCCATGGCGATTTGCTGGTACACGAGACCATTGGTACCACTGGCCCCCACAAAATGCCGCTGGCCGCCTTTGAGCTCTCGTTGGCCCAGTGTCGGCGCCGAAACATCTTTCGGAATGTCTAGAATGCCGACTTTTGGCAGGATGCTGGCATCATCAACTTGGTTTTGACGTGCTTCCAAGTCGGTTGCAAGCTTTCGGATGTTTTCGAGCGCAGACTCGTCAAGTGACGCACGCATCGTGGCAAGTCGCGCTGCTTCTCTATCCTTTCGCTCCTGATCGAGGCTTGAATCCGGTGCGACTACCAGTGTCACTCGATGCGGGTTATTGAGAAGTAAGTCCGTCAGACGACTTTTAACAAAGTCAGGGTCGCGCATTTTTTCACGGAGTTTCTCAACCGCAGGACTTAGGTCAAGCGCTGCAACTGCATCACCGTTGTGAGTCGCTGCACCGAGCGCGCGCAGCATAAGATTGAGGCCGTAGGGCATGCCATCGCCCGTTACTTCGCGCTGATGAAGCTCGATTTGATGCAAAATCGCCTCAAGTCTCTCCTGGGAAACACCTTCTTCAGCTGTTTTTCGGATGACGTCTAGCACGCTGGCTTCGAAATCATCAGCACGGCTTGCTTCACTACCTTCGATACCACAGCACATCACCATTTCGCGCATGGATTCTTCTAGGCCACACAGGGGTGATGGTGCCGTGCCCAGATCGTTAGTCTCTAGCCACTTCATTAGGGGCGAAGCACTGTTTTCCATCAACACAGAAGACAGAAGCTGTGCCTCAAGCATGGCGTCAAGGTCAGAGCTCTCACCAAGCTTCCATCCCATGATGAGATGAGTTTTTTCAGCTGCGTCAGTGTCGTCTAGCGCGTAGTGATGCGTTGCCTTTTTAGGGGCCTCAAATGACTGCTCGAGGTGCACTTCGATGACCTCATCAGACTTTTCAAAGCGGTGCAGTGCACGGCTCTCAAAAGCGTCGTGATGTTGTGACACCGGGAGATTGCCAAAGGTGAGTAAGATTGAGTTACTGGGGTGATAGTGCCCTTTGTAAAACGCCATCAATTGTTCGTAACTCAGATCCGGAATTGCCTCAGGATCACCACCGCTGTTGTGGTGGTAGGTGTTGGTTGGGAAAAGCTCGAAGCAAAGTCGGTCCCACAGCACCGATGAAATCGATGACATGGCGCCTTTCATTTCATTAAACACAACGCCCTTATAAACCAGAGGCGCGTCGGCCTCATCGGATTCCAATTCGACTCGATGTCCCTCCTGCGCAAAGTCGAGGGGGTCTAAACGTGAAAAGAAAACCGCGTCGAGATAAACCGATAGGAGATTGTCAAAGTCTTTTGGGTTTTGCGTGGCGAATGGGTAAGCCGTCCAGTCTGAACTGGTAAAGGCATTCATAAACGTATTGAGCGAGCGCCGCAGCATCATGAAAAAGGGATCTCTGACAGGATACTTTTCACTGCCGCAGAGCACGGTGTGCTCAAGGATATGAGCTACGCCTGTTGAGTCCTCGGGGACCGTTTTGAGTGCCACCATGAAAACGTTCTCATCGGTGTCAGTGGCCATGTGTAGATGGCGCGCTCCGGTCGCTCGATGCACATACTCGTGAACATCAAGACCGAGTGACTCGATGGGTACAGTGCGGATTAGCTCAAAAGCGGGGTGAGTCGATGGATTTACAACGGCGTTCATGGGATTCCTTTTGCTTTTCAAACAGCGCCCGGCGGTTTCGACTTTACGTGCGCTTGTGTCTCTGGATTTTACTCTGTTTTTCTTCTTTTAGTTCTGGATCTTTGTTTTGTTCTCGTCTGGGCCTTCGCCGCGCGTTTTGCGGTCTCTTAGTCAAGGCTCGGCAGGTTGCGACAATCTAATATCGACCACACAGCATTACCTTATACATCTGCGCTCACGCTCAAATAAACAATCTGAGTTTTTCATCGTTCGGCGCATTGTGGCGTAGCCGGCTCGTGCTCTTTCGAGCTGCCTTACGAATGAATCTTCCCTTTATCGACGCTCAACAAGTTCTATGCGAAACATAGTCGGCCAGCGTTTACCGGTCACCCATATGTCTCCTGTCTCTGGATCCTGAGCAATGCCGTTGAGGACATCGGTATTACGCCTTCGCTGGTGCTTTGGGAGCAAATTAGTCAGATCGGCAATACCGGTTATTCTGCCCGTTGTGGGCGATATTATGACGATCTGATCCGTAAGCCATACGTTCGCCCATATTTCCCCATCAATCCACTCGAGTTCGTTCAGGCGCGGCAGTGGCTTGCCTCGTAAGGTCACTGAAAGGGTCTGTTGGAGCGTCCCGTCGCGCCACTTGCGGATTCGCGGTGTTCCATCTGAGATCCATAGGCTCTCACCATCGCTGGTGACGCCCCAGCCCTCACCCGGTAGTGAATAGCTCTTGGTAATCTCGAGCCGGTTTGGATCGATGGCGAACATCTTTTGCGACTTCCAGCTGAGTAAAAATAATTCGTCATTGTGGGCTGCCAATCCCTCCGCAAAAACTGTGTCGGGTAGCTCAAGGCGTGCTCTGTCGGTTCCGCTATCTCCGTCACTCTCAGCTAATGGCCAACCCCACCGTTCAACAAAAGATTTACCGTATAGTCCTGAGCTTACCCACAGTTTTCCTGAATCAATTGCGAAGCCTTGAGTAAATACGCCTCGGTCAAAGGGGCGACGCTCTAGAACGTTGACGTCATAGATCGCTATCCGCTGCTCAACTGTCTCAGCGCTCCAGGCCCGATCTGCCAGCGGGCTCAGCAAGAGGACTGGAAGCAGGGCGCTCGGAGAGAAACGAGAGAGCAGTGTGCGGAAACGTCCGAGCATCATGAGCCTCCCTTGATTAAGTCGCGCCTCAAAAAACGGGCAGGGGATACTGCCTGCAGAAGATAGCGGGGTAAGGGCGGTGGTCGCTGAAGCATCATGGAAACCAGGGTTTCCGAGAGTAAGGGTGCCGAGGTGAGCCCGCGCGAACCTAGGCCGGTTAAGACCCAAAGCCCCTCGATATTGGGTTGCTGCACATGAATTTGCCGCTTTCGATCGTGTCGTAATCCATCGAAGGCTCGATTGAAGGCATCTTTATCCGGCACGGATCCTGCAATCGGTAAGTAGTCACTGGTGGCACAACGCACCGCAGCAATCCCGCTCACTGGCCGCCGATTTTCTGTTGCTGAATCTAATCGCGCAGGTAATGACGCAGAGAGGGAAGGCACATTCGAAGCGAGCTGTGCAAGATTTTGCTGGTGATCCTCCGCTCGCTCCTCGGTTGTTGTTTCGTTAAGCCCGTAGGTTGCGCCAATGCAGTGCTGTCCTTGGCGCGCGGGCGGGGTATAGCCGTCGTGACATACGGTGCACTTCATATTGGCTAATGCACCCTCGGATTCGAGCTGGGTTGTTTGTCCGCGAATCGCTTGCAGAGGTAGAAACTCTAGCGCCGGGTTCTCTGAGGCCTGCCAGGCGGTTGTGACGACCGCGGCATCTCCGATTGCAATGGTCTGTCCCTGTCCGTTTTCAACTGCCCAGAAGCCCGGGCCCAGCAATCGAGGTTTGGCGATACCGACACCCTCGATCAGCTTGATATTTGGATGCTCGATCAGCTTTTTACAGATGCCCGCTGGGTTGAGCCAACCTGAGTCGGGGAAGTGCATACCACCTCGATCGAGGTCTACGCCCGAAATACTGCTCGCCTCGTCTGCGCTGACAATCCTGACAGGACTTTCCTCATCGTCGAAAGCAGCAACCAAGCGGCTGAGCTTTGCTTCGTCGCTGAGCTGGATGTACCCGGTCATTTCGCCGTCGACGCCGTCTAACAGCTGCTCGTTTTCGAATAGTTGCTGGTGATGATCGGTGGAAAAACAGTAGGCAGTTAAGGAGAAATCCGCGAGTTTTCCATGCTTATGCGAGGGGCGCGTATAGATCACGCCCTGAGGCTGACTCGAGCCGCCCGAGGCGAGACTTCTGCCCTCCAATAGCGTTACGTAACAGCCGCTTTCCGCTAATTTGCGTGCCACGTGAGCGCCCGCGAGACCTGCGCCAATTACGAGACAGGTCTTGGGGTTAGGACAGTTTTCAGGTTGATCCCATGCAGTTAACAGAGGCTTTTGCTGAACGCTCACATTGTCCGCTAAAGCGGCCGTCATGCACTCCCGCTTTCGCCCAAAACCCGTGCGCTTACTCACTGTAAACCCTGCTTCCTCCAAGGCACGACGTACGTGACTTGCAGCAGTAAAGGTGGTGACTGTTGCGCCGGGGTTGCTCAGCGGCTTGAGTTGCTTCATGACTGCCTCGTCCCACATCGATTCATTCCGTGCGGGAGAGAAACCGTCCAAGAACCATACATCGATCCATCGGTTTTGGTAACTCGCAAGATCGCTTAGCACCTCAGCAGCATCGCCCCACCAAAAATCGGCGGTAAAGCCGTGCATCATTGACCGCCGGCGGTGGCACCCGGGTATGGGTGGGGGCCAGCGCGAAACGATAATGTCGTTTATATCGACTAAGGTCTCCCACGGAGCGTTAGCCGCGGTTAATTGCAAGCGGCTCATCGGGTATTTTTCGACGCCAATGTAGTGGCAGTGCGCGCCCGTTGGTGCGTGGAGTGACCACGCCTGCATGAGTAGCGCGAGATTCAAGCCCGTACCGATACCTAGCTCGAGTATGGTGAGGGTTTCGCCGGATTTCAGTGCCTCGATCCGCTCGATGATCTTGCCACCCTCGACATACACGTAGTGACTCTCTGCAAGTCCGTCGGCCGGCGAGTAATAGTCGTCGTCAAATTGACCCGATCTCGGTGCCCCAGCTTCAAAAATAACGGCTGGACGCGACATTAGTCGCCAATCTTGGTTGCCACGGTCAATCATGCTGATAAGCTCTCGCCTCAACGCTGGACCGTGCCGGGTTCGCGGTTGTGAATACAACCTCGAGTTGGAGCTGCGGTGATTCTGGGGTAATCGTTACTAGCACAGTTTTTTTGGGGAGCAATCATGGCCTTGGGTAATTCTACGATGACATACGACCAGTTGGGCAATTTGGCAGCCAACTTGTTGCACAAGGCGTTTATTGAAACGACCCGAACCGTGTCAAAAGGACTGTTCCGCCGCCTAGAAGAGGGCGAGACTGTGGGCGTGACCCGTCTTGAGTTCGAGGGTGATGAAACGGTTCAACTGAACATGACCCTGGATATCTCGCAGTATCGAGGTGATCTGAACTACTCACGCTTCCGCGACAGCATTGTTGCCATCCTGCAGGATCTTATCGAGATCATGAAAGAAGAGGGTGCGCTCAGAACCTATCAGGAGCAGGGGCCCGATCAGCAAACCACGAATAAGGTCTTAATCGGTGCGCGGGGGCCTACGGTTCACGGCGACGATATCAATGTACTGATGTGCACGATGACGCCGTCTATGAGCGAGCCGCTGATTTTGATGGGGCTGATGTATATGGACGCCGATCAGTTCATCGCGCCATCTAAGCGCGGCGAGTCGTGATCGAGTAATTCAACCGAGGGTGGTGGTACCACCTGCAGTGTCTGTTTCTCTGTAGGTGCAATCACTCTTGATTCACCGCGTGACACCTCTTTACCGTCCTGATTCTTGACGGACAGTGCCATGGTGACCCAGGGTTTTCGAGGGTGTTTCTCAGTCACTGTAAGCGCGAGCGTGAGTGTGTCGCCGAGAAAAATGGGCGACCGAAACTCGAGGTTTTGGCCTAAGTAGACAGTGCCTGGGCCCATAAACTCCATGCCGATCATGGCGCTCACAAATGCCCCGATGAGCATGCCGTGCCCGATGCATTCACCAAATTGGGTCGTGGCCCCGTAGTCTGGATCCAAGTGCAGTGGATTGTGATCTCCTGACACGACAGCAAAGAGTTCGACATCCCGCGCTGTGACTAAGCGACTAACTTCGATACCATCCCCAATCGCGAGTTCATCAAACGTAATATTGGTGATTTCCATGGGGGGATCCTCGCGTCAGGGCAACATAAAATTTTTCTAAAAATACCATAACCAAAATAATGGGGTTAACCGAATGCAAGCAGATGTAAGCGCCGCTATTGCCGCTCGCTATCAAGATCTCAATATCGAGTGGGACGTAGACGTCACAGCCTATCCATCAATTGTCGCTCTGTTTGAGGACGCGATGCAGCGCTTCCCGGACCTGCCTGCTTGCTCAAGCGTGGGCCACAGCATTTCCTATCGTGAGCTCGATCAATTATCGGCTGATTTCGCAAGCTGGCTGCAAAGTGATTCAGGGCTCTCTAAGGGTGACCGAGTCGCTATTCAGATGCCCAATCTCATGCAGTACTTGGTTGCCTGTCTGGGTACGTTGCGCGCCGGCATGGTGGTGGTGAATACCAATCCACTCTACACAGAGCGCGAGTTAGAGCATCAACTCAATGATTCGGGCGCACGTCTCCTTGTCGTGCAAGCAAACGTTGCAGAAACGGCCTCTCGCGTTGTCAACAAAACGGGTATCGAGAGAATTATTCTCACTGAAATCGCTGACTTGCATCCGGCGCCCAAACGCTGGCTGGTTAACGCTGTCGTCAAGCACGTCAAGAAGATGGTGCCGAAGGTTAGCTTGCCCAACGTCATCAAATTTAACGATGTCCTGAAAAAAGGCGCGCAAAAGGCGTTTTCACCGGTCGACGTCAGTCTCTCAGACCTTGCGATGCTTCAGTACACCGGCGGGACCACAGGTGTTGCGAAGGGTGCCATGCTGTCACACGGTAATATCGTGGCCAACGTTATGCAGCTAGACGGTTTCTTTGAAACCTTCGGGATCGAGGCTGAGGGGGCTGTGTTTATGCAGCCCTTACCCGTTTATCACATCTATGCGTTCACGGTATCCATGTACTCGCTTCGAAAGGGTGCGCATACCTTATTTGTTCCAAATCCGAGAGACCTGCCCTCGGTCGTCGACGCCTTTGAGAAGTATCAGCCAACGGTGTTTTGCGGTTTGAATACCTTGTTTGTGGCGCTCTGTAATGACGAGCGATTCCAAAATATTGCTTTCAAGAACCTGCAACTCACAATGTCTGGCGGTATGGCGCTGACACAAGCAGCCGCGGAGCGTTGGGCTGAGGTGACGGGTTGTAACGTGTACGAAGGCTACGGCCTGACCGAAACATCACCCACGGCAACGAGCAATCCCGGTAACGGCCGGCAGTTGGGCACCATTGGTATTCCTGTTCCCCAGACTTACGTGAAGACCGTGAGCGAGTCAGGTGAGACGCTTGGCTTTGACGAGGCGGGTGAGCTTTGCATTAAAGGTCCTCAGGTGATGCAGGGCTATTGGCAGCGTCCCGAGGCGACGGCAGAGGTCCTCGACGACGATGGTTGGTTCGCGACGGGTGATGTTGCGGTTATCCAACAAGACGGCTACGTGAAGATCGTGGACCGCATTAAAGACATGATCATTGTCTCCGGCTTCAATGTGTACCCTAACGAACTGGAAGACGTGTGTGCCAAGCACCCGGGTGTTCTTGAGTGCGCGGCTGTGGGTTTTGCATCAGAAGCCACAGGTGAGGGTATTCGCATGTATGTTGTGAAATCTGATCCTGAGCTCACAGAAGAGGCTGTCATTGCCTACATGCGCGAGCAAGTGACTGCCTACAAAGTGCCAAAATCCATTGTCTTTAAAGATGATCTACCCAAAACCAATGTCGGTAAGATCCTCAGACGCGAGCTTCGCGACGAGGCAGCTCGCGGCTAGGAAATTGTAGACGTTGTATGTGAGTTGAGGAGCGAGTGAGTAAAAGCCATGAGGGCCGTATCGAGCGGCTAGTTCCTCAACACATTCCCTATCCAGAACAACTGCCGGTTGTTGCGCGCAAAGACGAGATCATGCGCGCAATTGCTGAGCACCAAGTGGTTGTTGTCGCCGGTGAAACGGGATCGGGTAAGACAACACAGCTCCCCAAGATGTGTCTCGAACTGGGTCGCGGCCGCGAAAAGCGCATTGGGCACACTCAGCCGCGGAGAATCGCTGCGCGGGCTGTGTCGAGTCGAATCGCAGAAGAGCTCCGAACGGATGTCGGCGGTCTTGTTGGGTATCAGGTCCGCTTTAACGATCAAGTGTCGGATCAAACCGCGGTCAAGGTAATGACCGACGGTATTTTGCTCACAGAACTCACAAAAGACCGTCAGCTCAAGGCTTACGACACCCTCATTATCGATGAGGCTCACGAGCGCAGCCTCAATATCGACTTTATTCTCGGTTACCTAAAACGCCTACTGCCTAAACGCCCCGATCTCAAAGTCATCATCACTTCGGCGACGATTGATGTTGAGCGTTTTAGTAAGCACTTTAACGACGCGCCCATTATCGAGGTTTCTGGGCGGACGTATCCGGTTGAGGTTCATTACCTAGACGCGGTTGAAGATCGTGACCGCGGGGTTCAAAGGCAGGTGTCTGAGCTCATCGATGAGATCGAAGCTCAAAAATACGGTCCGCGTGGTGACGTGCTCGTATTTTGCCCTGGCGAGCGGCAAATACGAGATCTCGCCAAGGCGCTGCGCGGTCGCGACCGGATTCAAGTGCTTCCGCTGTACGCGCGCTTGAGCAACGCGGAGCAAAACCGCGTCTTCAATCGCTCCGGCTCGGGGATGCGAGTCGTGCTCGCAACTAACGTCGCTGAGACCTCCTTAACGGTTCCCGGTATCCGTTATGTGATTGATCCGGGCGACGCTCGTGTCAGCCGCTACAGTCATCGCTCGGGGCTTCAACGATTACCCATCGAACCCATCTCCCAAGCGAGTGCGAATCAGCGTAAAGGCCGATGTGGTCGGGTTGCCGAAGGTGTCTGCTTCCGCCTTTATTCCGAACAAGATTTTCTTTCGCGCCCCGAGTTTACGGACGCAGAAATTCTGCGAACCAATCTTGCCTCGGTTATCTTGCGGATGCTGGAGCTGGGTTTGGGCGATGTCAGACAATTCCCCTTCGTCGACCCACCCGAATCTAAAATGGTCCGCGATGGTTTCCGATTGCTCACTGAACTAGGGGCGGTTGATACCGATGCCAAACTGACACACCTAGGTAGGGCAATGGCTAAGCTTCCCGTGGACCCAAAGCTCGGCCGGATTCTTTTAGACGCCGCCAGTCGTGATTGTCTGAACGAGGCGCTGGTAATTGTGAGTGCTTTGTCGGTACAAGACCCTCGGGAACGACCTCAGGAAAAACGCGCGCAAGCCGATCAGCAGCACGCGAGGTTCAATAACGCCAAATCTGACTTCGTCGCATGGGTAAACCTTTGGCAGTACGTTGAAGAGCAGCGGCAGACGCTGAGTCAGAATCAGCTGCGTAAGCTCTGCGAGCGTGAGTTTCTGTCCTATCTGCGCATTCGGGAGTGGCGCGAGGTTCACCACCAGCTAGTCCTTTCTTGCCGGCAAATGAAGTTTCGTGTCACGCCGGCGCAAGCCGCTGACGATAAGTACGAGGCGATCCATCGAGCACTCCTCACTGGGCTGTTGGGTAACATCGCGCAACAAGACGAGGGGCGAAAGTTCAATGCTACGCGAAATCGAAAAGCGCAGGTTTTTCCGGCCTCGGGCCAATACAAAAAACCACCCAAGTGGTTGGTTGCCGCAGAGTTGGTGGAAACCTCACAGGTTTTCCTGCGGCAGTGTGCTGCTATTGAGCCGGGTTGGTTACTCGAAACAAACCCAGAACTGTTGAAACGTCATCACTACGAGCCGGCTTGGAATGCGCGATCCGGACGCGTGATGGCCAAGGAACGTGTCTCCTTGTTTGGCTTAACAATTAGCGACGGGCAGCGCGTTCATTTCGCCGGGATCGACCAAAAAACTTCGCGGGAAGTCATGATTCGCGATGGATTAGTGTCAGGGAATTTCCGTCAGCCTCCAGAGTTTTTGAAGCACAACCTCAAGCTTGTCAGTGACGTGATGGAGCTTGAGTCACGAACGCGTCGTCGCGATCTGCTTGTCGACGAGGAGTCGATGTTCCGTTTTTACGACGAGCGTATGCCACCTGACTGCGCCAGCGGTGTCGCGCTCGATAAGTGGCTGCGTCGTGACGCAGGTGCGCAGCAAATCCTCAAAATGCGGCGTGAGCAGGTGCTGACGCGCGATCCGGGCAGTGAGGTTGAAGATCAGTTTCCAAAAGCGCTGAAGGTGGGTGAGGTTAGCTTTGAGCTCAGCTATCAATTTGAGCCAGGCGGCAACCGCGATGGTGTAACGGTTACGATTCCCAGAGCTCTGATGAATCGCGCTCCCCGTTATCGGTTTGAGTGGCTGGTCCCTGGCCTCCTGCGGGAGAAGTTGATTGCGATGATCAAAGGCCTACCCAAGAGCCTTAGAAAGCAGTTGGTGCCTGCGCCGGATGTGGCCGACGCCTTGCTGGAGCGATTGAACGCAGGTGATGAGCCCTTGGCTCAGGCGTTGTCGCGCGAGTTAAAAAACCTCAGAGGCGTGTCCGTATCCTCAGGCGATTGGGCGCAGGTGGTGATTGAGCCCTACTATCAAATGAATATTCGCGTCGTAGACGATCGACGGAAATTGCTGGCCGAGGGCAGGGAACTTGCAAAGCTTGTTGCTGAGTTTCGTAGCGAGTCACCCGTTGAGGTGGTCACGACAAAGAACAATCTTGAACGCGTCAACGTGACGCGATGGGATTTTCAGGCCTTACCCGAGGAGTGGCGAGGGAAGTCCGCAGGGACTGAGGTCATGGCCTACCCCGCTGTGATCAAGGAAGGTTCGGGGCAGTTATCAGTGCGACTTTTGGATTACGCCTCCGAAGCACATCGCCAGCATAGACTGGGTGTTGCAGGGCTACTGCTTCAAGGTGACCTGAAAACCGCAAAATATTTAAAAAAGCAGCTATTTGTCGATAACGCGGCAAAACTTGCGCTTGCAGGCGCTAAATTGGAGCGCGAGCCTTTGGTCGATGCATTGATCGAAGGCGGGCTTTGGCAGCTGCTTGATAGCCTTGAATTGCCTCGATCACCTGAGGCGTTCAGCAAGGTTCAGCGAGAGGTAACAACGAATTGGGTGCCTCACGTCCTAGAGATGGGGAACCATCTGACGCTTGCAGTAAAAGCGGCTGCCGAAGTCCGTTCTATGTTGGCGAAGTACCAGCCAAAGGAGTACGTCGCTTCACGAGACGACATGGAAAAGCAGATGACAGCACTTTTCGACGTCAAAGCGCTGGTGGAAACGCCAACGGAGTGGCTCTCCTATTATCCGCGCTATTTAAAAGCCCTCTTGAATCGTGCTGAGCGTTTGTCAGCTCAAGGAGGTAAGGACGAGAAATCCATGGCGATGTTGCAGCCTCAGCTCGATCGATTGGCTAAAGGCACGAAGGATTATCCGGGTCTTGAGGTCTTATCTCCTGAGGCTGTGAGATTCCGATGGATGCTTGAGGAGTTCAGAGTGTCTCTATTTGCTCAACAGCTGGGTACTAAGCTGCCTGTATCCGCCAAACGATTGGATCAGCAGTGGCAATCCGTCGAGCAATGGATGACGAATAATCCACGTTAATCTGGCAACTTTTTGGTACAGTAAACTAACGGAAACGGAAGCTTTAGATCGTGCGCAAGTTACTTTTTACACACACGCTTACAACTGCACTCACAAAGCAGATCGCAAAACATACTGCGATGGTTACTTTGCTGCTCGTACCCACCCTCGCTTACGCTAACGACGATCCCTTCGAATCGATAAACCGAGAGATCCTCGAGTTTAATGACGCGGCTGACGCGGCGATTTTGCGTCCCATCGCGGTTGCTTACGACGATACAGTCCCTATGCCCATTCGTCGCGCATTGATGAATGCCTACGACAACTTGACCGACGTTAACGGTGCGCTCAATGCCGTATTACAAGGTCGGCCAGGAAGAGCGGCAAAAAATACGGGGCGCGTATTGGTGAACACAACGCTGGGTTTATTGGGCACGATCGATGTGGCTTCTGATATGGGGCTTGAGCGCTATAAAACTGACTTCGGTCATACGCTTGCCCGTTGGGGGGCACCTGAAGGTCCCTATGTCATGATGCCGTTTCTTGGGCCGTACACCATTCGCTCTGGCATTGGCGACATTACTGACAGCTTTATGTCAGCCAACGATTATTTGGTCGATGATGACCTGATCACTTGGGGTTCACGGGGCTGGAGAGCACTCGAGTACCGTGCAGATCTGCTCGACGCGGAGGACCTCATTACTGGGGATCGCTACGTATTCATTCGCGATGCTTACTTGCAGAACAGAGAGGCTCTGGTGAATGACGGCGTTGTCGTCGATACCTTCTCGGACTTTGAAGACGAGGAGTGGGACGAGGAGTTCTAAGCTCGGCGCCGCTCAATCAGTGCTTCGGTCTGTGAAATCGCCTGTTCAAACAGCTCAATGCCGGCACCTTCCGAGTGCATGCCTTCACTCAAAATACGTCTGAATTGTTTTCCGCCTGGCTGTCTCTGATACAGCCCCAATACGTGGCGTAGTACGTGATTGAGTCTGCCACCCTCAGAAAGGACTTTTTCGAGGTAGGGCATTAATGCCTCAGCCGTTGCACGTCGAGATAAGGGTGATGAGCTCTGTTTCAAAGTATTTGATTTATCGCCCGTTGGAGTCTCCTGAAATAGTAGCTCGTCGACTGCGCTGAGGAACCATGGGTTTTGATAGGGCTCGCGGCCAAGCATCACCCCATCCACATGCGCTAGATGTGCTTGGCATTCCTCTAGGGTGGTGATTCCGCCGTTAATCACGATTGTGAGGTCTGGAAAGTCGCGTTTGAGCTGATAAACCCATTCGTATTTAAGCGGAGGGACTTCACGATTTTCTTTGGGGGACAGGCCCTTTAGCCACGCATTACGCGCGTGTGCAATGAACACCTGGCTGCCACCTTCTGCGACGGTTCCTACGAAGTCGCGAACAATATCGTAGCTGTTGTCGTCATCGATACCGAGTCGGTGCTTGACCGTAACAGGAATGTCGACGGCTTCGTTCATTGCGCTAACGCAGTCGCGAACCAACTCGGCCTCGCGCATCAGACAAGCACCAAATGCGCCGTTTTGAACCCGATCTGAGGGGCAGCCACAGTTCAGATTGATCTCGTCGTAACCGTAATCCGCCCCCATCCTCGCTGATACAGCGAGATCTTTTGGCGAGCTGCCGCCCAGTTGCAGTGCAACGGGATGTTCTTCTTCATTGAACCGCAGGTGTCTATCCGCGTCACCATGGATCAGTGCACCGGTTGTTACCATCTCGGTGTAGACCCGTGTATGACGGCTCATCAATCGCCAAAAATAGCGACAGTGACGATCCGTCCAATCCATGCAGGGGGCTGTGCTGAATCGCCAAGGTGACACTGTGGTTGAGATGGTTTCGGTGTTCATACGCTTATTGTCGCACAAGGGCTTGGGCTAGCCCCAAAATCAGGTAATGTTCCGGTAATAAAAAATAGCTAGGTTCAGCACGCCGGTATTCAAATGAGTTCAGAGCAATATAGACGCACGCTCAAGAACGCCAAAAATAGAAGAAGGCTGAAAACAGAAGGCCGCTGAAAACAGAAGTATGTGAAGAAAGGTAAGCGAAGTTATGAATATTAACCGTCGACGTGTTTTACAGGGAATGACTATCGGTGCCGGTGCAACCGCAATGAGCGCGGGTCGCATTAGTCTCGCGTCCACAGAGTCGCATGGATTCACTCACGGTATTGCCTCAGGGGATCCACTCTCTGACCGCGTCATCCTTTGGACCCGTTACTTGCCTAAAAGCGCAGCTGACTCAGTGGATCAAATTGTTTGGCAGGTTTCCTCGGATAAATCGTTTAAGAAGATCATAGCGAGCGGAACTACCGGCACCCATTCGAATCGTGATTACACCGTAAAAGTCGATGTCACCGGTCTCGATGCGGGTCAGCGTTACTTCTTCCGGTTTATCGTGAACGGTGACTACTCGCCTATGGGCAGTACTCAAACACTGCCTACCGGAGATGTTTCGCGTTTTCGTATGGCCGTTGCGTCTTGTTCAAATTATCCGCAGGGTTATTTCCACGCTTACGATGATATTGCAAAGAGCGACGTCGACGTTGTTCTGCACCTTGGTGACTACATCTACGAATACGCGCGTGGCGTCTATGTGAATCCGATTGCTGAGGAGACGCTGGGGCGTGCTGTTGAACCCGTGAACGAAATTCTCACCACGGATGACTATCGCGCTCGCTACGCCACCTACCGCTCTGACAAAGATCTACAGGCCGCACACGCCGCACATCCTTGGATCTGTGTGTGGGACGACCATGAATTGATGAACAACACTTGGAAGTCAGGTGCGGAGAATCACAACGAGGGCGAGGGCGACTTTGACGAGCGGATAGCGATGGCTCGGAAGGTGTATCACGAGTGGATGCCCATTCGAACGGCGGCGCAAACCGACCAGGCACCGATTTATCGCCAGTTTCAGATCGGTAATCTCGCTGATCTCATCATGCTCGACACGCGACTCCACGGCCGCGATGAGCAGCTAATTTATCAGCGAGATATTCCAAAAGCGGGCGGTGCCGAGGCCTTTGTTAAGACGATGTTGATGGATCCCAACCGCAGCATTCTCGGTGCAGAGCAAGAGAATTGGCTGGCATCTCAATTGGCGGCCGGTAAAGATCGCGGCGCCACCTGGCAGATCATTGGTCAGCAGGTGTTAATGGGTAAGTTGATCATGCCGGTACTTGATGAAGATGCCATCGACACGAGCTCGCTGTCAGAGCGCTATCGCAAGCGTTTAGAGGGTTTGAGACAGATTGGTGAAGCCGGTCTGCCCATGAATCTCGATGCATGGGACGGCTACCCTGTGTGCCGCGAGCGCATCCACGCCGTATTTAAGCAATTTGCGAGCAATCCTGTGGTGCTTGCTGGAGATACCCATAACGGCTGGGCATTCAATATGCGTGATGCAAAGGGAGATTCCATTGGTGTTGAGATTGGAACGCCCGGTATTACGAGTCCTGGCATGGAGGCGTATTTACCGGCACCACCTGAAATGATGCAGCAATCACTCAGAGCCAGCAGTGAGGAGCTTTACGACCTCGATACGTCGCGTCGTGGCTGGACCCACATTGAATTCACGCCCGAGACAACCACGTCAACATGGCGTTTCGTCTCTACAATTCTCGAGAGTACTTATTCGATCTCGGAGAGCACGCCCATTGTCTGCAAAGCGGGTGATAAGGCGTTTAGCTGATCGTTTGGCTGAGAAAGCGTCGCCGCACTTTGTATATATGATCGCTCCCGCGTTGCGAGAGCAATCGTTGACTTAAGCAGCGGTTTTACCCGGAATCGCAGCAAGCAAGCGTTGGGTGTAGGCACTCGTAGGGTTATTGAAGACGGACGCGGTATCACCCACTTCCTCGAGTTGCCCGTGATATAGCACAGCAACGCGATCCGCGATTTGGCGAATAACCGCCAGATCGTGAGATACGAACAGCATGGTGAGCCCGTATTCGTCCTTCAGGTCTTTTAGCAAGTCGAGGATCTGCGCCTGAATGGTCACATCAAGCGCAGATACCGGCTCGTCCGCCACAATGAATTCGGGCTTGGTCGCCAAGGCCCGCCCAATCGCGATGCGCTGTCGCTGACCACCAGAGAATTCGTGTGGATATTTCTTCGCGAAAGCGCGCGACAAACCGACGTTGTCCATGAGCGACTTGATGGCACCATCTAAGCCTGCGCGATCGACGATTTTGTGGAGTAACAAAGGCTCGGCCAGTGTGTCGTAAACCGTCATGCGAGGATTAAGCGACGCGTACGGGTCCTGGAAGATCATTTGCATGCGTCGGCGCAGGGTTTTCAAACTGCCTTTGTCGAGCTCACCCACGTTGAGGCCATCGAATTCCACGCTGCCGTCCGTAATCGGTGTCAGCCGCAGGAGCGAGCGCCCAAAGGTTGATTTGCCGCTGCCGGACTCGCCAACAAGCCCCAGGACCTCGCCGCGATTGATGGTCAGTGAGACATCGTCGACCGCTTTAATCGGCTCATCGCTGTTTTCACTGGTGAAGTAGGTTTTCAGGTTACTGGCAGTGATGAATGGAGTACGCGACGCATCTGTCTCGGGTGGCTCACCGCTGGGGATCGCAGCAAGAAGCTTTTGCGTGTAAGGATGCTTCGCATTCGAAAAAATGTCCGTGGGAGAACCTTGCTCAACGACGTGACCTTTCTCCATCACCACAATCTGATCAGCGATATCCGAGACAACAGCAAGGTCATGGCTAATGAACAATACGCCGATATCGCGCTTTTCCTGTAACGATTTGATCAGCTGGAGAATCTGGGCCTGAATGGTGACGTCGAGGGCTGTCGTGGGCTCATCCGCAATAAGTAGTTTGGGTTCAGTAATCAACGCCATGGCGATCATTACCCGTTGGCGCATGCCACCCGAGAATTCGAAGGGGTAGGCATTCATGGCAGATTCGGGATTTCGAATACCGACTTCATCCAATAGCGCGGTTGCGCGTGCCGTTGCAGTCTCTTTGTCTGCAACGCCATGGACCAACAGGGGCTCGATCAGCTGCTCACCGATACGCATGTAGGGGTTTAGACAAGTCATTGGATCTTGGAAGATCATGGCAATGTCGGACCCGCGTATACCCCGTAATTCGCGCTCTGACAGTTGCAGCAGATCGCGCCCTTCAAACTCAGCGGTACCGGAATCAATGCGCCCCGGCGGCTGTGGAATCAAACCAAGCAGTGCATAACAGGAAACCGATTTACCTGATCCACTCTCACCAATAATGGCGGTAATGGACTTAGGCTCGACGGTAAAACTCACGTTCTGAACCGCGTGGGTGGTTCCATTTCGAGTGACGAAGCTGACGCTCAAATCGTTGACGTTTAATAAACTCATGCGATCAATCCTTAGAGCCGCGAACGTCGAGCGCATCGCGCAAGCCATCGCCTAAGAAGTTCAGTGAAAACAGGGTAATTGTCAGCGCAAGCCCCGGGAATATCAGTAGCCATGGGTACTCTTCCATGGTCTCCGCCCCGTAGCTGATAAGCAGTCCCCAACTGGTTTGCGGGGGTTGGATGCCGAGTCCTAAGAAGCTTAAAAACGCCTCAAGCAACATTACGCTCGGTATGGTTAGCGTGGTGTACACGATGATCGGGCCAATCGCGTTGGGAATGATGTGCTTAAAGATAATGGCGCTCGGAGACAGGCCCAGCGAGATGGCCGCTTCGACAAACTCCTGCTGCCGGAGGGCTTGTACCTGCGTGCGCATAATCCGCGCCATGGTGAGCCATTCGACCGCACCTATGGCGAGGAACAAAAGAAGAATGTTTCTGCCAAACACCACCATCAGCAGGATGATGAAAATCATAAAGGGTAGGGCGTAGAGAATATCGACGAAGCGCATCATTGCCGCATCCACGCGCCCACCCACATATCCTGCTACCGCGCCCCAGGTGACGCCAATTACCAAGGCGACAGCGGTAGCAATGAAGCCCACCGCGAGCGAAATGCGCCCGCCATACAAAATCTGCGTAAGCAGGTCTCGACCGAAAATATCGGTTCCCAGCCAGTGTGCCGCTGACGGTGGAGACGCGCCTAAATCAAGGTTCTGTGCCTCGTAGCTGTAGGGTGCAATCAGTGGTGTAAGCAGTGCCAAAATCACCATGGTGATGAGCACCACACCGCCCGCCACAGCAGCTCTGTTTTTCTTGAGCCTCAGCCACGCGTCCTGCCAGAGCGATGAGCCATCTTCGGCATCTGTAAGGTCAGCGCCTGACAATACGTTCATTTCTTCAGTATTCATCAAGCGGCTCCTTTGAACTGCGCGCG
The DNA here is from genome assembly GCA_000227505.4 of gamma proteobacterium HIMB55. NCBI lineage: Bacteria > Pseudomonadati > Pseudomonadota > Gammaproteobacteria > Cellvibrionales > Halieaceae > gamma proteobacterium HIMB55. The sequence goes on along the minus strand of AGIF02000001.1, from coordinate 1,523,719 downwards.
GAGACGCGGATTCAGCCACGCGGCTATCACGTCACTGATCAGGTTGAAGAACACAATGAGTGTTGAGAGGAATACGGTGGTGCCTAAAATCATTGTGTAGTCGCGGTTAAACGCCGCTTGTACATAGAAGCGGCCTAAGCCAGGGATTTGGAAAATCGTTTCCACAACAAAAGATCCCGCGAGCAGACCGGCAAAAGCAGGTCCGAGAAAGGCGATAACGGGAATGAGTCCGCCGCGAAGTGCGTGCTGGGTGACCACCCGCCATTCCGGTAACCCCTTGGCACGTGCCGTTCGGATATAGTCTTGCGACAGAATTTCGAGCATCCCCGCGCGGCTTAAGCGCGCAATGTAAGCGGCGTAAGCAGATCCAAGCGTGATCGATGGAAGAATTTTGTCGCCCGGCAAATCACCCCAGCCTGCAATTGGAAGCCAGTCGAGGTAAATACCGAATACCAGAACAAGTAGCGGACCTAGCAGGAAGGAGGGCATACAGATCCCTATCATCGCGAGCCCCATTGGGATGTAGTCTTGCCTAGTATTGGGCTTTAGTGCCGCGAAAACCCCCGCCAAAACACCAATGAGCAACGCGAAACTCAGCGCGTACAAGCCAAGCTCTGCCGTAACAGGAAGGCCGCTTCCCAAAATCTCGTTCACGCTGCGCCCTGGGTATTTGAAGGAGGGGCCCAGATCGCCATTACTCAAATCACTGAGATAGGCGAAGTATTGCTCGTGCAGTGGTAGGTCGAGCTTGTACTGCGCCTCCAGCGCACGCTTAACCTCGGGAAGTACCGCTTTCTCGCTATCGAAAGGCCCCCCCGGTGCTGAACGCACCAAGAAGAAGGTCGCGGTGATGACAACAAAGATGACAGGGATAGCTTGAATTAATCGCCAAAAAATAAAACGCAGCACCTTAGTTTGCCTCCCCGTTTAAGCGACGTTCCGGATGAAGCTTCACGTATTTGAGATTCAATGAGTCCATAAGGTTGGGGTAGATACCTTCGACACTTGGATGCACCAAATGCTTACTGGTGTAGGTGTAAATGGGAATGATCGGCATCTCTTGCATCAGCATTGTTTCTGCTTCGTAAAATAGACCGTATCGCTCGTCACGCGTCTTAGCCTTGGGCGCTCGGTTGAGAATGATGTCGTCGTAGATGTCGTTGGCATAGCCAGTGTTGTTGTTTCCACCCTCGGTAATGAAGAGGTCGAGGAAGTTATTTGCATCAACGTAATCACCAATCCAGCCGCGGCGCGCAACTTGGAAGTTACGCTGCGAAACGGAGTCTAAGTAAACCTTCCACTCTTGGTTAGCGATCGTCACATCGATATTGAGTTCGCTCTTCCACATTTGCTGTACAGCTACTGCGATTTTTCGATGCGCTTCCTGCGTGTTGTAAATGATCTCAAGCCCTGGCCACCCCTCACCGTTTGGATAGCCTGCTTCAGCAAGCAACTGGCGTGCTTGCTCAGGGTCATGATCAAAAAGTTTTGGCGGGTTGTAGCCCAAGGTATCCGGCGGCGTGATGCTAAAGGCCGGGATGGCGGTGTCCTGGAGTACCGTTCGCGTAAGTTTTTCGCGGTCTAACGCCAACGAAAGCGCACGGCGGACGAGAACGTTGTCCACGGGTGGTCGATCGGTATTAACCAAGTAGTAGTAGGTGCCCAAGTAGGGCGCCTGCACGTAACTCGGGTCTCCGCTTTCGCGATATCCGGGAATCTTGTCCAGTGGGACTACCTGCGTGTAGTGCAACTGCTCCGCACGGAACATGCGCTCTTCACTGACAACGTTCTCGGTGGGATAGAAAACGATGCCATTGAGTTCCACGTTGTCCCGATCCCAGTAGTGCTCGCTCTTTTTCATGATAATGCGGCGATTAAGTGACCACTCTTCCAAGGTGAAGGCGCCGTTGCTCACGATGTTGCCGACTCGCGTCCAAGGCGTGAAACGATCGGTCATCTTGCCGTGCTTCATGAGCGTCTCGGGGTGGACCGCGAAGCTGCTGTAGTGATCCATGAGCTGCAGGAAATAAGGTGTTGGCGCGTTTAACGTGACTTCTAATGTCAGGTCATCGAGCGCTTTGACACCGACCTCATTGAAGTCGGTGATTTCACGCTTCGAGTAGGCCTCTGAATTAGCAATTGGGTAGAGCATGTAAGCGTAAAGCGAGCCCGTATCAGGGTGCAGCGCACGATTCCACGACCAGACATAGTCAGAGGCAGTGATCGGCTCACCGTTACTCCACTTCGCATTGGGGTTGATGTAGAACGTGTAAACGGTGCCGTCGTCGCTGATTTCCCATCGCTCGGCTACACCGGGTTCAGGCTCGAGCGTCTTCGGATTTTTTACCGCAAGGCCTTCAAAAAGCGCGCGGATAAGGTGGTTTTCCGGGACACCTGTTACAACGTGTGGGTCGAGGCCTTGGGGCTCTGCGCCGTTGCCGTAGTGGAGTAAACCCTCTCGGTTTCCAGACACCACATTACTTTCACCACTACCACAGGCTGTCAGCAGTAACGCGAGGGAACTGACAGTTAAAAACGATCGAAAAAAACGCATGATTCTTCTTGCTCTTGGCTTTGACGCATCGTATCGAATTTTGCGGTAGGGGTGTAACAAACTCACGTAATTAGTCCTACGAGAAGCCCGCCTCGGAGACTTTATTGAGGCTGGGTTCTGTTACCATGGCGCGCTTATATGACTCGGTAACGGACGAGACCCAAATGACTGTCAGAACACGCGTTGCGCCATCTCCCACGGGAGACCCTCACGTAGGCACCGCCTATATGGCGTTGTTTAACCGATGCTTTGCAAAGGCGCACGGTGGGCAGTTCATATTGCGTATCGAGGACACAGACCAAGCGCGCAGCACGGCAGCCGCCGAGCAGATGATTTTTGATTCGCTCAGGTGGTTAGGGCTCGATTGGGATGAGGGTCCCGACGTCGGTGGTGATCACGGACCTTATCGTCAGAGTGAGCGGCGCGAGATTTACGGTCAGTACGCGTGGCAACTGGTAGAGCAGGGCGATGCTTTTGTTTGCTACCGAACGCCCGAGGAGCTAGAAATCCTCCGCGAAGCCCGTCGTGCCGACGGTCGATCGACAGCTTTAAAGCCAGCTGATCTGGAGCTCAGTGAAGCAGACCAAGCGTCGCGCAAAGCGGAAGGCGCCTCATAT